>CAMWWU010000081.1 GCA_947178025.1 uncultured Alistipes sp. | reverse complement strand
TATTAAATCATTAAAAAACAGTGGTTTATATTTAGTTTTTCGTCGTTTCTCTATCTTTTTTATAGATTTGATAGGAGTTCACGAAGTTCTGCCAGACGATGTATGCGGTCGGGGCGATCGAGGAGATGGGATTGAGGAACGATTGGGCCATCCAGACCGCGAGGACCGTGTTTTTCTGTCCGAGCGATTGGCCGCCGGCTGCCGGATCGCCGTAGCGGCGGCCCAGCATGCGGCCGATCTTGAACTGCGCGAGGCAGATGATCAGGGCTGCGAAGGCGAGCCACAGCTCCGTTCGTGCCGAGGCGTCGTGCAGGTCGATGATGAAAGCCGTCGTGCGGCCGATGATTACCAGCAGCGACACGAGCCACAGATAGAACGACAGCTGGCTGTGGTCGCCGATCCATTGTGCGGCTTTCGGGACGAGCAGCCGGCAGCCCTGCGCGACGGCGAAGGGCATGATGAGCAGCGGCGCGACGCGGGAGAGAATCTCGACGAAGGTGCAGACGCCGGCGCCGGTCCAGGAGAGCATGACGGGGGCCAGTACGGCGATGGAGAGGTTGCACAGCAGACT
Source organism: uncultured Alistipes sp. (assembly GCA_947178025.1). Taxonomy (GTDB): domain Bacteria; phylum Bacteroidota; class Bacteroidia; order Bacteroidales; family Rikenellaceae; genus Alistipes. Next base: position 9,799 of record CAMWWU010000081.1, on the reverse strand, counting down.
GTAGGTGGCCATGGTGGCGACATTGGCGCCCAGCATGCCGCCGATGACTACTGCCGCCATCGCCACGGGGGCCAAAACGCAGATCATCGCCCCCTGCGCCACGATCTCGTTCAGCGGCAGGAGCAGCAGGTAGAGGCCGGTGCTGACGACCGTCTGGAAGAGCAGCAGCCAAAGATGGAGCGGCGAGAGCCGCATCTGGCTGGGTTTCACGCGGCAGAACGTGATGAAGAGCATCAGAAAAATCAGTGCGGGGGTGATCAGATGTCCCGATCGGAGCTCCAGGGCCGAAATCGGGCGGCAGAGAAGTGCTCCGACGATCATGGCCGAGGGCATGGCGATCGTCTTTACGTTGCGATGAAGTGTTTGATGCAGATGTAACATATTACAGATTTTTGATCGGCACGGTTACGCGCGAGCCGTCTTTGCGTTCGACGGTTATTTCGGGTTTGTCGCCGCGGATCTCGCCCCGGATGAAAGCGCATGGATCGACCTGCGTGACATCCAGCGTGCCGATCCGCACGATCCGGTCTCCCGGGGCGACGATTCCGTCCAGGGCGTCGTCCCACACCTGCCCCACGACCGGGCGGCCGCCCTCGATAGCCACGGCTACGTTGCGCAGCGGCACGTCGGGGGCGTCGGGCGTCGCGGCATGCGGCAGCAGCCAGAACCGGCGTCCCGGGTAGTCGATGACGACGGTGCCGTAGTGCAGCAGGCCGCAACCGATCTTGTTGATGCTGCCGTAGGTCTCGCCGACCGGGATCTCCGGCAGTACGGTTCCGGCGACCTCCAGCCGGGGAATCGTCCCCCGCACGGCCTCGCGCACGGACGAGCGGTTGGTCCAGCCCAGCCGGGCCGCATATCCGGAGGTGCGGCGCACCTTGCGTAGGATCCCCCGGTCGATCAGCTCCGTGCATTCGCGGTAGCGGCAGTCGAAAAGTCCCGAGGAACCGGTGTCGAACAATGCGTAAAAATCCATGCGTCGTCCGCTGCCGTCCGCCCGCAGGTGGATGAAAGGGCGGCCGGAGACCCGTTGGAACCGCACGGCTTTCCTGCGGTCGAGATCGACGAATTGCCGGTAATCGGTCGCCAGCGAAACGAGCGAATCGGCAGCGGAGATGCGGACGACCGACCGGCGCAGCAGGTCGCTGCCCACGATGCCGTCCACACCCAGACACCACACGTAAGAGCTGTCGGGCAGCACGTCGACGGGCCAGTCGTCGAAACGCATTCCGCCCAGTTGCAGGAACGGGATGCGCGCCAGGACGAGCCGGTCGCGGTAGCCCTCGAAATCGCCGACTTCGGCGTCTCCCGCAGCGACGAGGCCCAGTTCGCGATAGAGCGACTCGCTGACGGTCGTGCGGGTAGCTCCCGTGTCGAAGATGAACCGGCGCGGACCCGCCGGAGTGCCGACCTGCACGATGTATTTGCCGTATTCGATCCGGCAAGGCAGATGCGTGCGGCCGGCCGGTTTGCGGGCGGAAAGCCCCTGCAAGGCGAACAGCATGCAGACGAGCGGCAGAAACCGTCGTATCGCACTCATGCTATCCCAGCAGCTCCTTGACTTTGGCCGAAATATCCTTGCCGTCGGCGCGTCCTGCGAGGCGCTTCGATGCGACGCCCATCACCCGGCCCATCTCCTTCATCGAGGTGGCGCCTACTTCGGCGATGACGGCCCGTACCTCGGCGGTCAGCTCCTCGTCGGTGAGCTGCTTGGGCAGAAACTCCTGATAGACGGCTACCTGCGCCAGCTCCTCGGAGGCGAGGTCCTCGCGGTTCTGCTGTCGGAAAATCGCGGCGGAGTCGGTGCCCTGCTTGGCGAGTTTCGAGATGATTTTCAGCACGTCGGCGTCGGACAGCTCGGTGACTCCCGGGCCGGAGGTCTTGGCCTCGATGACGTATTTCTTGGCGTTGCGCAGTGCGCTCAGGCGCACCGTGTCCTTGGCCTTCATGGCCTCCATGATCCCTTTCGAGATCTGTTGTTCGAGTGACATAGTCGGATATTTTTAGGGTTTTTCGCTGCGAATGAGGAAATGGAGTACGTCGCGCATCAGCCGGTCGCGCTGCTGTTCGTCGCGAAGGGCTTCGAAGGGAAAGCCCAGCACGAACGTGCGGCCTGCGTCGGAGGCGATGCCCGCCATGCGGCCGTTGCCGGCGTAGCGCATCACGGCGAATGCCTCGCGGTCGGCCGGGCTCAGGGCGTCGGGCGTCGCAACGGCGTAGTGTTCGCGGCCCGGCGTGTCGTGATAGCGGTAGTCGCCGCGCGAGAAGCCTCCGCGCGACGTGACGACCCGCACGCGGCCGCCCTGCGCCGGGGCGCCGTCGTCGTGCGCGACATGCAGCACCTCGGCGGCGAATGCCTGCTCCTCGTCCGTGTGCAAATCAGTCGTGACGTAGCTGCCCGATACGAACAGCGCCCCTCCGTCGGCTGCCGCGCGTCGCAGGGCGTGCCGCAGTTCGGGCGAGAAAGTCGGGAATTCTTCGCCCCGCACGCCGCGCGCCACCGTCGTGGGGCGTTGCAGGCCGAGGATGAGGTCGATGGCGTCGTAGCCGGCGAGCGGGATCTCGCCGCGCTCCACCGCTTTGGCCGAGGCGGAGCAGTAGGAGTAGCCGGCCGCTGCGATCGAGCGGCCGTGCAGGGCCGGATAGTCGAACGTATTGCCGCCCAGCACGTCCGTTTCGAAGTCGTCGAAGCAGGCGCCCAGCGCCTCCGCCTCCCGCTCGTTGCGGGCCTGCGAGAGGTCGAAGATGCGCTGCGGACCGACGAACGAGATGTCCGCCCGGTCGGGAACGCCCGGGTCGATGTCGCGGTAGAAGCCCGCGAGCGTGTCGATGCGGGCGCTGTACGGGGCGCACACGCGGTCGAAACCGTTGACGACCAGTACCCTGCCCCGCTCTTCGGGCATGCGGCATGCGGAGAGGATTTCGCTCGGCATGCTCTCGCCGCCCTCGTTCACGGCGGTCACCCGGTAGCTGTAGCGCACGCCCGGCTCCTGCCGGAGCGTGATCGTCGGCTCGTCGACCCGACGGCCGTCGTCGAAGCCTCCGTCGCCCCGACGGGTGTAGACCACGTAGCCCGTCGGCACGGCCGACGCTTCGAGCGAATCGAGCACCGGACTCCAGCGCAGCCGCACGGCGTCGTCGCCCGAAAACTCGATGCCGAAGGCCTCGACCGGCAGCGGCTGCACGACGTAAGGTGTTCCGTATTGCGAACTGATATAGCGCAGGATGCCTTTGTAGATGGCTCGGCTGACGAAGAACTTGAAGCGCGGGTCGCTGCCGTAGCGCATGTCGGCGAAATTCTGGTGCGAGAGGAGTTCCAGGAGCATGGTCGGGGCGCTCGGGATACGTGCTTCGTAGTAGGCGCGGTTCCACAGCCCGCGTCGGTTCCATTCGGGTTCGAAGCCGCGCCGGATGTCGCCGACGATCTGCGTCATGACGATATCCGTCAGGTCGCGCGATCGATAGCGGTCGGCCCCGCCCTGAAAACGTCCGTGGTTCTCCCGCGTATAGAAGATGCCGAGCGTGCCGATCGTTTCGTCGCCGTCGCGAACCCCCGCGTCGGAGTGGAAGGCGAGTGCCAGATCGACCGGAATCCGCAGGCCTGCCGAGTCGGGCAGGCGTTCGGAGCCGCCCATCAGGGCGTTGACCCAGTGGGCGCGCGACATGTAGTCCTCCTTGTAGTCGTCCTTGTGGTTTTTGCCTGCGTAGACCTTTTCGTCGAATCCGGCCCACTGGAGCCAGTAGCGGGCCCCTTCGCAGAAGCGCGGATAACCGCTCGTCTCTTCGAGATACTCCGTGTCGGGCCGTCGCAGCGAGTCGCAGGTCGAGCGGGCGATGTTGCCGAAGCCTCCGCCGATCTTCACGGCGTCGGCCGATACCGTGCGGCCTGCCTGCCGCGAGCGGTTGCTAAGGACGACGACCTCCTGCTCGCCCGCATCGAAGAGGAAACGCCCGAGGTAGATCCAGGTGCCGCCGCCCATCGTCTGGTTGACCGAAAAGCTGGAGCGTCCCCCGAGGTGAGCGACCGTATAATTCGCGTCGTCAGCGCTTTGCGGAGTCGACTCATAGCTGACGTAGACGGCGTATTCTCCCCGCTCGGGAATCTCCGCACGCCAGACGGCCCGGCTCTCCGGCTCGCCGGACGCGACGCTCGTCGTGCGGCGCGTCGTGCCGTGGCGGAACGGATTCTCCCCCGTGCGGTAGACCGCATGGAGGTGGGCGAACCCCGGGCCTCCGTCGCTCCAACTACCCTCTTCGCGATATTGCTCCGGGGCGTCGTTGTCCGCCAGCGCTTCGTGGAGCTGCACGTCGCGCTCGCGCGGCAGCATCACGCAGGCGCCGGCATGCTCCAGCATCGGAACCAGGTACGGCAGGACGTAGCTCTGCGTGTAGAGGTCCTCGCAGGTCTCCCACAGTCGCACGCGCTGCCAGCGCCAGCGGTTCTCCGGTTGGTCGAAATAGCGGCCGTGGCTCTGCCACAAGGCGATATGTCGGCCGGACAATCCCCGGGTCGGCGCGTGCTGCCTCGATAACGGGGTCACGAGCGGATGCTCGGAGCGATTGACGAACGGAATCGGTCCGCCTTTCTTCTTGGCGGGCGCCGCCGTGCGGTAGAACATCGGAATCAGGTTCCGGACTTCGCGGCCGTCGGAGTAGAGTTCGATGCGCGCCTTGGCGTATTCGCCGGGCAGCAGGGCGCGGACCGAATCGAGCATTGCCTGCGTATTTTCCTCCCGGAACGGATAGTAGGCCAGGCCTCGGGAGGCGTAGATCTGCACCTGCTTCTTGGAGGCCTTGACGGCCTGCACCTGTACGCTGGTGCCGGCCACTTCGCGCGACACGATGCGGGTCAGCATCCGCCCCATTTCCCGACGGGTGCCGGCACCGATCTCCGCCGCGGTGCAGACTCCGCAGGCAAAGAGCAGGATAATCGTATGGAAGAGTCTATTTTTCATTTCGTTTCAGTAACAACATGCCGATGATGGTGAATGCTGCGTTGTAGATCAGCAGCTCGAAGCCGATTTGGTACTCCCAGATCGTTCGGGCTACGTATTGCAGCGCGGCGCTCAGCAGCGGAGCCGCGATGGCGACGGCAGGCATCCACCGGTCGCGGATGCGCATCCCGGAGAACAGTCCGAAGAGGAACATGCCCAGAATCGGGCCGTAGGTGTAGCCGGCGATCTTGAAGACGAGGTTGATGACGCTGTCGTCGGCCAGGTAGCCGAAAGCCAGGATCAGCAGGGCCATGCCGCCGGCCATCGCTACGTGCACCCGGCGGCGGATGCGCGTCAGACGCCGGTCGTCGTAACGCCGGGGCGCATCGAGGATGTCGACCGTGAACGAGGTCGTGAGGGCCGTCATTGCGGAGCCGGCAGCCGAATAGGTGCACGAAACGAGCCCGACGACGAACAGGATGCCCACGATGGGCGGTAGCCCTCCCTCCACGGCTATGCGCGAGAAGACCTGATCGCTCTTGGCCGGCAGCTCCACTCCGTTGCGCTCTGCGAAGAGGTACAGCAGCACGCCCAGCACCAGGAAGAGGAGGATGACGGCGATTTGGCTCAAGGCCGTCAGCACGATATTCTTTTGCGAGCCGCGCAGCGTGGCGCAGCTCAGGTTGCGCTGCATCATGTCCTGATCGAGCCCCGTCATGGCGACGAGCAGCACGATGCCGGCAGCGAACATCTTCCAGAAGTAGTAGCCCGAGGCGGGGTCGTCGAAGAAGAAGATGCGCGACATGGGCGACGCGGCCACCGCATGCGCCGTAGCCGAAACCGACAGTCCCAGGTCCCGCATGATGAAGCCGATCGACAGCACGAGGCTGGCGATCAGGCTGGCGGTCTGGAGCGTGTCGGTCCAGATGAGCGACTTGACGCCGCCCCGCTGCGTGTAGAGCCAGACTAGGGCGGTCGTTGCGGCGGCATTGAGCCAGAACGGCAGTCCGTAACGGTCGAAGACGAGCAGCTGCAGGACGGCGCAGACCACGTAGACGCTCAGGGCGGCCCGCAGCATCTTCGACAGGAAGAAGAACCAGGCGCCCGTGCGGTGCGAGACGACGCCGAAGCGCGAGTCGAGGTATTCGTAGAGCGACACGACGCGCAGCCGGTAGAACGTGGGGATCAGCACGAAAGCCACGATCAACTGCCCTACCGTGAAGCCTGCGACCATCTGCATATAGGAGAAGGCGTCGGCAGCGACGGAGCCCGGCACGGAGATGAACGTCACGCCCGACATGGCGGCACCGATCATGGCGAACCACGCCATGTACCACGGCGTGCGGCGGTTGCCGGTGAAGAAGGCGGCATTGCCGGCCTTGCGCCCCGAGAGCCCGGCGACGACGAACAGAACGGCGATATACCCCAGCACGGTGATTATGACGGCGGTCGGCGACATGTGCGATTGCAGATTTCAGGACGCGGAGTGCGGAGCCTCCGCGTCGGTGTTTTTGAGAAGCAAAGGTAGAAAAAGCCCGCGGATTTATCAAGGCCGCGGGCAGACAAATCCGGTCGACGAGGCGTTTCCGGTCTTTGCGTATGGGGGTGGAGACTACTTTTCCCGGGTTTCGCGCCCGATCACCACGTGCGTGCCGATCAGTGCCAGACCGCCGTAGACGACCGTGAGGATCAGGAGCGTCTTGATCTCGGGGAGGACCTCGCCGAGCGAAGCGCCCATCGTGCGGATGCGGATCAGCCCGTTGACGCCGTGGCTGCTCGGGAAGAGCTGTCCGAAGTCGAAGAGCCAGTCGGGCATGCCTTCGCGCGGGAACGACACGCCGCTGAGCATCAGCACCGGGATCGAGGTCCACAGCAGGAGCAGCAGCGAGTTCTCGCGGTAGCGGAAGAGCGTCGACACGGCGAGGCTCAGAGCGATGCAGGCGGCCAGATAGGCGGCCATGAAGAGCACGACGGCGCCCGTCGTACCGTTGTCCGGATAGTGGAAGAGCTTGTAGTGCAGCCCGAGGATGTAGGTCGTCGTCACGGCGTAGATCAGCGCGTAGGCCGTGGCCCGGCCCAGAACGATCGGCAGCGTCGACATGCGGCGCCGGCCCAGGGGGCAGAGTTTGCCGTAGAGCCCGAGTTCGCGCCATGTGCCGCCGATCATGCCGATGCCGATGAGCAGCGTCTGCTGAATGATGACCATGATGATGGCCGGCATGACGAACGATCCGTAGCCCAGGTAGGGATTGAACAGATTGTGCGACTGGTAGATGACCGGCTGGGTCGTGGCCTGCGCCTGCGGAATGTCGGCTCCCCGGGCGATCAGCCGCCGAAATTCGACCATGGCCCCCGTGGCGCCGATCGTGGTGACGATCTCCTGGAAGACCTGCCGGTACATCAGGAAGTAGCTCGCGTCGGCATAAAGCGCTACGTTGGCCTGCGAGCCGCCCAGAAGCTGGCGTTCGTAGTCCGACGGGATATAGACGATGCCGTAGATCTTGCGCTGGAAGAAGAGCTCCTTGGCCTCTTCCATGTTCGTCGGGTCATAGGCGACGTAGGTGTTGGGACCGGCGTTGAAGGTTTCGATCAGCGTGCGGCTGGCATTCGTGCGGCTCTCGTCGATCACGCCGATCGGCACGTTGCGCAGGACCTGCGAGCCGTAGGCCAGCGAGTAGGTCGTGGCGTAGATCAGCAGGGCGAAGACCAGCACCAGCAGGGCCCCCTCGTCGGTGAATATGGTGCGGAATTCGTTGCGGACGACCGCGACGAACTGTTCGCCGTAGGATTTGATCTGTCGTGTGAAGCGGTTCATGTTACATCCTCCCCCAGAATTTCTCCTCCGTGCAGATCCGTTTGAGCCGGGGCAGTGCGAGGAGCGGTAAAACGACGAATAGCGACATCCAGCCCAGGTCGGGCAGCGAGTAAACGACCGGTGCGCCCCGCATCATCTGGTCGACGTAGATGTCGGTGCAGTAGGTGAACGGGAAGAGACGGCTCAGCCACCGCATCGGCTCCCACATGGCCATGAGCGGGAAGGTGAGACCCGAGAAGGTGAACGCCAGCACCGAATAGCCTCCGCCGAGCGAGAGCGCCAGGCGCAGGTTGGCCATCAGGGCGACGAGCATCGTCGAGATCGACTGGTAGCTCAGTACGAAGAGCATCGTACCGGCCAGGACCATGGCGAAGCTGCCGTTGAGCGGCACGCCCACGACCCGGAAGATGATGACGAGCATGGCGACGGCTTGCAGAAAGAGTGCGCCCGTGACGGGCAGCAGCTTGCCTGCAAGGGCTGCGACGATCGAATCGCCGCCCGTGGCGAGCCACTCGCGGGCCGTGCTGCGCTTGAGTTCGACGCCGATGGCGAAAATGGTGGCCATGACCGTAAAGATCATCAGCATCATGGGCATGAAGCTCGGCGAGAGGTAATAGCCGTAATTGATATAGGGATTGAACAGTACGTGCTTGTTGAACCGCACGGGCATCAGCTGCGCCATCGCCTGCCGCTCGGTGAGTCCGCGCTTGGTCAGCAGCTGGATCTGGATGCCGCCCGAGAAGGTCGTGACAGCGGTCTGAATATCTTTCGACAGCAGGCCGTTGACCGTGATGTTGGCGCCCGTGACGTAGTTTTCGATGTGGGTCTGGGTGTTGCTCAGAATGTTTTTTTCGAAGAACTCCGGAATGAGCACGACGGCCATGATCTTTCCCTCGCGCATCAGCCGCTCGCCCTCCTCCATCGACTGGATCTCATAGGCGACCAGCGCCGTGGGCGTGTCGTCGATCATCTGCGTCACTTTGCGCGACAGCGACGAGTGGTCCGCGTCGAATACGGCGATCGGGATGTCGCGGGCCACGCCCTTGCTGAAGAGCAGGGCGAAGAACGCGAACGAGATCAGCGGCAGCACGAAGATCAGCGTCAGATACATCGGCTGTCGGGAAATCCGCTCGGTCTCCCGGCGCAGCACGGCGCCGGTATTTCGCAGGAAGCCGTGCATCGTCCTATCGTTCGATTCGATCCCAGTCGACCAGCACGCTCATGCCGGGGCGGAGCGCTACGGCCTCCGTCGGCTTGGCCTTGACGGCGAACGTGCGGATGTCGAATCCGCCCTGCGTGCGCGTAGCGGCCCAGGTGGCGAAGTCGGCCTGCACGGCGATGTAGGTCACCTCGAACTCCACGTCGCGATCGAGCGCGGGGATATAGCCCGTCATGCGGGTTCCCACGCGGATGCCCGGCAGCAGTGTCTCCTTGATGTTGAATACCGTCCACATGTCCGAAAGGTCCAGAATGGCGACGGCGGGATAGCCCGTGCCGACCAGCTCGCCCTGCTCGGCGATGATCGTCGACACCTCGCCCGAAACGGGTGCGTAGACCATCGCGTCGCTGATGTAGGATTCGACCTCCTCGACAGCCCCCTGCGCCTGGCGGACTTTGGCGGCGGCAGCGGCCTTGTCCTCCTTGCGGGCACCGGCATGCGCCAGGTCGTATTGTGCTTTGGCGGCCTGCTCCGTGGCCTCCATAGCCCGGAAGTTGGCCTGCGCCTCGTCGAGCTTCTGCGCCGGGACGACGCCCTGCTCGTAGAGGTTCTTCACCCGGTCGTAGGTCTTGCGGGCCAGTTCGAGTCCGGCCTGCGCCTTCTGCCACATGTTCAGCGCAGCTTCGATCTGCTGTACGCGGGCTCCGGCCACGGCTGCGGCGTCGAGTGCCGATGCGGCGCTCTTCACGGCCTCGGCCTGTTGCAGCTTGGCGTCGAGCTCGGGAGTCGAGAGCGTGTAGAGCAGCTGCCCTTTCTCCACGCGGTCGCCCTGCGCGACCTTCATCTCTTCGATGCGGCCCGGCACTTTCGACGAAGCCTTGTAGGTGGTGC
>CAMWWU010000080.1 GCA_947178025.1 uncultured Alistipes sp. | reverse complement strand
ATTTAAAGGTAGTCGGCCCGCCGATCCCGCAGCCGCATCAAATAATCGAATCATTCGGATGAAAAATCGAATAGCCATTCGAGCGGACTGATTAATTTTGTTTGGATCAAACTACGACAATACCGAAATATCTCGAATCGAAACCCATGAAGAAACTGTTCCTGTTATGTGCGACGATCTGTTGCACGCTGCAACTCTCCGCACAAGAGTGCTTCCCCGACGGCAAACCGATTCCCGACTGGTTCCGCCGAACCGAGAAGGTCGACCAGCAATCGCTCGGACGACGCTACCGCATCACCGACTACGGAGCTGTCGCCGACAGCACGCGCCTGCAAACCGAGTGCATCCAGCGGGTGATCGACCTGGCCGCGGAACAAGGCGGCGGCGTGATCGTCATCCCCGAGGGCACCTTCCTGAGCGGCTCGCTCTTCTTCAAACCCGGCACGCACCTGCACCTCGAACGGAACGCCGTGCTGAAAGGCAGCGACGACGTGACCGACTTCGCGATCGTGAAGACCCGCATGGAGGGGCAGACGCGCCCCTATTACGCCGCTCTGGTCAACGCCGACGGACTGGACGGGTTCACGATCTCGGGTCAGGGCATGCTCAACGGCAACGGCTTCCGCTTCTGGCGGGCTTTCTGGGCGCGCCGCAAGTGGAATCCCCAGTGCACGAACATGGACGAACAGCGTCCCCGCATCCTCTATCTCTCCAACTGCCGGAACGTACAGATCGAAGACGTCCGGATCGCCAACTCCCCCTATTGGAGCACCCACTACTACAAGTGCAGCCGCCTGAAGCTGCTCGGGCTGCACATCACCACGCCGCGGCGTCCGATCGAAGCGCCGAGCACCGACGCCGTAGACCTCGACGCCTGCGACAACGTACTGATCAAGAACTGCTACATGTCGGTATGCGACGATGCGGTGTCGCTCAAGGGCGGCAAAGGCCCCTGGGCCGACCGCGACGCCGACAACGGCAGCAACGAGGACATCATCATCGAAGACTGCACCTACGGATACTGCCACAGCGCCCTGACCTGCGGCAGCGAATCGGTACACAACCGCAACGTGATCTTCCGGCGCAGCACGGTAGACCAGGCGCTCATCCTGCTGCACTTCAAGATGCGTCCCGACACGCCGCAGCGCTACGAACACCTGCTCGTGGAGGATATCCGGGGCAATGCAGCCAACTTCATGCACATCGCCCCCTGGTCGCAGTTCTACGACCTGGGCGACCGCAAGGATATTCCGCTCTCGTATGCCGAGCACATCACGATGCGCCGCATCGACCTGGATTGCGGAGCGTTCTTCAACGTCAAACCCTCCGAGCAATACCGGCTGTCCGACTTCCGGTTCGAGGAGCTCGACATCCGTGCCAAGCAGGCGGATCTCGACCCGAGCACGGTCGACGGATTCCGGCTCGACGACGTGAAAGTGAACGGTCAAACGATCAAATAGTCCGGATATGCACCATTTTCTTTCGATCGACCTCGGAGCCACGAGCGGCCGGGTGATCCTGGCGACGGTATCTGCGGAGCGCACCGAGATGGAGACGCTCCACCGTTTCCCGAACCGGCTCGTCTGTCTGGCGGGCAAATACTACTGGAACCTCTACGCCCTCTACGAGGAGATCGTCGAGGGGCTGCGTCTGGCGGGCCGCCGGGGCGTGCCGATCGAGTCGATCGGCATCGACACGTGGGGCGTCGACATGGCTTTCCTCGCCGCGGACGGCACCTTGTGCGGACTTCCGCGCGCCTACCGCGACCCCTATACCGACGGTGTTCCCGAGGAGTTTTTCGCGAAGATGCCGCGCCGCGAGGTCTACGACCGCACGGGCATCCAGTTTCTGAACTTCAACTCGCTCTTCCAGCTCTGCGCCGCCCGGCGGGAGGGCTCCTCGGCATTGGAGCAGGCCCGGCAGATCCTCTTCATCCCCGATGCGCTCTCCTATCTGCTCACGGGCGAGGCCGTATGCGAATACACCATCCTCTCGACCTCGCAGTTCATGAATCCCCGCACGAAGCGCCCCGATCCGGAGCTGCTCGCGGCGGCGGGCGTCGATGCGTCGCTCTTTCCGCGCGTGGTGATGCCCGGCGAACGGATCGGCACGCTGAACGACACGGTCGCTCGCGAAACGGGCCTCGGAGCCGTTCCGGTCGTCGCCGTGGCGGGACACGACACGGGTTCGGCCGTCGCGGCCGTGCCGGCCGAGAACGAACGCTTCGCCTACCTCTCGTCGGGAACCTGGTCGCTCATGGGCATCGAGCTGCCCGAGCCGGTCATCGACGAACGCACCTACGCCCTCAATTTCACCAACGAGGGCGGCGTGGACGGCACGACACGCCTGCTGAAGAACATCACGGGCATGTGGCTCCTGGAGCAGTGCCGTGCGGCCTGGGCCCGCGAGGGCAAGGAGTACGCCTACCCCGAGATCGTGCGCATGACCGAAGCGGCGGCCCCCTCGGCCGCACTCCTCGACCCCGACGCCCCGGAGTTCGCCGCGCCGACCGACATGCCCGCGGCCATCCGCACCTGGTGTGCGGAGCACGGCATGCCCGTTCCGGCCGACGATGCCGCGACGATGCGGCTGATCTTCGACTCGCTGGCCGCGAAGTACGCCGAGGTGCTGCGCAAGCTGCAATCGCTGGCGCCGTTCCGCATCGAGTGCCTGCACGTCATCGGCGGCGGCGCGCAGAACGACCTGCTGAACCGCATGACGGCCGCAGCGTGCGGCATCCCGGTCGTGGCGGGCCCCTCGGAGGCCACGGCCCTGGGCAACGTCATGGTGCAGGCCCGCACGGCCGGTCTGGTGGGGTCGCTCGCCGAGATGCGGCGCCACATCCGCCGCTCGATCGCAACGAAAACATACGAACCCGAATACGAATCCGAAAAACGATAATTCCATGAAAAACGAACTGATTGAAAAAGCCTACGCCATCGCCAAGGAGCGCTATGCGGCCGTAGGCGTGGACACCGACGCCGCACTGGAGCAGCTGCGCAGCGTCCCCATTTCGCTGCACTGCTGGCAGGCCGACGACGTGACGGGCTTCGAGAACCGCGGCGGCGATCTCTCGGGCGGCATCCAGGCCACGGGCAACTACCCGGGCAAGGCGCGCAACATCGAAGAACTGCGTGCCGACATCCTCAAGGCGCGCAGCTACATCCCGGGCACGCACCGCCTGAACCTGCACGAAATCTACGGCGAGTTCGGCGACGAGCAGGTCGACCGCAACGAGGTCGAGCCGCGCCACTTCGCAGGCTGGATCGCCTGGGCCAAGGAAAACGGCCTGAAGCTCGACTTCAACTCCACGTCGTTCTCGCACCCGCTGTCGGGCGATCTGTCGCTCTCGAACCCCGATCCCGAGATCCGCAACTTCTGGATCGAGCACACGAAGCGCTGCCGCGCCATCGCCGAGGAGATGGGCAAGGCGCAGGGCGACCCCTGCATCATGAACGTCTGGGTGCACGACGGCTCGAAGGACATCACGGTCAACCGCATGAAGTACCGCGAACTGCTGAAGGAGTCGCTGGACCGGATTTTCGAAACGAAGTACGACCACATGAAGGACTGCATCGAGTCGAAGGTTTTCGGCATCGGACTCGAAAGCTACACCGTGGGTTCCAACGACTTCTACATCGGCTACGGCGCCTCGCGCGGCAAGATGGTGACCCTCGACACGGGCCACTTCCACCCCACGGAGAGCGTCGCCGACAAACTCTCGTCGCTGCTGCTCTACACCCCCGAAGTGATGCTCCACGTCTCTCGCCCCGTGCGCTGGGACTCGGACCACGTGACGATCATGAACGACGAAACGATGGATCTGATGAAGGAGATCGTGCGCTGCGACGCCCTGAACAAGGTGCACATCGGCCTGGACTACTTCGACGCCTCGATCAACCGCATCGGCGCCTACGTCGTCGGCACGCGCGCCACGCAGAAGTGCCTGTTGCAGGCGCTGCTCGAACCGCTCGCCAAGCTGCGCGAATACGAAGCCAACGGTCAGGGTTTCGAGCGTCTGGCCCTGCTGGAGGAGGCCAAGTCGCTGCCCTGGAACGCCGTGTGGGACAAGTTCTGCCTGGAGTGCGGCGTACCCGTCGGCGAGGAGTTCATCGCCGAGATTCAGCAATACGAACGCGACGTAACGTCGAAACGCATCTGAAGCCATGAATCGCATCGTACTGAACGAAACCTCCTACTACGGAGCGGGCTGCCGCGCGGTAATCGCCGACGAGATCGCAAAGCGCGGCTTCAAAAAAGTGCTGCTCGTCACCGACAAGGACCTCATCCGCTTCGGCGTGGCCGCCAAGATCGAGGAGGTGCTCGCCGGCGCCGGCATTCCCTATGAGATATACAGCGAGATCAAGGCCAACCCCACGATCCGCAACGTGCAGCAGGGTGTCGAGGCATTCAAGGCTTCGGGCGCCGACTGCATGGTCGCTCTGGGCGGCGGCTCGTCGATCGACACGGCCAAGGCCGTGGGCATCATCGTCAACAACCCCGAGTTCGCGGATGTCCGCTCGCTGGAAGGCGTGGCCCCGACGAAACACCGGGCGGTGCCGACCTTCGCCGTGCCGACGACGGCCGGCACGGCTGCCGAAGTGACCATCAACTACGTCATTACCGACGAAGAGAACAAGAAGAAGATGGTCTGCGTCGACCCCAACGACATCCCGATGTGCGCCGTCATCGACTGCGAGTTGATGATGTCGATGCCCCGGGGCCTCACGGCCGCGACGGGCATGGACGCGCTGACGCACGCCATCGAGAGCTACATCACCCCCGGGGCGTGGACCATCAGCGACATGTTCGAGGAGAAAGCCATCGAACTCATCGCCCGACACCTGCCCCGCGCCGTGGCCGACGGCTCGGATGTCGAGGCACGCAACGGCATGGCCGAAGCGCAGTACATCGCCGGCATGGGCTTCTCGAACGTCGGTCTGGGCATCGTACACTCGATGGCCCACCCGCTGGGAGCTTTCTACGACACGCCCCACGGCGTAGCCAACGCCCTGCTGCTGCCCTACGTCATGGAGTACAACGCCGAGTCGCCCTCGCGCGCCAAATACCTGGGTATCGCCAAGGCGATGGGCGTAGAGACCGCCGGCATGTCGGTCGACGACGGGGTCGTCGCGGCCGTAAAGGCCGTGCGGGATCTCTCGCTGAGCATCGGCATCCCGCAGCGCCTGCACGAAATCGGCGTCCGGGAGGAGGATATTCCCGCGCTGGCCGTCGCGGCGTTCAACGACGTATGCACGGGCGGCAACCCCCGCCCGACGTCCGCAGAAGAGATCGAACAACTGTACCGCATAGCATTCTAAGCCATGAACACGCTGCTCGGACTCGTCATCATCGCCATCGGTTCGTTCTGCCAGTCGAGCTCCTACGTCCCCGTCAACAAAGTACGCGAATGGTCGTGGGAGAGCTTCTGGCTCACGCAAGGCCTCTTCGCCTGGCTCGTCTTCCCGCTCCTCGGCGCCCTGCTGGCCGTGCCGGAGGGCGGCTCCCTGCAGGACCTCTTCGCGGCGGCCCCGACAGCGGCCCTCGAAGCCGCGGGTTACGGCGTGCTGTGGGGCGTCGGAGGTCTGACGTTCGGACTCTCGATGCGCTACCTCGGCGTCGCCCTCGGACAATCCATCTCCTTGGGCACCTGCGCCGGATTCGGCACGCTGCTCCCGGCACTCTTCGGAGGCATGAACCTCCTGGAGGGCAAGGGGCTGATTCTGCTCCTGGGCGTCTGCATCACGCTGGCCGGCATCGCCGTCATCGGCTATGCCGGGTCGCTGCGCGCACGCAACATGACCGAGGAGGAGCAACATGCCGCCGTCAAGGATTTCGCCCTGACCAAAGGCCTCCTGGTCGCCCTGCTGGCGGGCGTCATGAGCGCCTGCTTCAGCCTGGGCCTCGACGCCGGACGCCCCTTGCAGATCGAAGGCTCCGCCCCGCTCTTCGCCACCCTGCCCGCCACGCTGGCCGTGACGCTGGGCGGCTTCCTGACCAACGCCGGCTACTGCCTCTATCAGAACGCCCGCAACAAGAGTTTCAGCGACTACGCCAAGCGTTCGCTGTGGTGCAACAACCTGCTGTTCTGTGCCCTGGCCGGCGTACTTTGGTACTCGCAGTTCTTCGGCCTGGCCATCGGGCAGAGCTTCTTCGACGAGGGTTCGGTCGTGGCCGCCTTCGCGTGGTGCATCCTCATGGCACTCAACGTCACCTTCTCCAATGTGTGGGGCGTGGTGCTCAAGGAGTGGCAGGGCGCAGGGCGCAAGACGACGGCCGTACTGGCCGCAGGCCTCGCCCTGCTGATCTTCTCGCTGGTATTCCCCAACTTATTCTGACAAAACGATGAAATCCATACTCGAAAACCGTCCGGCCCTGGCGGCCGAAATCGACAAGGTGGCCGAAGTGGCCGGCTATCTCTGGCAAAAAGGGTGGGCCGAGCGCAACGGCGGCAACATCACCGTAAACATCACCGAACATGTCGACGAGGCGATCCGCCGCATGCCCGCCATCTCGGAGCGCTACCCCATCGGCACGGTGCTGCCCCATCTGCAAGGGTGCTGGTTCTTCTGCAAGGGCACCAACCGCCGCATGCGCGACCTGGCGCGCCGCCCCATGGAGAACGGCTCGGTGATCCGCATCGCGGAGGACTGCGCAAGCTACGAGATCGTGGCCGACGCCCCCGTGAAACCCACTTCGGAACTCGCCTCGCACCTCTCGATGCACAACAAGATGATCGCCGACGGCAAGGGCTACAAGGCGGCCATCCACACCCATCCGATCGACCTGGTGGCCATGACCCACAACCCGGAATTCCTGAAAAAGGACGTGCTGACCGACCTGCTGTGGTCGATGATTCCCGAAACACGGGCCTTCTGCCCCAAGGGACTCGGCATCGTGCCTTACAAGATGCCGTCATCGGTCGAACTGGCCGAGGCGACGATCGAGGCGCTCGCGGAATACGACGTGGTGATGTGGGAGAAGCACGGCGTCTGCGCCGTGGGCCCCGACATCTTCGAAGCCTTCGACCAGGTGGACGTGCTCTCCAAGTCGGCACAGATCTACCTCACGGCCAAAGCCATGGGGTTCGAACCCGCGGGGACGACCCGGGAGCAGATGGACGAACTCAAACGGGCGTTCAACCTGTAATATTTATCCGCAATACGTTTGCCGCTTATGATCTCTTGTCGTAAACTCACGCTGTGCGTACTCTGCGCCGCAGCGTTGTGCGGTTCTGTGGCCATGGCACAGAACCGCCCGTCGGGTCTGATGACCGACTTGGTCACCGACGCCGGCGCACTGTACCGCGACGGCTGCCGTTTGCCGCAGACCGTGGCCGATATTCCGGCTGAGGACTCGGACGGCTGCCGCTTCGCCGTCGTGCGCTCGTCGCGGCCGACGTTCGGCTGGATCGTTCCCGATTGCGGCCGCGGCACGTACCAGCGGAAGTACCGGATCATCGTATCGGACAATATCGGCGATGCCGAGTCCTGCCGCGGCAACGTGTGGGACAGCGGTTTCGTGCGCAGCCCGCAATCGGTCGCCGTCCCCTACGGCGGCGACGCGCTCCATCCCGGCAAGCTCTATTTCTGGCGCGTGGCCGTGTCGACCACGACCGGCGGCAATAGCGAGTGGTCGGACGCAGAACCGTTCCGCACCGCTTCCGTCCTTTCGGACTACGCCCCGTCGTACCGCATGCAGATCTGCGAACGCGACGAGCCGCGCGAAGTGCGCAGACTCGATGCGTCGACCGTATTCGTCGATTTCGGGCGGGTTTCGTTCGGCTCCCTGGAGCTGACGCTGCAATCGCCCGAGGGCGGCGACACGATCTATGTCGCGATCGGCGAGGCCGCGAAAGACGGCCGGATCGACAGCCGGCCGCCGGGTACGGTCCGATATTACCGTTATCCGCTCGTTCTGGGCAAGGGCAGCCGCACCTATCGGGTGATTCCGGCTCCCGATGCGCGCAATACGGCTCCGCAGGCCGTGCCCGCACCCGATTACCTCGGCGAGGTGGCGCCTTTCCGCTACTGCCAGATCGAGTGCGGCGACGATATCGTCGTGGAGGGTGCCGTTCGTCGCACGACCGTATATCCGTTCGATTGCGACGCGGCGCACTTCTCCTCCGACGACCCGGTGCTCGACGCCGTATGGGAGCTGTGCAAGCACACCATCAAGGCGACTTCAGCCTTCGGCATCTACGTCGACGGCGACCGCGAACGCATACCCTACGAGGCCGATGCGCTCATAAATCAGCTGAGCCACTATGCCGTCGATCGGGAGTATGCCATGGCACGCCGCTCGTCGGAGTACCTGCTGTACCATCCGACGTGGCCGACGGAGTGGATCCTGCAGGCGCTCATCATCGCATGGAACGACTATCTCTACACGGGCGACCTGCGTTCGATCGAGACCCACTACGAGCTGCTGAAATCCCGCACGCTGCACGCTCTGCGACGCGACGACGGCCTCATCTCGACCACGGCCGACAAGACCGTCTCGACCGACGGATTCCGCCGCTCGATCAATTTCGGCGGCACGATCCGCGACATCGTCGACTGGCCCCACGGCAGCGAAGAGGACGGGTTCGTCTTTACCGACCGCAACTGCGTGGTCAACGCATTCCACTACCGCGCATTGCAGCTGCTCGCCCGGATGGCCCGGCTGACCGGACGCACCGAAGAGGCTCGTGCGCTCGACGAGGATCGACGGCAATTCCGCCAGCACTTCAACGACGCATTTTTCGATCCCGAAGCAGGCACCTACCGCGACGGTCGCGACACCGGACACCATTCGCTCCATTCGGCCATGTTCGCCATGGCTTTCGGGCTCGTGCCCGAGGAGCAGCGGGAGGCCGTGCTGTCGTACATCCGTTCACGGGATATGGCATGCAGCGTATACGGCGCGCAGTTCCTGCTGGATGCGGTATACGACGCCGGCGACAGCGATTACGGCCTGTACCTTCTCACCAAACGCGACCGCCGCAGCTGGTACAACATGCTGGCCCACGATGCGACCTTGACCTACGAGGCGTGGGACGACTCGTTCAAACCCAATCAGGATTGGAATCATGCGTGGGGCGCGGCTCCGGCCAACGTCCTCATGCGCCGGCTGGTCGGCGTCAGGCCGCTCGCCCCGGGATGCGGGCTGATCTCCATATGTCCGCAGACCTCGTCTCTGCGACACGTCGAAGCGACGGTGCCGACCATTCGCGGCAGCGTGAAGGCGGCAGTCGACCATACCCCGGGGTGTTACAGGCTTCGAGTCTGCGTACCGCCCAACACGGCGGCCCGGATCGTTCTGCCTGTACGCGCCGAGCGAGCCGAAGTGCGATGCAACGGCCGCCGCCGTGCATGGAGCGCAAACGAGCTGGGATTCGTCGATGCGGGCCAGATCGCTTCGGGCGACTACGAGTTCGAGGTGAAATACCGGTCTGCCGTTTCATCGCAGGACGGCTCCTGCGACGGACAGAAGCGCGAAAAGTAAATCAAGGGCAGTCTTTTCGGAAAAAAACCGGTGCCGGTTCGAAAAGAACGGCCCGATAACGCCCGCCGTCCTTCGGCAAATCGCCGTCGAGGGGATACCCGGCGACGCATATTCTCTGCGGATCATTTTTTAATCCGTAATTTTTTCGTTTTTAATCGAATTATTCCTATCTTTGCAGGCCCGAAATGGGAAAACAACTAATTAACAAGTATTATGAACAATTACGAAACCGTTTTCATCGTCACGCCCGTGCTGTCCGATGCTCAGGTACAGGAGGTCGCTGACAAATTCCAGGGTGTCATCACCGAGAACGGCGGTCAGATCGTGAACAAGGAGGCTTGGGGCCTGAAGAAGCTCGCCTACCCGATTCAGAAGAAGACCACCGGTTTCTACTTCCTCGTGGAGTTCACGGGCGAGGGCTCGCTGATCAACACGCTCGAAACCCAGTATCGCCGCGACGAGCGCGTGATCCGTTTCTTAACTTTCAAGCAGGACAAGTACGCCGTAGAGTACTCGGCGAAGCGTCGTGCTAAACTTTCTAACAAGCAGGAGGAGTAAACCATGGCACAGGAGAACAAAGCACAGTCCGAGATCAGATATCTCAATCCGGTTTCCGTAGACGTCAAGAAGAAGAAGTACTGCCGCTTCAAGAAGCTCGGCATCAAGTACGTAGACTACAAGGACGGGGAGTTCCTCAAGAAGTTCCTCAACGAGCAGGGCAAGATTCTGCCCCGCCGTCTGACGGGTACTTCGCAGAAGTTCCAGAAGAAAGTGGCTCAGGCCGTCAAGCGTGCGCGCCACCTCGCCATCCTGCCCTTCGTAACCGATTGCATGAAATAATTAAAAGGAGGAGACGACTATGGAAGTTATTCTGATCAAAGATATGGAGAAGCTGGGCTACTCCAACGACATCGTGAACGTGAAGCCCGG
>CAMWWU010000079.1 GCA_947178025.1 uncultured Alistipes sp. | reverse complement strand
CTGGAGTTCACGCCCCCCGGCACGGCTTATGCCAACATCCGCTCCTTGATCGAGTGCGGCACGGCGGTCGTGAGCGGCACGACGGGCTGGACCGACCGGCTCGAAGAGCTCAAGGCCCGCTGTCTGGAGCGGGGTTCGGCCCTTTTCTATGCCTCGAACTTCTGTCTGGGCGTCAACCTGATGTTCCGCCTCAACCGGCGTCTGGCCGAGATGATCGGTCGGGTAGGGGGCTACGACGTCGCGATCGAGGAGGTGCACCACACCCAGAAGAAGGACGCGCCGAGCGGCACGGCGATCACGCTGGCCGAGGGAATCCTCGCAAACATCCCGCAGAAACGCACGTGGGTCAACTACGCGCCCGGCATCGCCCATGCGACCAACCGCATCGAAACGCCCGAAGCGGCCCGTCCCGACGAGCTGGTCGTCACCTCTGTGCGCGAGGGCGCCGTCCCGGGGATCCACACGGTGACCTACGAATCCGACGACGACCGCATCGAGCTGCGCCACACGATCAAGAACCGCCGCACGCTGGCGCTCGGCGCCGTCGTAGCGGCCGAGTTTCTCTGCGGCAAACAAGGCGTATACACCATGGACGACCTGCTGCGCGACTGAAAAAACAGAAAGACCATGAATAAGATCAGCAACTTTTTCCGGAACAAATGGGTGGGATTCGCACTGGCGACCCTGCTCTATACGCTGTGGTTCGTCGTCTGGACCGGCAACCTGTGGATGCTGCTGGGCATTCCGGTGATCTACGACCTCTACATCTCGAAATACTTCTACCGCTACGTCTGGTGCCGCAACGAGGAGCTCTGCCGCCGCAGCCGCACCTACAAGACGGTTTACGAGTGGATCAACGCCGTGGTTTTCGCCACGGTGGTCGCCTCGCTCGTGCACCTCTTCGTCTTCCAGATGTACGTCATCCCCACCTCGTCGATGGAGAAGTCGCTGCTGGTGGGCGACTCCCTCTACGTGCGCAAGGTGGACTACGGTCACCAGCTGCCCAACCCGCGGCCCTCGTTCCGTTTGGTCACCACACGATGCCTTTCTCGCAAACCCGCAAATCCTTCTCCGAAGCGATCAAGTGGCCCTACCACCGGCTTCGGGGGCTGGGACGGATCGAGCGCAACGACGTCGTGGTCTTCAACTTCCCGGCGGGCGACACGGTGCTGCTCGAAAACCAGGCCGTCAGCTACTACGACGTGCTGCGCAGCTACGAGGAGTCGTTCGGCAAGGAGGCCGCACGCGCCGAAATAGCCAAGAAATACACGGTCGTCAGCCGTCCGGTCGACAAACGCGAAAACTACATCAAGCGCTGCGTCGCACTCCCGGGCGATTCGCTCGAAATCCGCGACGGCCGGGTATTCGTCGACGGAGTCCCGCAGGAGGAGATCCCCGGCCTGCAATACATGCACCTCGTGCAGACGCGCGCGCCGTTCTCGCAGTACGCCATCGACAACCTCGGCATCTCCGAATACTCGGGCAACGGCTCGGTCTACTACATGTATCTGACCGACGAAACGGCCCGAAAAGTCGAGGCGCTGGACAACGTGGTGTCGATCCGCCGCTACGTCTACGCTCCCAACACCGACGTCTTCCCCAACTGGGAGGAGCCCCGCTGGAGCCAGGACAACTACGGCCCGATCCGGGTGCCGCAGCGCGGCGCTACGGTACGCCTCACGTCCGAGAATCTGCCGCTCTACCGCCGGATCATCGAGACCTACGAAGGCCACACGCTCGAGCTCGACGGCGACACGATCCGCATCGACGGCGCACCGGCCGAGGAGTATACGTTCGCCATGGACTACTACTGGATGATGGGCGACAACCGCCACAACTCGGCCGATTCGCGCTTCTGGGGCTTCGTGCCCGAGGACCACATCGTCGGCAAGGCTTCGTTCGTCTGGCTCTCGCTCGACGCCAACAAAAAATTCCCGGCCAACATCCGCTGGGAGCGTCTTTTCCGAAAAGTGCGGTAGCGTGGCGGACGACAGCTATCTGACCATCGCCGCTCCGGCCGAAGCGGCCTCGCGCGAACGCAGCAGCAAGTTCCTCGCATTCGCCTATCCCGTACAGGACGAGGAGCGGATCCGCGAGCTGCTCGACGCCCTGCGCAAGAAGTACTACGACGCCACGCATCACTGCTATGCCTGGCGGCTCGGGCCCGGAGGGGCCTCCTGGCGCGCCAACGACGACGGCGAACCGTCGGGCACGGCAGGCAAGCCGATTCTCGGACAGCTGCTCTCGCACGAGCTGACCGACTGCCTCGTCGTCGTGGTCCGCTACTTCGGAGGCACGAAACTGGGAGTCCCCGGGCTGATCGCCGCCTACAAGGAGTCCGCCGCCGAAGCGATCGCCGCCGCCGAGATCGTCCGCCGCACGGTGGACCGCACGATCCGCGTGGCGTTCCCCTACATGGCGATGAACGACATCATGCGCGTGGTCAAGGAGGAGCAGCCCGCCGTGCGGAGCCAGTCGTTCGACAACCTCTGCACGATGGAGCTCTCGATCCGCGAGAGCTGCGCCGACCGCCTCACCCAACGATTGAAGAAAGCCGGCGGAAGTATCGAAGAGTAAAACACATGCACGAACACACCATCTATATCAAAGGAGCGCGGGTACACAACCTCAAGAACATCGAGGTGGAGATCCCGCACGACAAACTGGTCGTCATCACGGGCCTCTCGGGCTCGGGCAAGTCGACGCTGGCCTTCGACACGATCTTCGCCGAGGGGCAGCGCCGCTACGTCGAGAGCCTCTCGGCCTACGCCCGCCAGTTCCTCGGAAAGATCAACAAGCCCGACGTGGACATCATCTCGGGCATCGCTCCGGCTATCGCCATCGAGCAGAAGGTCAACACGCGCAACCCCCGGTCGACGGTCGGCACGACGACCGAGATCTACGACTACCTCAAACTGCTCTTCGCCCGCGTGGGGCACACCTTTTCGCCCGTGTCGGGTCAGGAGGTACGCTGCTACGACGTGGACGACGTGGCGGCCCGCATCCTCGCGCTGGGCGAGGGGGCCCGGGCCGTGATCGCGGCGCCGATCCGCCTCAAGGAGGGGCAGGGGTTGATCGAAAAGCTGACGCTGCTGCTCGCCGAGGGCCTGATGCGCGTCTACACGCACGGCGCCGTGCGGCTGATCGAGGATATCCTGCCCGAAGTGGGTCCCGATACCGACCCCGCGGAGCTGCTCGCGGTCATCGACCGACTGAAAGTCGCCCAGGACGACGACACGCAAACCCGCATCCGCGACTCCGTGGCCCGGGCCTTCTCCTACGGCGGCGACGTCTGCTACGTCGTCTCGGACCGCGGCGCCGAGGAGTACTCGTCGCGCTTCGAGGCCGACGGCATCCGTTTCGAACCGCCGACCGAACACCTCTTCAGCTTCAACAACCCGCTGGGCGCCTGCCCCCGCTGCGAGGGATACGGCAAGGTGGTGGGCATCGACGAGGATCTGGTGATCCCCGACAAGAGCCGCACGATCTACGAGGACGCCGTAGCCTGCTGGCGGGGCGAAACGATGCGCCGCTGGAAGGAGCAGCTGATCGTCAACGCCTCGAAGTTCGGATTTCCGATACATACGCCGTTCCACGAGCTGACGCCCGAGCAGAAGCTCCTGCTGTGGCGCGGCAACGAATATTTCCACGGCCTCGACGACTTCTTCGCCTACATCGACAAGGAGCGGCACAAGATCCAGTTCCGCGTGATGAAGGCCCGCTACACGGGAAAGACCCTCTGTCCGGAGTGCGGCGGCAGCCGTCTGCGCCGGGAGGCGCTCTACGTGCGGGTCGGCGGCCGGACGATCGCCGATCTGACGGCCTGCCCCGTCGACGAACTGATCGCGTTCTTCGCCGATCTGGAACTCGACGAATACGATGCGAAAACCGCGTCGCGCATCCTCCTGGAGATCCGCAACCGCCTGCAATACCTCTCCGACGTGGGGCTGGGCTATCTGACGCTCGACCGCCTGTCGTCGACCCTCTCGGGCGGCGAGAGCCAGCGCATCAACCTCTCGACCTCGCTCGGCAGCAACCTCACGGGGTCGCTCTACATCCTCGACGAGCCCTCGATCGGACTGCATCCGCGCGACACGCACCGCCTGATCCGCGTCCTGGAACAGCTGCGCGACCTGGGCAATACGGTGATCGTCGTCGAGCACGAGGAGGAGGTGATCCGCGCCGCCGACTGGATCGTAGACATCGGCCCCCGCGCCGGTGAGAACGGCGGAGAAGTGGTCTTCAGCGGCCCGATTCCGCAGCTGCTCGAAAGCCGCGCGAGCCTCACGGCCGACTACCTCACGGGGCGCCGAACGATCACGCCCCCGACGACGCCACGCGGCTGGAGCCACGCCCTCACGATCCGGGGCGCCCGCGAAAACAACCTGCGCAACATCGACGTGCGGATTCCGCTCGGCGTGATGACCTGCATCACGGGCGTGAGCGGCTCGGGCAAATCGTCGCTGGCCAAGGGCATCCTTTACCCGGCTCTGCGGCGCATGCTCTACGACACGGGGATCAAACCCGGCGACTTCGACGGCATCGAGGGCGACGTACAGCTCCTCGGAGCGATCGAGATGGTGGACCAGAACCCCATCGGCAAGTCGTCGCGATCGAATCCGGTGACCTACATCAAGGCTTACGACGAGATCCGCCGCCTCTTCGCCGACCAGCCCTACGCACAGCACACGGGACTCAACGCCTCGCACTTCTCGTTCAACGTGGCCGGCGGACGCTGCGAAGAGTGTCAGGGCGAGGGGGTCATCAAGGTCTCGATGCAGTTCATGGCCGACGTCGAACTCGTCTGCGAAGCGTGCGGCGGACGGCGGTTCCGCGACGAGGTGCTCGAAGTGAAATACCGCGGCAAGACGATCTGCGACGTGCTGGAGATGACCGTCGACGACGCCGTAGCCTTCTTCGGCGAGGAGGCGAAGAACGCCACCTGCCGCCGGATCGTCGAACGGTTGAAACCCTTGCAGGACGTGGGCCTGGGCTACATCCGGCTCGGACAGTCGTCGTCGACCCTCTCGGGCGGCGAGAGCCAGCGCGTGAAGCTCGCTTCGTTCCTCTCGAAGGAGCAGGCCGACAAGGGGGTGATGTTCATCTTCGACGAGCCCACGACAGGCCTCCACTTCCACGACATCTCGAAGCTGCTGGCGGCATTCGACGCACTGATCGAACGCGGCCACACGATCGTCGTCGTCGAGCACAACATGGATATCATCAAGTGCGCGGACTGGGTGATCGACCTCGGCCCCGAAGCGGGATCGGGCGGCGGCCGCGTGGTATTCGAGGGGACGCCGGCCGAGCTGGCGAAGTGTCCCGAAAGTCATACGGGCGCTTTCCTGCGCCTGCGCACCGAACGATGAACGGAACGATGGAATTCTACACCTACCGCCTTCCGAACGGCATCCGCGGCATCCACCGCCAGGTAAAAGGCTCCGTGGCGCACTGCGCGCTGGTCATCAACGCCGGCAGCCGCGACGAACGCCCCGATCAATACGGCCTGGCCCACTTCGCCGAACACGCCTTCTTCAAGGGAACCGTGCGGCGGCGGGCCTGGCAGGTCAACTGCCGCCTCGAAAACCTCGGCGGCGAGCTGAATGCCTTCACGACCAAGGAGGACACGACGATCCACGCCACGACCCTGCGCGGCGACTTCGCGCGGGCAGCCGAGCTGATCGCCGACGTGGCGTTCCGCTCGACCTTTCCCGACCGGGAGCTCGACCGCGAGAAAGAGGTGATCGTCGACGAGATCAACACCTACAAGGATTCGCCCGCCGACCTGATCTACGACACGTTCGAGGATCTGCTCTTCGCCGGGTCGGAGCTCGGGCACAACATCCTGGGACGCAAGGCGGCCCTCATGCGTTACGACGGCGATGCCATCCGCGCCTTCACGGCCCGGACGCACACCACGGACCAGATGGTCTTCTCGTCGATCGGCAACTTCTCGCCGCGGGTCGCCGAGCACGTCGCGATGCGTTACTTCGGGGAGCAGCCGGCCTCCGTGCGCGGCTTCGGCAGGGTAGCCCCCGGCGCCGGACAGCCGTTCGAGAAGTCCGTCGCCCGCCATACGCACCAGACCCACTGCCTGATCGGCAGCCGCGCCTACGGCATCGGCGATCAGCGACGGCTGCCGCTCGCCCTGCTGACGAACATCCTCGGCGGCCCCTGCGCCAACTCGCTGCTCAACGTCGTGGTGCGCGAAAAACACGGGCTGTCGTACAACATCGAGGCCTCCTACACGCCCTACGGCGACACGGGGATTTCGGCCATCTACTTCAGCTCCGACCACGGCCATGCGGAGCAGTGCATCGAGCTGATCGAAGGGCAGCTGCGGCGCCTGCGCACCGAGCCGCTCTCGGCCCGCCGGCTCTCGATGGCCAAGAAGCAGTTCATCGCCCAGCTGGCCATTTCGAGCGAGAGCAACGAAAGCTACATGCTCGGCGCAGGCAAGAGCCTGCTGACCCACGACGACGTGGACACCATGCAGCAGGTCTACGCCAAAGTGCAGGCACTGACGGCCGCCCAACTCGTCGAAGTGGCCGAAGAGATCTTCTCCGAAACATCACGATTAATCTACCGATAATTATGAAACGCATACTCTTCATTCTGCTCGACGACTTCGCCGACTGGGAAGCCGCCTACCTCGCCTCGGCGCTACGCGGGGGCGTAATGCCGGGAGTTCCCGGCACGCACGAAGTAGCATACGCCGCACCCGGCGGCCGTCAGGTGCGCTCGCTCGGCGGCCTGCGCGTCCTCCCGGACCGGGATCTCTCGTCCCTGCCCGAAGAGTGCGCCGGCGTGGTGCTGATCGGCGGCTTGAGCTGGCAGACTCCCGAAGCGGAGCAGGTCGTGCCGCTCGTCGACGAAGCGCTGCGGCGGGGCGTGCTGCTCGGCGCCATCTGCAACGCCGCGTCGTTCCTCGCGGCACACGGCTATCTGAATCAGGTGCGCCACACGGGCAACACGCTCGACATGCTCCGGGAGTGGGGCGGCGACCGCTATACGGGAGCCGGGCGTTACGAAGAACGGCAGGCCGTGCGCGACGGCAACGTCGTGACGGCGAACGGCACGGGAGCGCTGGAGTTCACGCGCGAATGCCTGCTGGCCCTCGGCGTCGCGACGCCGGAGGCCGTCGAGGCCTCCTACGCCTTCAACAAACACGGTTTCTGCAAAGAGTAGGCATGGAGGCGCTCGAACGATACGTACACGAATTTTCGGAACCCGAAGCGGAGCTTCTGCACGAGCTCGACCGCGAAACGCACCTGCGCGAAATCGCACCGCGCATGTTGTCGGGCCACATTCAGGGGCTGCTGCTCGGGATGCTCGTGCGCATGCTGCGGCCGGCCCGGGTGCTCGAAATCGGCACCTTCACGGGCTACTCGGCCCTCTCGATGGCCGCAGGACTGGAACCCGGTGCCGAGCTGCACACCATAGAGGTGGACGACGAACTGGAGGAGGTGGCGCAGAGCTACTTCGACCGATCGCCCCACGGCCCGAAGATCCGCCTGCACATCGGCTCGGCGCTCGACATCGCCCCGACGCTGGGCGGGACGTTCGATCTGGTGTTCATCGACGGCGACAAGCGCGAATACCCCGACTACTACCGCATGCTGATGGGCGACGGAGGCGGCCAGCCGCTCGTACACGGCGGCTCGGTGCTGATCGCCGACAACATCCTCTGGTCGGGGAAGGTCGTGCAGCCCATCGCGCACAACGACCGCCACACGCAGGCGCTCGTGGAGTTCAACCGGCTGATCGTCGAGGATCCGCGCGTGGAGAACGTCATCGTCCCGCTGCGCGACGGACTGAATCTGATAAGGGTAAGATAGCATGGAGATCAAGGAGTTGCAGGAGCGTGTCGACGCCTGGATCCGGGAGTACGGCGTGCGTTACTTCTCGGAGCTGACGAACATGGCCGTATTGACAGAGGAGGTAGGCGAACTGGCCCGCGTCATGGCCCGCAAATACGGCGACCAGTCGTTCAAGGCCGGAGAAAAGGAGGACATCGCCGAGGAGCTGGCCGACATCCTCTGGGTGGTGACCTGCCTGGCGAATCAGACCGGCGTGGACCTCACGCAGGCCATCGAAGCGTCGTTCGCCAAGAAGACCGCGCGCGACCGGGAGCGGCACAAGAACAATTCGAAACTAAGAGTCGAGCATTAGAGGCCGCCGTCGGGCACGACTCCGTGCTGCGAGGCTGCCTTCCGCCTCCGACGACGCTCCGCAGCGTATAAAACGGCCCCGCCGACTTATTGTCGGGCGGGGCCGTTCGTTCGGCCGGGCGGCGCTATCTCCCGGGCAGCTTCCGAGTCGGTTCTTCCACGATCTTCACCGGCACGACCCGCTCGAAGAGCTGCCGGTCGGCCTCGGAGAGTTCGGCGTAAGGGATGCCCGTTTCGCGCTCGGCCCATGCGGCCCGCGCCTGCCGGAAGCCCCGCTCCAGCTGGCGCTGCGCTTCGACATAGGCTCCGTAGGGCGTATCGCAGGTCGTCACCAGCGACACCAGCCCTTCGCTGACGGGGTAGTTCTCCGCCGCGCCACCGCGCTCGAAAGCGACCGTCCGCGTGTCGGCCCCCTGCATCACGAACCGCTCGACGAGCGCCGGCAGCGCTTCGGCAGCGATCAGTTGCTCACGCCCCGGCGTGCCGGCCATGACCTGCCCCGAGCCGCTCACCAGCACCCGCAGGAGGTTGCGCTCCCGAACGGCGATCTTCCCGGGATACGCAGCCGGATCGGCGTCATCCGCCACGGCCACGACCTCCGTCACGACCTGAATCCCGTTCGCCGCGGCGGGAGCCAGCAGGCGGTCGACCCGCTGCTCTCCGGAGGCATACTCCACCCGCAGCAGCGACTCGCGGCGCAGCACCTCTTTCACGGCGGAGATCAGTTCGAGCGGTGCCTGGGGTGCCGCCGCAATGCAAATGCACGCACGGGAACGCTCCTCGGCGGAAAGGCTCGCACGAAACTCCTGCAATCGGCTTTCGAGTTCGGAAAAGGAGAGCGATTTCCGATCGTCGTCCAGCGACACCGAACAGTCGGCGCCGATGAATAGCGTCAGCCTACGGCCCTGCGAACCGGCCGCAGCACTCCGGCGAGCCGTCTCTTTTCCGGCTTCGTTCGTCAGGCGAATCGTCCAGCCGGCCTGCTCGGCCTCCGAGAGTTTCGCGCGCTCCTCGGCGACGAAAGTCTCGATATCCGCCATCGAACGCCGCTCGCCGTTCAGGTACACTCCGTCGCGAGCGATCCGGATCGTCGAAACATGTCCGTGTTCGTCGGCCGCAGCCGTCCGGACCGTAAAGCTGCAAAGCATCGTCAACCCCGCCACGACGGGAAGGGCCGCACCGAGCCGCCAGGCGGCATAACGGCGCTTTCGAAAAGTCGTCATCATAGAAAATCGTTTTTTAGTGAGTGAATGATTCAACCCGCAGGCTATATCCGGATTATAGCCGAAGAGTTGATTGAACAGAACGATTCGGTATTCGGTCAGGTCGTAGCCTGCATCGAGCACGTCGCGATCGGCCTCCCACTCGTGCACCTCCGCCAGCCACCGCCCGGCCATCCAGACGAACGGATTGAACCAGCAGAGGCAGCGCACCGCCTCGACCGCGATCCGCTCCGACGAATGACGGTGCCGGACGTGGCTCGCTTCGTGGCTCAGTACGATCGCACGGCGACGCCCCTCGTACCCGTCGCCCAGAAAGATCGTGCGCAGAAACGAGAACGGGGTCCCGACCGACGGGTGTTCGGCCAGCACGTACTCCCCGCAGTCGGTGCGCCGAGCACGCCGGCGCAGCCGGGCGATCATCACGATTCGTCCGACGAACGCACCGACGAACAGCGCGACGACGCCCAGATAGGCTCCGGCGAGAAGCTGCCGCCCGATCCGCTGCCATGCGGCGGGCGACGCCGGCTCCTGCGGCAGCTCCCCGGCGACGAACACCTCTGCCGGCACCTCCCCAGCGACGGGGTCCGTCCATCCGATCAGCGGCAGGGGATAGATCACCGTGCGCGCGGAGTATACGGGAATCTCCAGCGCCGGAAGCACCACCGACAGCACGACGGCGGCGACCAGATAGCGCCGGCACCAGGCGAAGGAGACCTTGCGGACCAGCAGCAGCCGGTAAAACGCCATCAGCAAACCGCTGCAAAAGAGCGTTTCCAACAGGTAGAGCAGGGGCGATTTCATAGCCGGACGGATTATTTGCGTTCGCGGAGCATTTCGAGAATGGCATCGGTCTCCTCGACCGACAGCGCCTTGTTCTCCGAGAAAAACGAAACCAATCGGCTCACCGAACCGCCGAAAAAGTTATTGAGCACCGTATCCATGTAACGGCGCGCATAGTCGTCCTTCGTGATCGTGGGGTAGTACTCGTAGGTCTTGCCGTAGGCCTTGTGATCCACGAAACCCTTCTTTTCGAGGATGCGGACGATGGTCGACACCGTATTATAAGCCGGTCGGGGCTCCTCCAGCTCGGCGAGCAGGTCGTGCACCACGGCGGCTCCCCGACGCCACAATACCTGCATGATCTCCAGCTCGGCGCGCGTGAGCTCCTGCGGACGGTTTTTCGAAACAGCTACCATAACTATATTTTTAGTTGATTAT
>CAMWWU010000078.1 GCA_947178025.1 uncultured Alistipes sp. | reverse complement strand
GGGCCCGCCGCGCGCACGCATGTCGTCGTGCCTGCGGAGTCCGCAGACACAGAAGTGACCGCGACGGTGCCGGACGGCGAAGTCGCCGAGGTGCCGTCCGACCCGGTTTCCGCCGATTCGGGTGCAGTCGCACGATCGATCGCCGGGGATGTCATCGGAACCGATTCGGTCGGGGCTGCGGGAACCGCTGCTGCCGAAGATGCCTCCGGGGCAGCCGTCGGAAATGCTGCGGCCGCCGGAAATACCGGGGACTCCGGATCCGTCGGGAGGGCTGCTTCCGCTACTGCGGAACATCCGGCCGCACTCGTGTCGGGACGTAAGTATGTGGTGCTGGGGGTTTTCAGTACGCCGGAGAATGCCGCGCGGGCTGTCGAGAGCGTCGGCGCCAAGAATGGCGCGATGCGTTGCGGAATCTACCGCTTCGGCGGCAAGCTGATGGTTTCGCCTTTCGAGTCGGACGATGCGGATGCCTGCACGCTCTTCATTCGGGCGCATGCCGGCGAGTTCCCCGACATGTGGACCTATACCGCCCGCTGATGTCGTTCGCGGAGCTGATCATCCGTGCGATCGACCGGTGTTATCTGCGTCCCGTCGCGCTCGTCATGCCGCGGCAGGTGTTCCGGTACGCCGTCTGCGGAGGCGTCAACTACCTCCTGCTCGATCCGCTCTGGTATGCGTTGATTTACAACTGCGTCGTGGCCCGGCGCTTTTTCGACCTGGGATTCGTGGTGCTTTCGCCGCATATCGCCGCGATGATCCTCGTCTTTCCGATCACCTTTTTCAACGGTTTCTGGCTCAATCGCCACGTCGCATTCCGCAGTTCGCCGCTGCATACGCGGACGCAGCTCTTCCGTTATGCGCTGTCGGTCGCGGGATCGGTGCTGCTGACTTATGCGGGGCTGAAGTGCTTCGTCGAGGTGTGCGGGCTCTGGCCGACGCCCGCCAAGGTGGTCACGACCGTCGTGACTACGGTTTACAGTTTTCTGGCAGCCAAATACTTCTCGTTCCGTCGTGCGGCGGGGGAGTGATCCTTCCCGGGATTCCGGTCGGAGGGTTTCGGGCGGTAGTCGGGGCGCATTCGGCCCGGCCTGCGGTTTGAGCGAGCCCTTTCGCGTTCCGTATAATGCGGACGGGCCGGCTCGCGGTCGAAGCCGATCTCTTTTGCGGGGCGGTGTCTCGGTTCGATGCTCGATGCGAATGGGCCGGACCGCCTTTCCGTTCGTCTCCCGATTCGTCGTGCGGCCGGCTTGAATCCGATCCGAAAGCTATCGCTGCTCCTCGCGGAGCTTCTGAAGCTCGTACATGCGGTCGCGGAACTTCGCGGCCGCGAGGAAATCCAGCGATTTGGCCGCCCGCTCCATCGCTTCGCGGGCTTCGGCGATCTGCGCTTCGAGCGTTGCGGCGGACGCCTTCTGAGTGGCGGCATCCGTTGCGACTCCGCCCGCCGTATAGGTCGCCCGGACGTCGGCCGCTGCCTGATAGTGCTCCTCCGCCAGCGGATAGGCGACCGGAGTATCCGCCGTGCGGGCGGTCAGCAGGGTGCTCTGTCCCGAGCCGCTCTTCTGCGCCCGGCGGGGCAGCTTCTCGTGCTCCAGGTTGTAGCGGATTTGTTTCTCGCGGCGGCGGTTGCTCTGCTCGATGGCGTAGCGCATCGACTCGGTGCAGGTGTCGGCGTAGAGGAGGACGTTGCCCTGCGAATGCCGCGCCGCGCGGCCCGCGATCTGCGTCAGCGAACGGACGTTGCGGAGGAATCCCTCCTTGTCGGCGTCGAGGATCGCCACCAGCGCCACTTCCGGCAGGTCGAGTCCCTCGCGCAGCAGGTTGACGCCGACCAGCACGTCGAACATCCCGGCGCGCAGGTCTTCGAGGATCTGGATCCGTTCGAGGGTGTCGACGTCCGAGTGGATGTAGCGGTTGCGGACCCCCACGCGGTCGAAATATTTCGAGAGCTCCTCGGCCATGCGCTTGGTGATGGTCGTCACGAGGACCTTGTCGTCGTTCTTCACCCGCTTGTCGATCTCTTCGATCAGGTCGTCGATCTGGGAGTCCGTGATGCGCACCTCCAGCGGCGGATCCACGAGCCCGGTGGGGCGTATGAGCTGCTCGGCGACGATTCCCTCGCTCTTCATCAGCTCCCAGTCCGCAGGAGTGGCGCTCACGTAGATCGAGGTGCCCTGCAACTGTTCGAACTCCGCGAAGGTCACCGGACGGTTGTCCTTGGCCGCCGGCAGCCGGAATCCGTACTCCACGAGGTTCTCCTTGCGGGCGCGGTCGCCGCCGAACATGGCGTGGACCTGCGGCAGCGTGACGTGGCTCTCGTCCACGACCATCAGGTAATCCTTCGGGAAGTAGTCGAGCAGACAGAACGGGCGCGTGCCGGCGGCACGGCCGTCGAAGTAGCGCGAATAGTTCTCGATGCCCGGGCAGTAGCCGAGCTCCTTGATCATCTCCAGATCGTACTCCACCCGCTGCTTGAGGCGTTGGGCTTCGGCCGGGCGCCCCAGCTCCTCGAAGTGCCGGATCTGGGTGCCCAGGTCGAGGTAGATCTGCTGCACGGCGGCGTTGATGCGTTCGCGGGTCGTCACGAAGAGGTTCGTGGGGTAGAGCGTCAGGTGGTCCAGGGAGCGGATGCGCTGGCCCGACACGGGGTCGATGCTGTAAATGGCTTCGATCTCGTCGTCGAAGAACATCACCCGGAAGCACTGGTTGCCGAACTCCCCGAAGGCGGCCATGATGTCCACCGTGTCGCCGGTCACGCGGAACGTCGCAGGCTCCAGCTCGCGTTCGGTGCGGGTGTAGAGTGCCTCGACGAGTTTGTAGAGAAACGGTTTGTAGCTTACGACCTGTCCGACGTGGATGTCGATGGCCGTGGCGTGGAAATCCTCCGGATTGCCGCAGCCGTAGAGACACGAGACGCTCGATACGACCACTACGTCGCGGCGCCCCGACAGGAGCGTCGAGATGGTGCTCAACCGCATCTTCTCGATTTCGGCGTTGATCGAGAGGTCTTTTTCGATGTAGGTGTCCGTCGAGGGCAGGTAGGCCTCGGGCTGATAGTAGTCGTAATAGGAGACGAAATACTCGACGGCGTTTTCGGGGAAGAAGTTCTTGAACTCGCCGTAGAGCTGGGCCGCGAGGGTCTTGTTGTGGCTCAGCACGAGCGTAGGACGCTTCAGCTCGGCGATGACGTTCGCTACCGTGAAGGTCTTGCCCGAGCCCGTCACGCCCAGCAGGGTGGTGTGCTGCGCTCCGCGGGCGATCGAGGTCACGAGTTGCGAAATGGCCTCGGGCTGATCGCCCATCGGGGCGTAATCCGATACGAGTTTGAAGTCCATGGATGCAAAGGTAGTCAAAAAAAAGGAATGATGTGCAAGGTTTGTACCTTGTCGGGGCAGAGCTCCGCAACGTATGGCCGGAGCGGGCCTCCTCCGGCGGAGGCTGCGGCCCGCCTGGAAAAATTCTTGAATCTTGATTTTTAATTCTTAATTTTTCTCTACCTTTGTAGGCTATGATCGACCGGGAAATAGTAGACCGCATCTATGCCGCCGCCAATATCGTGGATATCATCGGCGAGTACGTCACGCTCCGACGCAAGGGCGTGAACTATCAGGCATGCTGTCCGTTCCATAACGAGAAGACCCCGTCGTTCGTCGTGTCGCCCTCGAAAGGGGTGTACAAGTGCTTCGGCTGCGGCAAGGGCGGCAACGCCGTGACGTTCCTGATGGAGCACGAGAACCTCACCTATCCCGAGGCCCTGAAGATGGTGGCCAAGCGCTACGGCATCGAGGTCAAGGAGAGGGAGATGTCCGAGGAGGAGGTGCGCCGCAACGACGACCGCGAGTCGATGTTCGCCCTGAACGGATGGGCCGCGGAGTATTTCGCTAACTACCTCCACCACGAAACCGAGGGGATGAGCGTCGGCATGACCTACTTCCGGCAGAAGCGCGGCATGACCGACGCCACGATCCGCAAGTTCGGGCTCGGCTTCTGTCCTGCGAAGGGCGACCGCATGTCGAAAGACGCTCTGGCGGCGGGCTACAAGGAGCAGTTCCTCGTGTCGACGGGCCTCTCGCTCAAGAGCGACCGCGACGGATCGCTCTTCGACCGCTTCCGCGACCGCGTGATCTTCCCCGTGCACAACATTTCGGGGCGCATCGTCGCTTTCGGCGGCCGCACGCTGCGTACCGACAAGCAGGTCGCCAAGTATCAGAACTCGCCCGAAAGCGAGATATACAGCAAGAAACGGGAGCTCTACGGCCTCTATTTTGCGAAGAAGGCGATCCAGCAGCAGGACTTCGCCATTCTGGTCGAGGGGTACACCGACGTGATCTCGATGCACCAGGCGGGGGTCGAGAACGTCGTCGCCTCGTCCGGTACGTCGCTCACGACCGACCAGATCCGCCTGCTGAACCGCTTCACGAAGAACATCACGGTGATCTACGACGGCGACTCGGCGGGTATCCACGCCTCGCTGCGCGGTATCGACATGATTCTGCGCGAGGGGATGAATGTGCGCGTCGTGCTGCTGCCCGAACCCGAAGATCCCGACTCGTTCGCCCGGAGCCATACGGCCGAGCAGTTGCAGGCCTACATCCGCGACAACGAACAGGACTTCCTGGAGTTCAAGGCCAAGCTGCTGCTGCGGGACGCCGAGGGCGATCCGATCCGCAAGGCGGCGCTCATCGGCGACATGGTGCAGTCGATCGCGCAGATTCCCGATCCGATCCAGCGCTCGGTCTACGTCAAGGAGTGTGCGCGGACGATGGATATCGACGAGCAGATCCTCGTCTCGGAGGTGGCCCGCAAGCGCATGGCGACGACCGGAGACCGCGAGAGCGACGAATTCCTGCGCCGGCAGACGACGCAGGTGCGCGCCGAGCGGCAGGCCGAGGTCGAATACGTCCGGCAGGTCGAGGCCGGAAGCGGCATCGAAACCCTCGAACGCGAGCTGGTCAAGTACCTGCTCAAGTTCGGACACTGCTCGTTCGACTACAAGGAGGGGCGCAACATGGTGCCGTGCAACGTCGCGGAGGTGATCTTCGGCGAGCTGGGCGACGATCATATCGAGTTCCGGAATCCGCTTTACGCCAAGATCATGGCGGCCTACCGGGAGCAGTGGGAGCGGTCGGGTGTCGGCGTCGAGGTGCCGATCCACCTCTTCCTGAACCATACCGATCCCGAGGTCTGCAACCTCTCGGTGGACATCCTCACGGCCGACGACAACTACGTGCCGAGTCTGTTGTGGCGCCGCAAGGAGGTGCATGTAGAGAGCGATGCCGACGTGCTGGCCGTCGGGGTTCCTAAGGCGGTGACCCTCTACAAGTCGAAGGTCGTCGAGGGGCTGATCAAGGAGTTGCAGTCCCGGCTCGGCCAGGAGGGGCTGACGGAGGAGCAGGAGCGCGATCTGGTGCAGCGGCTGGCCAACTACAACCGCGTGAAGCAGTCGATCGCCAACAAGCTGAACCGGGTGATTCTGTGATGCGGACGATGCGATTCCGAAAATGCGGCTCCGGGAGCCGTGCGGGCCGCAATCCGCTACGGCGTCGGGGGCCGAAGCATATGGAATGGATCGAAGAGAATTAGGAAAATAAAAAAGGGGCGGGCATCGGGGCGTACACGCATCACTGCGCATACCGTGTGCAAACAGAAAATAAACAGAAAGATGTGTAAAACATATCAAAGATAAAAGAATCAGTTACCTTGACCGATACCCACCCCTGACTTGGAAAAAGGCAATTTTTATGCCGTTTTTGCGTATATGAGCGAACAGAAAAAGATCAATATCCGGAACAAGCGCGCCACTTTCGACTATGAGATTCTCGAAGAGTGGGTTGCGGGCGTCGTGCTGGTCGGCACCGAGATCAAGTCGATCCGTGCGGGCAAGGCGTCGCTGACCGACTCGTTCTGCTACTTCGACAAGGGCGAGTTGTGGATCCGCGGCGTCAACATCGCCGAGTACGACTGGGGCACGTGCAACAACCATGCGCCGCGCCGCGACCGCAAGCTGCTGCTGACGGGCCGCGAGCTGGCGAAGTTGCAGCGTGCGTCGCAGGACCGGGGGCTCACGATCGTGGGTCTCAGGCTCTTTCTCAACGAGCGGGGGCTGGCGAAGATCGTCGTCGGACTGGCCCGCGGCCGCAAGTCCTACGACAAGCGCGAGTACCTCAAGCAGAACGATGCGAAGCGCGAGATGGACCATGCGATGAAGAACTACCGGCGATAGCTGAGATTGAAAAAACGAAACGATATGTCATTGATTCTTTGTATCGAAACCGGCACCGACATCTGCTCGGTCGGCATTGCGAAAGACGGCGAGCTGATCTCGCTGCGCGAGAGCGACGAGGGACGCGACCACGCCCGCAAGGTGGGGGTCTTCGTCGACGAACTGCTGCGTGAAACCGGCATTGCGCCCGACGACCTGGATGCCGTGGCCGTGGGCAAGGGACCGGGGTCGTATACGGGCCTGCGCATCGGCGTCTCGTTCGCCAAGGGGCTCTGCTACGGCTTGCAGAAGCCGCTGGTGGCCGTCGGGTCGCTCGAAGCGCTCACCGAGGTAGCCCGCGAGGATTACGAGGCCGGCATCCTGCATGCCGAGGATTGGGACCGGGCGCTGCTCTGTCCGATGGTCGACGCCCGCCGCATGGAGGTTTACGCGCAGGTGTTCGATGCCGAAGGCGTGACCCAAAGCGACGTATCGGCCGAGATCGTCGACGCGGAGAGCTTCGCCGGTTTCCGGTCGCAGGGGCGTCCGTTCGTGATCTTCGGCAACGGCGCCCGCAAGTGCGCCGGGGTGCTCGACGGAGCCGTGCTGGTCGAGGTGGCTCCCTCGGCCCGCGGACTGGCCCGTCTGGCGCAGCAGGCGCTCGACGAGGGGCGCACGGAGGATATCGCCTACTTCGAACCCTTCTACCTGAAGGATTTCGTGGTGACGACTTCGAAGAAGAAGTTGTTCTGATCGTTGCTCCGATGCGAACCGGCTGCAGCCGTCGCACCCTGCTTTTCGCCTGCCGATGACCCGCGATGAACTGATCGCCCTGCTTTCGGAGCGCTTCTGCGCGAATTTCGCCGACACGTTCGCTGCACGGATCGTGGCGGCGGATGCCCTCGAACTGCTGTACGAGGTCGCCACGGCGCGGCACGAGGCGCTGCCTGCCGCCGTGCGGCACAAGGTGCTCTTCCGCAGCGCCTACCTCCTCGAACGGATCGCCGTCGGGGAGCCTGCGAGGTTCGCCCCGCTGGCCGACCGCTTCTGCCGCACGGACTTTCCGGCCTGCCGCGACGCCAGCGCCCGGCGTCACTTCTCCAAAATCATGGCTTTGCTGCTGCCTGCGTCGTCCTGCGATGCCGCGACGCTGGACCGCATCGCCGAGACGGCCGCCGAGTGGGCCGTCGACCCCGCAACGAAGGTCGCGGTGCGGGTGTGGTGCGTCGAAGTGCTGAAGTATTGCCGCGGCCGGGTGGCCTGGGTCGACGAAGCGTGGGACGACCTGCTGGCGTCGCTCGGCACGGCGCCGGCCATCGCCAGCCGGATGCGCAGCAGCTGGAAAAAATAAAGGGAACGGTCTGCTTTCGGCTCGCGCGGCTTCATGGAGCCGCGAAATAGCAAGGAGCACTCGTTTTGCCGTTATGCGATTCGCCGACTCGCGCGATCTTCGCGGGCTGCGGCCTTCGGGATGATAGGGCGACCTTTTCGAGGGGCCGTGAGCCGCCTTGCCGCTCGGTTCAATCCTCCTCGCTGCCGGCCTCCTCGACCATGCGGGCCGGGAACTGCCGTTTGCTTTGCAGGCTGGCCGTCTTGCGCAGCCGCTGTCCTACGCGCAGGATGTTGTCGTTGCCCGAGCAGAGGCGCTTGCGGGCATCCTCGTAGGCGTCGCGGGCCTTGTCGAGCGCCGTGCCGACCCCTTCGAGCGAGGTGGCGAATGCCGCGGCCTGCTCGTAGAGCTTCAGTCCGCAGGCGGCGATCTCCTTGGTGTTCTTATCCTGATCGTTGTGTTTCCAGAGGTCGGCGACCAGCTTCAGCAGTGCGAAGAGGTTCGTCGGCGAGGAGACGATGACCTTCTTGTCGTAGGCGTCGGACCAGATCGCCGGGTCGTGTTGCAGGGCGGCCAGAAACGCCGGTTCGTTGGGGATGAACATGATGACGAAATCGGGCGAGTCGAGCAGCCGCTGGTACTCCTTGCGCCCCAGCTCCGTGACATGCTGCCGCACCGAGGCGACGTGCGCCGCGAGGTGGCGCTGCCGCTCGCTCTCCTCCTCGGCCGAGGTGTAGGCCACGAACGCCGTGAGCGAAACCTTCGAGTCGATCACGATATCCTTGTTCTCGGGCAGGTGCAGCACCACGTCGGGCCGCAGGTTGCGCCCCTCGGCGTCCTTGATGTTGTACTGCGTTTCGTAGTGGATGCCCTTGAGCAGGGCCGAGCTGTCGAGGATCGTTTCGAGCAGCATCTCGCCCCAATCGCCCTGCACCTTCGAGTTGCCCTTCAGGGCGTTCGTGAGGTTGGTCGTCTCGGTCGTGATGCGGCGGTTGAGCTCCATCAGGTTTTTCAGTTCGGCTTTCAGTTCGCCCCGCTGCGAGGTCTGCACGGTGTAGATCTCCTCCACCCGGTTCCGAAATTCGGCGATCTTCTCCTGAAAGGGGCGGAGCAGCTCCTGGCTGTTTTTGTGCATGCGCTGCGACTGCTCGCCCAGAATCTCGTTGGCCAGGTCGCGGAATTGCAGCCGCATCGTTTCGCGGGCCTGCTCCTGCTCCTTGCGTTCGGATTCGCGCCGCTCGGCCTCGTGCGCCTTGAGCGCCGTGATCTCGGCCGCGGCAGCAGCCCGTACCGCCGCCAGCTCGGACTCGGTCCGGGCCCGCTGTTCGTGCAGTTCGCGCACCTGCGCATCGGCTGCCGTTCGGGCCTCTTCGGCCGCCTGTTTCTCGCCCCGCAGCCGCTCCGTCTCCCGGCGCTGCGCGAGCAGCGCCGTCCCGAACGCGGCGGCCAGCGCTCCGAGCACGATGATTGTAACGATGATTGCGGTGTTCATACGAACAAAGGTAGGAAAATTCTCGGGAAATACCTATCTTTGCCCTTAAACTTGATCTCTATGCAACGCATCATAGCCCCCTCGATGCTCTCGGCCGATTTCGGCCAGCTGGACCGCGATACGCGGATGGTCGACTGCAGCGCCGCCGAATGGGTGCATATCGACGTCATGGACGGCGTTTTCGTGCCGAATATCTCGTTCGGATTCCCGGTCCTCCGGGCGATCCGCAAGGTCACGGCCAAGACGCTCGACGTGCATCTGATGATCGTCGAGCCGGAGCGTTACGTCGAGCGCTTCGTCGCGGCGGGCGCCGACATCGTGACGTTCCACCTCGAAGCCTGCGCCGATCCTGCGGGCTGCATCGCGTCGATCCGCAGCGCCGGAGCCCGTGCCGGCATCTCGATCAAGCCCGCTACGCCGGTCGCCGCCCTGCGCGACGTGCTGCCGCTGGTCGACCTGGTGCTGGTCATGAGCGTCGAACCGGGATTCGGCGGGCAGGCCTTCATGCCCGAGGCGCTCGACAAGGTGCGCGAACTGCGCACGATGGCCGGCGAGCTGCGCCCGGAGCTGCTCATCGAGGTCGACGGCGGCATCTCGGCGCGGAACGCCGGAGCGCTGTTCGACGCCGGTGCCGACGCGCTGGTCGCCGGCAGCAGCGTCTTCGGCGCGGAGGATCCCGAGACCGAGATCCGGAGGATGCTGGAGGCGTAGGCGTTGCATCCGTAAATAATCTAATACCCAATGATTTCGTTAGACAACCTCACTGTCAGCTACGGGGGCTGGACCCTCTTCGACAATATTTCGTTTCTGATCAACCCCAAGGACCGCATCGGCCTGGTGGGCAAGAACGGCGCGGGCAAAACCACGCTGCTGCGCATCATCACGGGCGAGCAGCAGCCCACGTCGGGAGCCGTGACCGTGAACGGCGAGTGCACGATCGGCTACCTGCCGCAGACGATGCGCGTGGCCGACACGACGACGCTCGTCGAGGAGACGGCCAAGGCGTTCGACGAGGTGCTGCGCCTCGAAGCGGAGGTCGACCGGCTTACGGCCGAGATCGCCGAGCGCACCGACTACGAGAGCGAGGCCTACGGGCAGCTGCTCCACCGGCTCACCGACGCGCAGGACCGCTACCACATCCTCGGCGGCGAAACCCGCGACGCCGACATCGAGAAGACGCTGCTCGGCCTGGGCTTCAAGCGCGAGGACTTCGGCCGTGCCACGAGCGAATTTTCGGGCGGCTGGCGCATGCGCATCGAGCTGGCGAAGCTGCTCCTGAGGCGTCCGTCGATCTTTCTGCTCGACGAGCCGACGAACCACCTCGACATCGAGTCGATCCAGTGGCTCGAAGAGTACCTGAAGAACTACAACGGCGCCGTGCTGCTCATCTCGCACGACCGCGCTTTCCTGGATAACGTCACGAACCGCACGGTCGAGCTTTCGCTGGGCAAGGTCACCGACTACAAGGTCTCCTATTCGAAGTACGTCGTGCTGCGGGCCGAACGCCGGGCGCAGCAGCTGGCGGCCTACGAGAACCAGCAGCGGATGATCGAGAAGACCGAGGAGTTCATCGAGAAGTTCCGCTACAAACCCACCAAGT
>CAMWWU010000077.1 GCA_947178025.1 uncultured Alistipes sp. | reverse complement strand
CTCGAATCGCAGGACCTGAACATCCACAACCTGATCGTCCGCAACCGCAAGGGCTGCGTGATCGTGGTCAACAAATGGGATCTGATCGAGAAACAGAACAACACGATGAAGGAGTGGACCGAGGCGCTCAAGAAGCGGCTCGCGCCGTTCAACGACATTCCGATCATCTTCACCTCGGTGCTCACCAAGCAGCGCATCCTCGACGTCCTGCAGACCGCCATCCGGGTGCACCAGTCGCGCAAGCGCCGCATCGCCACCTCGGAGCTCAACGAGGTCATGCTGCCGCTCATCGAGAACTATCCGCCCCCCGCAATCAAGGGCAAGTACATCAGGATCAAGTACGTGACGCAGCTTCCGACGCCGACGCCCCAGTTCGCGTTCTTCGTCAACCTGCCGCAGTACATCAAGGAGCCCTACCGGCGATTCCTCGAAAACAACATGCGCGAGCGCTGGGATTTTTCGGGCGTTCCGATGCAGATCTACTTCCGACAGAAGTAGTCCCGAGCGCCCTCGCGAATCCGTAAAATCCGGCAATGAAAATGGAAAGCCCCTCCGTGACGGAGGGGCTTTCCATTTTCGGGCGGGCCGGAGCGGCTCTGCTTCCGGCAGGAGTGAGGAGCAGGAGGCTGCGGCAGCCTTGCCGCCCGGTCCGGCAACTTCCGACGTGCAGTTTTCCTCCCGACCTCGGGCTTATTTCGTAATTCCGGGCCGATCGTCGGTGCGGAACGGCGAAGCCAGCAGCCCCGAAGCATCGGTCAGATCGTTGTCCTGCGGATTGTCGGCCCAGCCGTAACGGACCGCCACGGGCTCCGGCACCGCATCGCTGAAGACCGCCACCCGATCGCTGTCCAGCACATATGCCCGGGCCCAGACGAACCGGCCGTCGGCACCGGCAATCGTAAAACCGCGCAGATAACCGTAGCGGTTTCCGTCGGCGGGGCGCAGAGCTCCCGCAGCATCGAACGTCAACACGATGCGGTTGCCGTCGCACGCCATCGACCGGTACGCAGGACCGCCCGCCGCCACGTCGCTGCGGCCATAGGCCACGTTCAGCGCCGCACGCGAAAGCCGGTAGCCCACGTCGCGCTTGTTGCGCGGATGGATGTCGTTCGCCTCGCCGATATCGGTGATGACAGCCTGCCCCGTGGCAGGAAGCGCCAGCGTCATGTTCTGCGCCTCGCGCAGTTCGGCCCACTCGCTCTCGCCGGGCTGTTCGGCGACCGGCCTGTAATTGGCCAGCTGCACCCAGAAGAACGGGAAGTCGCAGCCCCACTTCGCACGCCAGTCGCGGATCATCGCGGGGAAGAGCTCGCGGTAGCTCCGGGCACGACCGGCGTTGTTTTCGCCCTGATACCAGATCGCCCCCTTGATGCCGTAGCCTACCAGCGGCGCGATCATGCCGTTGTAGAGCAACGAGGCGAAACTATTGGGCTGGCCGTAGTTGCCGTCGCCGGAAAGTCCGTACATAGCCGTCGTGGCCGACGGACGGCAGAGCCACTCTCCGGCCAGGTCGTAGCGCTCGCCGCCGACCTCCAGATACAATCCGTCCGCAGCGCCCCAGATACCCCCGTCGCGAGCCGTGTCCTCGACCCGCACCGCCACGAGGTTCTCGCCTTCGCCGAGCACCCCTGCGGGAATGTCGTAATGACGCGGACGATCCCAACCGTGCGTTTCGCCGACCCGGTGCCCATTGACATAGGAGACGTCCGCATCGTCCACGGCCGGCAGATGCAGCACGCCCGCCTTTCCGGCCGCAGCAGCCGGCAGCTGCACGCTTTTCCGGAACCAGACATGTCCGTCGACCGGCCCCAGCTCGTTCTCCCAAAGCTGCGGAAGCCGCATCGTTCGCCAGTATTTCGCCGAAGCGGATACGGACGGGTCATACCAGCGTTCACGGTCCCCGCGATCGTTTTTCAAGGCGGAGACGTAGGCCAGATAGCCGTTCAGCTCCTTTCCGATGGCTTCGCGCGGAGAGCCTTTGGCGGCATAACGGTCGTAACCCGGCGTCGTGCGCATCGCTCCCCAGCTCGTCCAGGTCTCGATATCGGTGCCGCCCCACGTACTGCTGATCAGCCCCACCGGGACGCCCGTTTCGGCCTGGATGAACTTGCCGAAATAGTATCCCACGGCCGAGAATACCCGCGAGGTTTCGGGCGTACACTCCACCCACTGCCCGGAATCGATATCCTCCTGCTCCTCGAAGGCGACCTTGCGGCCTACGGAAAGCAGCCGGATATTCGGATTGGCCGAAGCGGCGATCTCGGCCTTGCAGTCCGTCGTGGGGTCGAGCCGCCACTCCATGTTCGACTGCCCGCTGCAAAGCCACACGTCGCCCACCACGACATTCGAGAAGCGCCGTTCGCCGTCACGCCCCGACACGGTCATTTCACGCGGGGTCGCATCGGCCTCC
Organism: uncultured Alistipes sp.; assembly: GCA_947178025.1. GTDB lineage: Bacteria > Bacteroidota > Bacteroidia > Bacteroidales > Rikenellaceae > Alistipes. The sequence continues at coordinate 8,956 of CAMWWU010000077.1, read as the reverse complement.
ATCGCCGGAAGCGCCACCTCCCACCGTCCCGAGCGGTCGGCTTTCGTCGAGACTTCGGCGCCGGCGAAACGCACCGTCACCGATTCGCCTTTCGCAGCCCGACCCCATATGCGAATCGGCTGCTCGCGTTGCAGGACCATGTTGTCGCTGAAAAACCGAGGCAGCTCCACCTCGGCACGCGCCGTCTGCCAGGCCATGAAAAACGCGAATAAAAAAACAATCGAATGCTTCATCTCTCCTTAATTTTTATCGTTTGTACGCAACACGAATCCTCCCCCGGGCGCCAGGTGCATCTTCAACGGGGAGGCGGTGTCGATGCGAAGCGTTTCGCGTCGGTAGTCCGATGCTTTGCGGTCGGCGTTCGCACCGTCGCGCAGCAGCACGACCTCGCAAGTGCCGCCCAGGAACGAGAGGTCGACCTCCACGTCGCGCGGCGTCCAGTCGGTGATGCCCCCGACATACCAGTCCGATCCCTTGCGGCGGGCCGTGACGACGTATTCGCCCATCCGTCCGTCGAGGATTCTGGTCTCGTCCCACACGGTCGGAATCGCAGCGATGAACTCCGTGCACTCCGGCTCGCGCAGGTAGTTCGTCGGCGAATCGCACAACATGTTCAACGGCGAGTCGAGCACGACGTACAGCGCCAGCTGGTGGCAGCGCGTGCCCTGGCTCATCGGCTCCGAGTCGACGGGACGGTAGTTGCCCCGCGAGGCGTTGCGCATGGCGCCCTGCGTGTAATCCATCGGTCCGGCGACCTGACGGATGAAAGGAATCGTCGCGTCGTACTTCATCTGATCCACCCATTCGGGGCTCCACTTCATCTGTTCGAGGCCGTGCACGCCCTCGAAGTTCAGCACGTTGGGCCACGTGCGGTTCAAGCCCGCGGGTTTGTGCGTGCCGTGCAGGTCGAGGAGCAGTCCGTATTCGGCGGCCATGGCCGCTGCCCGGTGGTTGAAGGCGGTCATCAGCTGGTCGTCGCGGTCCATGAAGTCGACCTTGAACCCTTTGACGCCCATCTCCGAGTAGTGTTTGCAAACCCGCTCCATATCGCGGTCGAAAGCCCAGTAGCCGGCCCAGAGAATGATCCCCACGCCTCGCTGCCGGGCGTAACGGATGATCTCCGGCAGGTCGAGCTGCGGAACGACCTGCATCAGGTCGGCCAGCCCGTTCACGGCCCATCCCTCGTCGAGGATCACGTATTCGATGCCCTTCGCGGCTGCGAAATCGATGTAATACTTATAGGTCTCGGTATTCACGCCCGCACGGAACTCTACGCCCGAGATGTTCCAGGCGTTCCACCAGTCCCAGGCCACCTTGCCGGGGCGGATCCACGAAGTGTCTTCCACACGCGAGGGCTCGGCGAGCAGCCAGCTCAGGTCGCAGGCCGCCAGTTCGACGTCCGTGCCGACCACGGCCACGCGCCACGGGAACGTGCGCGGAGCATCGACCCGGGCGATGTACTCCTCGCGTTCGCAAACAAGCATTTGCAGGTTGTTGTGTCCTCCCTGCTCCGCACGCCGGGGATAGGGGGCGAAGCACGCCGAGAGATGCCGTCCGCCGTCGCCGTTCCGGAGATACATGCCCGGATAGTCGCGCAGATCGGTCTCCGTGAAGCACAGCTTCAGCCCCTCGCCGAGATCCACCGCCAGGGGCAGAAAAGCCAGCCGCCCGGGGTTCAGCCCCGAAAGCGACGTTTCGGAGTAGGTGTTCTCGAAGGAGTTACGCCACTGCGACTCGAAATTCCCGTCCTCCCCGACAGCCACATAAGGCACCAGGACGGAATAATCCTCCGGGAAACGGTATTCGGCTCCCTCGTCCGCAACGCGGAACGGCTCCTTCGCCGTCGTGACGAAACGGTAGGCGACGCCGTCGTCGTAGGCGCGCAGCTCCACCGACCAGTCGCCGCGCATCTTCAGCGTGAGGCCGTTGTAGCGGTCGCGAACCTCCGAAGAACGGTAGAGAGGCGACGCGATCACCTCGTCGACGCTCGTGCGTGCGACGTGCTGCACGCGGGCCGAAGGACCCCACACGCGGCCGTCGGTCAGCGTCAGGGCGATCGGCGAGGCTTCCATGAGCGTCCGGCCGTCGCGCACGATGTCATAGGTCAGCGAGTCGCCTACGGCGACCGTCGTTCGCAGGCGTCCGTCGGGAGAGGCCAGCGTGTAGGTTTTCCGTGCCTGCACCGCCCAGGTGCAGCAGACGGCGAACCCCAGAATCAGCAGTTTTTTCATCGTTTTCCGTTCAGCGATTGACAGATTCGTTCATTGATTTTCCGGATACGCGCTTCGTCCACCTTCACCGCTTTGCGGTCGTAGGTCATCAGCCCGTTGACTTCGATCTCCACGTCGGTGGTCTGGGTGTAGACCGCCGCCGAAAAGCCCCTGCCGATCAACTCTTCGAGCTTCGCGGCATATCGTTCGTATTCGTCGGTCACCTCCGTCGGCGAGTTGAAATTCACGTATCCCCAGTTGCGGTCCGGCTCCCACAAATGCTCTCTCATCACGAAACCGATCCCTCCGAACTCGCCCAACACCGTGGCGCGGTTCGCGTCGTAAAGATACAAAGAAGGTTCGGGATAATTGTGCAGATCGAGCATATCTCCCGTCAAATAATGGTTGCCGCCGCTGGCCGGATTCACCAGCCGCGCCGGATCGTAAGCCTTCGTCCACTCGGCGATCGCCTCGGTATCGAACTGCCCCCACGCTTCGTTGAACGGCACCCAGACGCCGATCGAGGGGAATCCCCGCAGCGCGTCGATGATCTCACGCCACTCCTTGCGGTAGCAGGCCGCCGATTCGGCCGAACGCCGCTTCTCCTCGCCCGTGAAGTAGTTCTTGTCCTGCCACTGCGGTTTGCGGTCGGCCTGATCGCCGCTGGGCATGTCCTGCCAGACGATCATGCCCAACCGGTCGCAGTGCCAGTACCACCGGGCCGGCTCGACCTTGATGTGCTTGCGGATCATGTTGTAACCCCACGCCTTCGTCTTCTCGATATCGTAGACCAGCGCCTCGTCCGTCGGAGCCGTATAGAGCCCGTCGGGCCACCAGCCCTGATCGAGCAGTCCGAACTGGAAGAGCGGTTCGTCGTTCAGACACAGCCGCACGATTCCGTCGCGGTCCCTGCCCGTCGAGAATTTGCGCATCGCCGCGTAGCTCGTCACACGGTCGACGACCTTGCCGCCGCGAACCAGCGCGACCTCCAGATCGTAGAGATGCGGAGACGAGGGGCTCCACAGCTTCGGGGAGGCCACATACAACTCCGCATCGGCTCCGCACAGGGCAGCGGCCGCAGCGACCTTTTCACCGCCGTCGAGCAGCGTCACCTCCACCCGGTCTCCGGGCTGCGCGCCGCTCGTCTCGACTGCGACGCGGAACGTGCGACGATCCAAATCGGGTGTCGTGACGACGTTGCTGACATACTGCTGCGGAACGGCTTCGAGCCACACCGTCTGCCAAATGCCCGTCACGGGCGTATACCAGATGACTTCGGGGCGCTCCACCTGCTTGCCGCGCGGTTGGCAGCCGCGGTCCGTAGGGTCCCAGACCCGCACCCGGAGCGTATTGCCGCCCCGCTTCAGCGCCGAGGTGATATCGAATCCGAACGGCGTATAGCCGCCCTCGTGGCGCCCCAGGCTGACGCCGTTGACCCACACGTCGGCACGCCAGTCCACGGCACCGAAGTGCAGCAGCACCCGGCGGCCGCTCCACGACGTCGGAACGGAGAAACTCCGTTCGTACCACAGCTCCTGTCCGGCGCCGACCCGCCGATCCACACCCGAGAGCGACGATTCGGCGGCGAACGGCACGAGGATCTCGCCGTCCCACGCTGCGGGCTGCTCGCCCGCGGGAAGTATGGCGTAGTTCCACAATCCGTTCAGGTTCCGCCACTCCGCGCGGACCATCTGGGGGCGCGGGTATTCGGGCAGTACGTTTTCGGGATCGAGCTGCTCGCCCCACGAGGTTTTGATGCGCTCGCCCGCAGGCTGCCATTGCGCGGCAGCCGCCAGCGTCGACAAGAGTGCCGCGGCCGTCATCAGTTTCTTCATATCAGTCGAGATTTATCGTTTGCGAAAGTTTCAGATCCCGCGACGAGGCTCCGACCTCGATACGGTATGCTCCCGGTTCGACCCGGAAACCATGACGGTTCATGTCGTAGCAGGAGAACGCGTCGCGGCTCAGCGGCACCGTCACCCGCTTGGCCTCGCCGGGGCGGAGCGTCACCCGCTCGCAGCCCTTCAGTTCGCGCACCGGACGCGGAACTTCCGACCCGCAGGCCCCCACGTAGACCTGCGCCGTCTCCGTGCCGGCGCACCGGCCCGTGTTCTTCACCTCGAACGACACCTGCCAGCCGTCGCCCGCAGGCACTGCCTCCATGTCGCCGTATTCGAACGTCGTGTAGCTCAATCCGTAACCGAACGGATACATCGGCTCCGTGCCGCTGCGATCGTAGCCGCGATAGCCCACGAAGAGGCCCTCGTCGTAGCTCACGCGCCGCAGCGGGCTGTCCTGAAAAAGGAAGACATTCGGATAGTAGCTCGCGAAGGTCGGGTTGTCCTCGGCGCGACGCTCGATGGAGATAGGGAGGCGTCCGCTCGGGTTCGTGCGGCCCGTAAGAATGTCGGCGACGGCCTTGCCGCCCTCCTGCCCCGGATACCAGGCCAGCAGAATGGCTCCCGCCCGTTCGGCGAACGGCGCGAAGTCGACGCCTCCGCCCGCATTGACCACCACCACGAGGTTGGGATTCAGCGCGGCGAGCGAGACGATCTCCTCGGCCTGCCCCGCGGGCAGCGAGAACGTGCGGTCCGAATTTTCGCTCTCCGAGGTCTGGTCGAAGCCCGCACAGTAGACCACGGCATCCGCCGCAGCGACCGCCCGAGCCTGCTCGGCGGGCGAATAGCTCGCGTATTGCAGCTTCACTTCGGCCGTGCGCACATTGTCGTAGAACTCCAGCCGGATCGCATAGCTCCGCCCCGCCTCGACGTCCAGCGCCGCCGTCTTGATCGAAACGCCGTGGTCGGACCAGTGCTCCAGCACCTCCCGGTCATCGACGAAGAGCCGGTAGCCGTCGTCGCCGCTCACGGTGAAGACCGCCCGTTCCGCCCGCACGGGACGGAACTCGCCCGTCCAGCGCGCCGAGAAGTGGTCCGCGGGAACTCCCTCGGCGGGAGCGCCCTCCCAGAAGAAATCGACCGATTCGTCGGTCGTCGTCACGACGGCAGGCCCCTCCAGCGTGCGGTTGGCGAAAAATTCGCCTCTCAGACCCGGTTTTCCGTCCGGCGTAAAAAAGAGTCCCGAAGCGGCCAGCCCGGTGGATCCCTGCGGTGTCAGACACTGCGTGCGAAATCCTTTCTCGGCTTGCAGCCCGGCAGCGATGGAGACATATTCGAACGGCGCCCCCTCGCCCGAACCGCCGCCCATCGGCAGTTTCACGGCATTGGGTCCCAGCACCGCCACCCGGCGAATCCGACGGCCGAAAGGAAGCACCCCGTCGTTCTTCAGAAGCACCATCGAGTTGCGGGCCACCTCCAGCGCCGTGGCGTCCGACTCGGGGTTGCGCTCCGGAATCGAGGCGTCTTTCTGCTCGCGGTCGAGGAATCCGAAAGCGATGAGCGTTTGCAGGATATGGCGGCACTTCGTGTCGATCGCCTCCTCGGTGACGACACCCGTCGCAAGCAATTTTTTCAGATTCTCCGGATTCGTATACCGCGCGCCCGGCATTTCAAGATCCAGGCCGCTGTTCACCGGGCCGGCGACCGAGTAGGTGGCATCCCAGTCCGACATGAAGATCCCCTCGAAGCCCCACGCTCCGCGCAGAACCCCGTCGATAAGCTCGCGGTTTTCGGTCATATGCTGCCCGTTGACGAGGTTGTAACTCGACATCACGGCGCCCACTCCGGCCTCCTCGACCGCCTTGCGGAATGCCGGGAAGTAGATCTCGTGCAGCGTCCGTTCGTCGATGTCCGACGAAACGTGATGCCGGTCGTACTCCTGATTGTTGCCGCAGAAATGTTTGACGGTGGCCATCACCCCTTCGCCCTGCATACCTTTTATATATTCGGCAGCGGTTTCCGACGCCAGATAGGGATCTTCGCCGTAATATTCGAAATTGCGGCCGCACAACGGCGAACGGTAGATGTTCACGCCCGGGCCCAGCATGATATGCACCCCCCGGGCGCGGGCATCGCGCCCCAGCGAGCGGCCGTAAGCACGGGCCAGCGAGCGATCCCACGTCGCGGCCAGGGCGATGCCGCACGGATAGAGCGTACTGCGCGTGTCGTTGCGCACGCACTGCGGACCGTCGGCCATACGGATTTCGGGAATGCCCAGACGCGGAACCGCCCGGATGTAGAATGCTTCATAGCCTCCGATGTAAGCCAGTTTCTCGTCCAGGGTCATCTGCGCGACCAGCGATGCGGCCCTGCTTTTCGCCTCCGGAGCGATCTCCCGTGCGGCGAGCGGACAGCGGCACCCGAAGAGAAAAATCAAAAATAAAGCGAGGTGTTTCATGTTGGAACGATCATTTAAGTATGGGAACAAAATTACGAGTAATATTCGGTCCTCTCGTGAAAAAATAATGCAAAAACCATAAGAAATCTTGCAATAACAGGCTCTGCATACCGACAAAACGGACAAAAGGAGAGCGGAATAGGACTCCGGGCAGGGAAAGCCGCCGCCGGGCTGTCGGCAACGGCGCCCGAGGCCCGTCTCCCGTTTTGCAAGATTTGTTAATCATCTCGCAAGATTTTTAAAAGCCGGATAGGAGACAAAATCCTACTTTTGTAATACGGAAAACAAAGAACTCGAAAACCCATCCCACGCCTATGAAGAATCGCAGAAAACCGAACCGCAGAAAAAATCAACGCATCTAAATCAACTCAAACCTTTTCTCAATGAATCTTAAAAATCTACTGTTTGCAAGCTGCCTGCTGTGCCTCGTTTCCGGTCTCGGAACGACACTTCATGCGGAGGCCGCGAGGGGGGGGGTAGCCGCCCCGCAGTCGGATCGTTCGCACGTGGTCACCGGTCAGGTAATCGATGCTTCGACCAAAGAGCCCGTCGTCGGAGCCAATGTGCTGGTTCAGGGAACCACCCGCGGCACGGCGACCAACGCCGACGGCCGCTTCTCCATTCAGGTCGACAAAAACGCCAGTATCGACATTTCGTTCATCGGCTATAAGACCCGCACGCTCGACGTCCGCAGCGCCACGGAGATCATCGTGCAGCTCGAATCGGACAACCAGCTCGAAGAGGTCGTGGTGATCGGAGCCGGCACCCAGAAGAAGATCTCGATCACGGGAGCCGTCACCTCCATCGCCGGACAGGAGCTCAAATTCCCCTCGTCGTCGCTCACCTCGGGCCTCGCGGGCAAACTCGCGGGCGTGATCTCGATGACCACTTCGGGCGAGCCGGGCGCAGCGAGCGAATTTTACATCCGCGGCGTCGGAACCTTCGGCGGACGCGCCACACCTCTTATATTATTGGACGACGTAGAGATCTCGTCGGGCGACCTGAACCGCATTCCCGCCGAAACGATCGAGAGCTTCACCATCCTGAAAGACGCATCCGCCACGGCCATCTACGGCGTGCGCGGCGCGAACGGCGTGATGATCGTCACCACGAAGAAGGGGCAGGAGAACACCCGCGCCAAAATCGGCGTGACGATCGAGAATTCGTTCGCCCAGCCGATGCGCTTCCCGCAGTTCGTCGACGGAGCCACCTGGATGGAGCTCTACAACGAAGGCCTGCTCGCCCGCGGTGCCGTCACGGCGAAGTATTCGCAGACGGAGATCGACCTGACCCGCAGCCATGCGGCTCCTTACATCTACCCCGACGTCGACTGGCAGGAGCTCCTCTTCCGCGACATGAACATGAACCAGCGCGCCAACATCAACATCCAGGGCGGCGGCAATCGGGCGACCTACTACATGAGCCTGAACTTCAACCACGACTCGGGCATCGTCAACGCTCCGAAAGGCTACGACTTCAACAACAACATCCGCAACTTCCACTACAACTTCCAGAACAACATCTCCTACAAGCTGTCGAAGTCCACGATCCTCGACCTGCACCTCAACGCGCAGATCGGTTCGACGCGGGGTCCCGCCGAAGGTTCGTCCAAACTCTTCGAGTACATGTTGCAGGCCAACCCGATTCAGTTCCCGGCCTACTACCCCTCGATGCCGGGCGATACGCACATCCGATTCGGCAATGCCTCCTACAAGGGCGACGAACTCTACCTCAACCCCTACGCCGCGATGCTCGACGACCAGGCGCAATACAACTACACGACGCTGAACGTCTCGCTCAAACTCGACCAGAAACTCGACTTCATCACCAAGGGTCTGGCCGTTCAGGGACTGGTCAACTGGAAGAGCTACGCCAACAAGGTCTACCGGCAGGGGCTCACGCCCACCTACTACACGGTGACCCCCAACAGCTGGTCGCCCGACAACCCGAACTGGTTCGAGACGCAGACCGTCGGACAACTCGGCAGCGAATACATCTGGGAGAGCTGGGAGAACGGCAACGATCCGAACTCCGACCAGACGTTCTACTTCGACGCCCGACTGACATACAACCGCTCGTTCGCCCAAAAACACAACGTCAGCGCGCTGCTCATGTACATGATGCGCGAATTCCGCCCGGGCCGCGACCTGAACAACCGGACCAAGGAGCGTCTGCAACGCAACCAGGGTCTCTCGGGCCGCGTGACCTACGATTTCGACCAGCGCTACTTCGCCGAGTTCAACTTCGGCTACAACGGCACCGAACGCCTCCCGGCAGGATCCCGTTTCGAGCTCTTCCCCGCCGTATCGCTGGGCTATGCCATCAGCAACGAGAAGTTCTGGGAACCGGTGCGCGACTACATCGACTTCATGAAGATCCGCGGCTCCTACGGTATCGTCGGCAGCGACGGATTCGACGACGCCAACGGCTCGCGCCACTTCGTATACTTC
>CAMWWU010000076.1 GCA_947178025.1 uncultured Alistipes sp. | reverse complement strand
GTAAGGAATCCGACGCGCCGGGTGCCCGGATTCGGGTGATCGTAGTCGTGGGGCGGTTCGTTCGTCCAGATCTGCAGGTCGACGGGCGTCGGGCACTCGACCGTCAGCAGCATCGTGCGGCCGGAAGCGGTCAGCTCGATGGCATTCGGGCCGACGATCCGGGCCTCGGCCGGCGTAGTCAGGACCCACATCACTTCGGCCGGCTCCGCCCCCGTTTCGAGACGGTCGCAGACGGTCAGATCGTCCCGGCGGTCGAGCGTCACCGTGCGCACGGCCTTTTTCAGGTCGGCGTCGAATATCTCCGTCAGATCGACCTCGGCACCCCGCTTCGCGGGTTTGTCGAACGTGCGGAGGATCGGAGCCACGCCCTTGACGTTGTGGCGGCGGCCGTTGACCGTCAGGGTGCTGTGTGCCTGGTTGCAAAGGCGGTAGACCTCCCAGCGCTGTCCGGTCTGCGACATGTTCCACAGGTCCACGCCGCGGCTTTCGAGCGTGATGTAGCTCTGCATGCCCAGATCCATCGACCAGCGGACCCCCGACTTTTCATAGACGAACGAGCCGGCGTCCATGTGGGCGTGGGAGGTCGAGGCCGTGCCGCCCTTGATGCCCAGATAGGTATCCTCCGGGCTCTTCCAGCCGCCGCGATAGATGTAGAGCGGAGTCCGGCCGCGGTTGACCCACGTATTCCGTTTCGGCGGACGTATCGCGTCGAGGTCGACCTGCGAGGCGAAAACCAGCAGACTCGGCAGCAGCCTATCCTCGGCGAAACGGGTGTCGGGCTCGTTCAGATAGCCCTTTTCGAGCCACAGCACCGACGGGTCGTTCAGCTTGCGGGCGAACCAGAAGAGCATCATGTTCGCTTCGGCCTCGCAGGGCGAATCGGAGAAGCAGAAGCAGTCGCCGCTCGGAGCGGTCATGTACTGCATGAAGCGCGCCGACGGGAGGAATCCGGCCGTCTGCGTAAGGCCGTTGTCCGTTCCCAGGGCACTTTCGAGCGAGGCGATGAGCAGCACCTCGAAGCTCGTGCCGTAACCCCAATAGCCGAAGCCCTCGGGATAACCGCCGTCGGGGCCGTAGCACTCCATCGTCTTGGGATTGGTCTGCAAGCACTTTTCGACGATCGCCTCGGCCGCTTGGGGCGCGTCTTCGAAGATGGCCAGCGCACCGAGCGTCAGACCGCTGTTGCAGACGGCGTTCCAGTTGTTCGTCGAACGGTAGAACCAGGCGTTTTTCCCGTTCTCCGCCGCCTTGAATCCTTTTTCCAGAATCGCTTCGCGAACCGTGCGGCGCAACTCGGGCGTGAGCCGTCCGTAGAGCCAGTCGTAGCCGATCGCCAGCGCCGTCACCATCTCTCCTACGTCGAGGAAGTGCGTGGGATTCCAATCCGTGAAGCGGCATACGGCCTCCATCTCCGCGGCGGCACGGTCGGCATAGCGCGCATCGTCCGTCATGCGATAGGCGTAGGAGAGGTAGTAGATGCGCTTGAGCGCCTCGCGCGAGACGGCCAGCAGCCGCTTGCCCTCCTTGATGCGTTCGACGGGAGCTGCCGTCAGGGTCGAGTCGCAGAATGCGAAGATGCGCTGCTCGACCCGTTGCAGGCCGGGCGATTGGGCGACGGCCTGCCGGATCCCCTCCTCCCCGCCTGCCGGCAGGAGCAGGCGCGGGTGGGGAGCGATACGGTCGTAATTCAGCGTGCGGGCACCGAGCGAGCGGCTCCCGACGAGCAGCGATAAGATCAATAACAGTTTTTTCATAGTCGTCTTTCGGATTAATAAGCCCAGCCGCTGCGTTTGGTCAGGGCGGGATTTTTCTGGATCTCGCTCAGCGGAGCCGTCCACGGCCAGATGTAATCGGTGTAATACCAGTTGTATTCGACCGGCTGACCCCACCACGACTTGCCGCCGTTGATCTCCTGTCCGGCGAATTTCGTCGCCTTGTAGGTGCCCCAGCGCACTTCGTCGAAGAAGTTGATCCCTTCGACCGGGAACTCGACGCGGCGCTCGTAGCGGATGCGTTCGAGCATCGCCTCTTGGTCGGCCACGGCGCATGCCCCGCTGCCGCCGACGGTCAGCGCCGGCATGTGAGCCCGCGAACGCACGCGGTTCACCAGGCGGATCGCTCCGTCGATGTCGTTCTGCTGCGCCAGCGCCTCGGCATGTTGCAGCAGCACGTCGGTGAAGCGGATGAGCGGCCAGTCCGTATGGCAGCGCGAACGGCTGATCAGACGGCCCTTCTCGAATTCGCAGTACTTGCGGTAGCAGTAGTAGCCCGAGGTGCGCTTGTCGAGCCAGAAGTCGCCGTTGTCGGCGCCCTGCGCCACGATCGGCCAGCGGAGCTGCTTGCCGAGCTGGTCGTTGTCGTTGTTGTAGTTCGGCTTGTAGCAAGTGACCGGTTCGTAGGGGGTCAGCACGGTCTGCTTCAGACGCGGGTCGCGGTTGTCGTAGGCCTTTTTGATACGGGCCTCGTTGCCCGAATTGAGATAATAAGTATCGTAAACTTCCTGACCGACCCGTTTGATGACCTGCGACTTCTGCGAGGCGAGCTTCTCCAGTCCGTCGCGGCAGAAGAAGATTTCGCGCTGGGCGGGCGTCAGCTTGTCCCAGTCTTCGAGCCCCTCGACCTCGGACCAGACGAACGGCGAACCGTCGGCGTTGGCGTAGTAGTCCACGAAATCGGCCGAGGGCTTGATCTCTGTCCAGCCGTCGTAGGTGTCGCGGCCGCCGGTCATCTGCTGGATGTTGTCGCAATAGCCGACCTCCTCGCTGAACTGAATGGCGAAGATCATCTCCTTGTCGTGTTCGTTCTCGTACTTGAAGAAGTCGCCGTACTCGCCCTCCCAGAGGCCGTAGCCGCACTTCTCCACCTCGGCGAAGTCGGCGGCGGCCTCCTTGTACATGCCTTTCCACATGCAGACCATGCCGCGCAGCGCATAAGCGGCGCCTTTCGACGGACGGCCGATGCTGCTGCCCGAGATGGTGTTGTCGGGGAAGGCTTCGGTGGCGATGCAGTAGTCCAGATCGTCGAGGATCACCCGCCACACCTCGTCGGCCGAAGCCTGCGTGCGGGTGCACTCGGAGTTGGAGATCGGATCGAGGTAGACGGGCACACCCTGATAGAGCATGTTCAGGCGGTTGTAGGCCCAGGCGCGCAGGAAACGCGCCTCGGCCTGATAGCGGGCCAGTTTGTCGGCGCCGAGTCCGGCTTTGCCCAGATGGGCGATGGCATCGTTGCAGGCGTGGATGATCGTGTAGCAGAATTTCCACTCGTACCACACCTGGAAGTCGGACGCCGGCTTGGTGGCCAGCGAAAGCAGCTCGACCGGATAGTTGTTCGAATAGTAGTCGGTCGGGAAGCCCATCGCCTCGATCCCCTGACGGTTCAGCCCCGTAGTCTGGCGGCGCAGCTGCGTGGAGGAGAGGTCCTGGCAGTAGAACGTATAGTAGAGACCCGCCATGCCCTTGTCGGCGAGCTCCTCGCTCGACCACATGTTGCCGCTGGCGATCTGGTTCGACGGAGCGGTGTCGAGCATGTCGGTGCATGCGCAGAGGGCGAGAGCGGCCGTCGTCGTCAACAATATTTTTTTCATGATTGTGTTTGGTTTGAGCCGATTAGAAAGTAATTTGTGCTCCGAACGAAATCTGACGCATGAGCGGATAGCCGATCGCTGTGCCGATTTCGGGGTCGAGGCCCGGATAGGAGGTGATGGTCAGCAGATTCTCCATCGAGACGTAGGCCCGCAGCTTGCTGACGAGGAACTTGCGCGTCCAGCGCTCGGGAAGCGTGTAGCCGATCTGGACGTTCTTGAGTTTGAGGTAGTCGCCGCGGTACTCGTAGAAATCGCTCGACAGACGGTTGTTGAGCGTCGTGCCGTAGGTCAGGCGGGGGTACTTGCCGCCGACATTGGTGCGGGCGTCGGCCTCGTTCTGCGGGTCGAAGAAGTAGTGGTTGTCGGCGATATGCGAGACGATGCCGTAACCGTGGCTTACGAGCGTCGAGTTGTAGTAGTCGGTGCTCCAGTTGAGATGGAAGCCCAGGGCCCCGGCCCACAGCATGCTGAAGTCGAAATTCTTGTACGAGAATCCGAGATTCAGGCCCACGTTGTAGCGCGGCAGGGCCGAATGTCCCGTAAAATCCTGGTCGTTGTCGTCGCCGTAGTTGCCGTCGCCGTTGCGGTCGGCATAGAGCAGGTCGCCGTACCAGAGCTGGTCCTTGGCGATCGTCGTCACGCCGTTGAACGAGTAGCCCGAGTCGATCATGGCCTGCACCCACTGCAAGTCGGCCGGCGTGCGGATCATGCCGTCGCGGGGGCCGGCGTGGATGTCGACGGCGCCGCCCGTATACCCTTCGCCCGAACCGCGGTAGACGCGGCGCATGTAGGTTTCGCCCAGCATGCGGCCCTCGCACAGACGACCGGCGCCCCACGCATCGGAAACATCCGTCAGGTTGTTGCGGTAAACCCCGTCGTCCCAGTATTTCCGCAGGGCGCCCTTGAACTCGGTCACCTTATTGGCATTGTACGAGAAGTTGACGCCGACATAATAGTGGAAATCCTTGCCTGCGCTGCTGTTCCATTTGAGCGACAGCTCCACGCCGCGGTTGCGCACCTCGCCGCAGTTCTCGGGGACGCCCGAAACGAGGCCCATCGTCAGGTAGATCGACGGCGTATAGAGGATGTCGGTCGTCTTTTTGTCGTAGAAGTCGACCTCGCCGGTCAGGCGGTTGTCGAAGAGACCGAAATCCAGACCGATATCGGTCGTCACGGTGGTCTCCCATTGCAGGTTGGCATTGCTCAGCGAAGCGATGTAGAGCGCCGGCGTGGGGCTGGCGGCCACGACCACCTTGCCCGGCGCATAGGTAGGCTGCGAGGCGTATTTGCCGATTCCCTGGTGGTTGCCGGGCTGGCCCCACGACGCACGCAGCTTGAGCGACGAGAGCCAATCCCGCGCCGGCTCCATCCAGGGCTCCTCGGAGATGCGCCAGCCGGCCGAGAACGACGGGAAAATGCCGTAGCGATTATTCTCGCCGAAGCGCGACGAACCGTCGGCGCGCAGGTTGGCTTCGAACAGATAACGCTCCTTGTACGAATAGTTCACGCGACCGAAATAGGAGCGCAGGCCCCAGCCGGCGGCCGGCGTATTCGACGAGGAGGTCAGCTCGGCGTAGGTGCCCAGGTCGTGCAGCGTCCAGTCGGTAGCTCCCTTTCGCGAGACGCTCCAGCCGCGCGTATCGTATTCGAGCGCCGAATAGCCGGCCAGCACCCCGATCGAATGATCGCCGAACGCCCCCTCGTAACGGGCCAGCAGCTCGGTCGACAGACGATCGCTGCGCGAAGTCGAGTTGGTGATCGTCGCATTGGCCAGGGCGCTCTCGCTGTTGCGCGTGTCGGTGACGTAATCCCAGTATCCGTTCGGGCGCGAATAGGAGGAGCGCTCGGTGATTACGGGCGAGTAGTTGAACGTACCCTCGACGCTCAGCCCCCGGTAAAGGCGGAGCCGGGCATAGATCGAACCGTTCAGACGCTGCGTCGTGTTGTAACCCGTCCCTCCGGCCATCTGTCCGAAGATGTTGTTGGCGTTCGACGACTCCTCGGCGCTCAGGGCCGGACGCCCCCAGTAGTTCGGTTCGCCCGGATAGACGCCCGGCGTGGTCTGGTAGAGATATCGGAAGCCATTGGAAATATTGGCCATACCGTAATCCTGCTTCTGGGCCAGGATGCGCGTGCCGACGGTGAACCAGTCGGTCACCTTCGCCTCGAGGTTGGTGCGGAAGTTGATCTTCTGCGTCGACGAGTCGAGATTCCAGCGATTCATGATACCTTGATTGTCGAGATAACCCATCGAAACGAGGTAGCTGATCTTCTTGGAGCCGCCCGACACCTGAAGATTGTGCTCCTGCGAATAGCCCGTGTGGAAAATCTCGCTGAACCAGTCGGTGTTGGGATAGGCCACGCAGTTCGGCACGCCGGCGGCGTTGAGCCCGTGCGGATCGGCCTTGGCGGCCTCCCAGGCCTCGATGCTGCTCTGCGAAAAGAGGCGCGTGGTATTCATGTTGTCGCAGGCCTCGTTCACCAGATTCATATAACGCGCGTAATCCGAGACGAACTCCAGGTCGTTGTAGGGCATCTGTACGATTCCCGAATAGGAGTAGGAGATCCGCATCCGGTCGGCACGGCCCTGGCGCGTGGTGATCAGGATGACGCCGTTGGCGGCGCGCGTACCGTAGATGGCCGTCGACGCAGCGTCTTTCAGTACCGAGATCGTCGCGATGTCGTTGGGGTTGATGTCGTTCATCGACCACTCGATGCCGTCGACCAGCACCAGCGGAGAGCACGACGACGAGGTGAACGAACCCGTACCGCGCAGCCGGATGGTAGCCCCGTCCGATCCGGGCTGGCCCGATCCCTGCGAAACGTTCATGCCCGGAGCCAGACCGGCCAGTGCGGACGACGTACTCAGAATGGGGCGTCCCTGCATCTGTTTGTCGAAATCGATGGAGGTGACCGCCCCCGTGACGTTCACCTTCTTCTGGGTGCCGTAGCCCACGACGACCACATCGTCGAACACGTTCGCCTCCTCCTCCAGGCGGATGTCGATCGTCGTGCGTCCGGCAACCTCCTGCCGGGCGGGCGCGTAGCCGATGTAACTGAACGTCAGTACGGCCTCTTCCGATTGTGTGCGAATCGTGTAACGACCCTGGGCATCGGTCGAAACACCGTTCGTGGTTCCCTCTTCGACGACCGACGCGCCGATCAGCGGCGCTCCGGCCCCGTCGGCGACGACACCGCTCACCTGCGACTGGGCCCATACGGACGCCGATGTCAGCAGCAGTGTAATCGCCAGGGTCAGCTGGTAGATTTTTTTCATTTTCGAGAAGAATTAGTTGGTTTGGTTTTTCGCGGCAAGACAAGGGCTACGTCCAGCCGCTTGCCCGCAACACAAAATTACCTCAACCTTTCCTGCGAGAGCACCACTCTTTGGGCGAATAATACGACGATTTAGGCAAAAAGGCGGGCCAGAAGTGCATGCGACGCGGTTTCGGAATAAGAATTGCACTTCGGCCGGTCGATGAGAAAGAGCATACGCGACTGGATCGAGCAATACCGCTGTATGGATTGGGCGGTGCTTTACCTGCGGCTGTTCGCCGGGGCGATCATGCTATTCCACAACATCGGCAAAGTACAATCCTATAATGAAATAATCGATTCATATCTATCGTTGCCTTATATGGGGCAGGCCGCATCGTTCGTATGCGTCACCGTGGCCGAAGTGCTCCTTGCCGCCGCGCTGATCGTGGGATTTCGGGTGCGGATCGCCGCCGCGCTGCTGACTGCGGGCATCCTCTTCCGAATCGTTCGGAGCGGATTCGGCGACGGTGAGGAGACGTTCGTCTGGCTCGGCATCTACCTCTTCTTCGTGATTTCGGGCGGCGGGTATTTCGCATTCGACGAGGTGATGCCGCCGAAAAAGCTGAAATAGCCGCGAAACGAAAAATTCCGCCTGTTTTTACAAAAAAAGCTCAGAAAATTTGCGGGGGGGGGAATTGTATTAAATTTGCAGCATCATAAAATCCGATATCAGGATGAAACAGATGCTGGCCTTGCTCGCTGTGCTCGGATTCGCAGCGGCTGCTTGGGCCCAGACCCCCTCGAAATCCGACAAGATCATCGTCATCGACGGCTATCTCTTCCGGGAGATGCCGGTAGCGACGCACTACATCGCCAAAATGCACCTGCTGCGAACGCCGTCGGGCGCTTCGGCCGTGGGCTTCGAGCTGACGGAGCCGCTGCCCGAGAAGGCCCTGAAGTATGCCGTTCCCGTCGGGCAGGTGCCGGAGGGCGAGTGGCTGCTGAAGAGCTACGACGAGCAGAAAGCGGCCGGGGAAGGCCGTTCGATATCGTTCGGAGGCACTCCGATGCTGAAGGAGGGCACGGCGTTTCCCGCGTTTTCGGCCACGGATATCGACGGAAGAGTCTGGACGAATGCGGATGTCGAGGGCAAGGTCATGGTGCTGAACCTCTGGTTCACGGGCTGCGGCCCCTGCCGTGCCGAAATGCCGGAGCTCTCCGGATGGAAAGACGAAATGCCCGACGTGATGTTCTTCAGTTCGACCTACGAAGATGCCGAACGGGCCCGTCCCGTGCTCGAAGAGCGGCGTTTCAACTGGATTCCGATCGTGAACGACCGGCAGTTCAAGAAGTTCGTCGGAGACAACGGCTATCCCGTGACGATCGTCGTCGACCGCACGGGCACGGTCTCCCGGGTCGAATACGGCACCTCGCCCGTACAGCGCGAGGAGCTGAAGCAGCACATCCGGTCGCTTCGCCGGTAACGTTGCGCGTCAGCTGCCGGCGGGGGCTTCTCCGGATCGCCGGGAGTCTTATTTTCGACATGTCGCCGGGCATTCGGCTGCCGAAAAACGTCCGAAGAGAGCGAAAAACGGACGTAAGGGACAAATAAATCGCCTTTCGGACGATCGGGAATCGAAAGAAAATCGTACCTTTGCGGCGATTATTTTCATGCTGAACTAAAATTCAGAGGTATGAAGTTGAAATTTATTCCGATGCTCGCGGCACTTCTCTGCTCGGCATCCGTTGCAGCGATCGCGCAGGAGCAGCCCCGCAAGGTGACGAACGTCGAACTGCTCGATCTGGACGGCAACCCCGCCAAACTCCCCTACTTCGGAGAGAAGAATCTGATGATCTTCTACGTGGATCCCGACCGGCACAAGCAGAATCAGGACTTCACCGAGGAGTTGGAGGCCAACCACCGCGCGCAAAGTCCGAAGATCCACGGGTTCGGCGTGATGAACCTCAAGGATGCTCCGATGGTCCCCAACGGCATGGCCCGCAACATGGCCCGCAAGCGCACCGAGAAGAACGGCGCGCAGGTGTTCGCCGATCAGGACCGCATTCTGAGCACGGCCTGGGGGCTGGGCGACTGCAACAATCAGTTCGTGCTGCTCTTCGTGAATACCGCGGGCGAACTGGTCTTTGTGCGCAAGGGAGAACTCTCGGCCCAGGACAAGGAGGAGTTCTACAAGGTGATCGATCAGTATAAATAACCGGCGGATGTCGTTGCGTATCATCGCCATTATCTTGCTGCTGACGCTGACCCCGGCACTCGTCGGGCAGGCTCAGGAGGCGACCTGCGTGCGCGACGGCGATACGTTGCACTATAACTATACGCCCCTGCCGGCGGCAGCCGACACGACGGCCGCGGCGGCTCCTGCAAAGCGGGGCAACATCTTCCATCGGATCGTCGACTACTTCGGACAGTCGACCGTCGACCGGACGTTCGAGAAGAAGATCGACTTCACCTTCGCCGGCGGCCCCAGCTATTCGAAGAACACGAGCCTCGGAATCGGCCTGCTGGCCGCGGGCCTCTACCGCGTCGACCGCACCGATTCGGTGACGCAGCCCTCCAACGTCTCGATCTTCGCCAGCGGCTCCATCTCCGGATTCTACTCGATCGGCGTGACGGGCAACAACGTCTGGGATCACAACGGACAGCGCATCAACTACTCCGTGATCTTCTCCTCGTCGCCGCGCGATCTGTGGGGCATCGGCTACGATGCCGGGCGTCATAACCCCGAGCTGACTTACACCGAAAAACGTTACCGCGTGGAGGCCTCCTATCTCTACCGGATTCTGCCGGGAACCTACGTAGGCGGCTTGCTGGACTTCCAGCACACCGCAGGCAAGAAGTTTCCGGATTCGGCTTTCACGGAGGAGTACCTCGGAACCGCCGCCGCGGCCCGCTACACGACTACGGGCGTCGGTGCGGTCATCGAGTACGACACGCGCGACTTCATCCCCAATCCCGCCCGGGGACTCTATTTCAGCCTACAGGTGACGTGGTTTCCCAAGCCGTTGGGGTCGTGCGACAAATCGTTGTGGCGCACCACCTTCACGGGCGACTGGTATCGCACGCTCTGGAAGGGCGGAATCCTCGCCACGGACCTCTACGCCGAGTTCAACAGCAACGGCACGCCGTGGCCGATGCTGGCGCGCATGGGCGGATCGTACCGCATGCGCGGATACTACGAAGGACGTTATACGGACAACGACCTCATCACGGCGCAGATCGAGCTGCGTCAGTGCATCTGGCGCCGAATCGGATGCACGGTCTGGGCCGGTGCGGGCAACGTATTCCCCGAATTGGAGCGCTTCAGCTGGCGGCAGACCCTGCCCAACTACGGCATCGGCCTGCGCTGGGAGCTCAAAAAGCGGGTGAACATCCGCCTCGACTACGGTTTCGGCAAGAAAACGAGCGGATTCATGCTCAATCTCAACGAGGCTTTCTGATTCGATGAGTACCGAGTCGTCGCATATCCATCGGGGGCGCAGAATCAAGACCCGCAGCCGTTTCACGACGCTGCTGACCGTCTATCTCTTCGTGTCGCTCATCATCCCCAACTGCATCCTGGCCAATACGGAACCTTATTCGGGCTGGACGATCGAGGCGCTGATCCTCATGCCGCTGGGATTCTATATGATGTGGAGCGTCGCGCTGCGGCGTTCGGGCATCATGATCTGGCTGGCCTTCCCGTTCATCTTCCTCAGCACGTTCCAAATCGTACTGCTCTACCTGTTCGGCAATTCGGTGATCGCCACGGACATGTTCACCAACGTGCTGACGACCAACCCCGGCGAAGCCGGCGAGTTGCTCTCGAACATCTACCCCGCCGTCATCGTCGTCTGCGTGATCTATCTGCCGCTGCTGTGGCTCGCAGCACGGGAAATCGGGCATCGGCGCTACATTTCGCGAACGGCGCGCCTGACCATCGGACTGACCGGCGCGGCGCTTCTCACGCTGGGCATGCTCGCCCTTTGGCCCGCCTACCGCGTCAGCGAAGACCGGCACGTGCTGCGCGACGAGATCTTCCCGCTCAACGCCCTCTACAACATCGGGCTGAGCGCCTCGGAATTTCGCAAGACCCACAATTTCGACAAGACGTCGGAAGGATTCACCTACGATGCGGAGCGCACGGCCGAAGTGCCTGAACGGGAGATCTACGTCTACGTCATCGGCGAGGCTTCGCGTGCGATGAACTGGCAGCTCTACGGCTACTGGCGCGCAACGAATCCCGAGCTGTCGCGGATGGAGGATCTGACGATCTTCCGCAACGTACTGACCCAGAGCAATACGACCCACAAGAGCGTGCCGCTTTTCCTCTCGTCGGTCGCTACCGGCGAGCACGAGGAGCTCTATCGCCGCAAGGGGCTTCCGGCGCTCTTCGAGGAGGCCGGATTCGAGACCTGGTTCATCTCCAACCAATCCCCGCAGGGGGCCATGATCGACCGGCTGGCCCACGCCGCCGACCACGTGATCTACATCCGGTCGCCGCGCCACGACGGACAGATGCTCGAAGAGATGCAGCGCTGCATCGGCAACAGTACGGC
>CAMWWU010000075.1 GCA_947178025.1 uncultured Alistipes sp. | reverse complement strand
ATTATAGACCGTAAGGGGGGGGGATCTCCTACGGATAAATATATTGTCTATCATGTCGAAAATTTTAAAAATGATAACAATATTCACACCGACTTATAATCGGGCCTATATTCTGCCGGAGTTGTACGAGAGTTTGTGCCGGCAGACTTATCGCAATTTTGAGTGGGTCGTTATCGACGACGGTTCTTCGGATGAGACGTCTGCGTTGTTCGAGAAATGGATCGATAATTCAGATTTTCCGATCGTCTATCAGCGACAGCAGAACGGGGGAAAACATCGGGCAATTAATCGGGCCGTGCGTATTGCCCGAGGTGAACTGTTTTACATTGTGGACAGCGATGACCGGTTGCCAGCGGATTCGCTTGCACAAGTCGTTGAACAATTCGGGCATGTAAAAGATGACGAATCGTTTGCCGGAGTCTGTGGATTAAAGACCTATTTCGATGGGACTAAAATCGGCGGAGAGTGCGATTTCGACATTTTGGAATGCAATGCCTTGGACTATCGATATAAATATAAGATTACGGGAGATGCCGCAGAGGTGATTCGCACCGAAGTATTTCGGGAGATTCCTTTTCCTGAGATCGATGGTGAGAAGTTCTGTCCTGAAGCCGTGGTGTGGAATCGTATCGCCAGGAAATATAAGTTGCGATATTTCTATGGAAAAATATATTCTTGCGATTATCTTCCGGATGGGTTGACTGCTAAGATCGTAAAGTGCAGGATGATGAGCCCGATCGCCTCTTGCATGTGCTATGCCGAACTCGCCGCGACGAAGATCCCGTTCGTGCAGCGAGTCAAGGCTGCAATCAACTATTGGCGGTTCCGGTTTTGTGCATCTGCCGGGCAGAAGCCGAGGATTTCTATCGTGTGGTATCCGTTGTTGCCTGTCGGGCTGTGCATGCACGTCAAAGACCTATGTTTTGTTAAATAGTAATTCTATGTTTTTCTCTGTTATTATCCCCGTATATAATGTCGAACCGTATTTGGCCGAGTGCTTGGATTCGTTGACTGCACAGGATTATTCGAATGTCGCATTCGTTATCGTAGATGACGGATCGACGGATCGAAGCGGAGAGATTTGCGAGACTTATGCGCGAAAAGACAACCGCTTCCGCGTATATCATATTCCGAATGGCGGTGTTTCCGCTGCTCGCAATTATGGACTCGCGCTCGTCCCCCCCCCGACGGAATTCGTATTGTTCATAGACCCAGATGATTATCTTCTGAAAACGACCGTATTTAGCGAATTAGCCGATTATCTCGGAGCAAATTCGACTGATTTATTGCTCTTTGCCTATCGGACCACAGTCGATAAAACCGATCGTCTCTCGTACAGTCAGCATCCGGATATTCCATACGTACTGGATTCGCAGGAAAAGATCGCTGAATATCTGTATCCGTCCCTCATTTTCGGACACCGAATCGGTGGACGCAGTATCAGCGGCAGTCTTTGGCGAGGTGTTTTTAATATGGAGATAGTTCGCAAAAACCAGTTGACATTCAGGGAGGATATTTATAAAGCGGAAGATTGGTGTTTTTATAGCGATTATCTGTTGCATTGTCATCGTGTTCATTTGAGCGATAATATATATTACAATTATAGAGTCCGGTCATCTTCTGCAATGACGAGTTGGGTAATGCCATCTTTGTCCGGTGTCGAGAAGTCGTTGTCCATCTTGGAGCACATACGGGTCAATGCCGAAAAAATGTTGTGTTTGGATCAACGGATCGTCAAAGCATATTTCGGAACTCGTTATGTTACGAGTGCAGTCAAGTATATCGAAACTTTGTGCGATCGGCGGTGTCCGCTCTCTTTCCGTGAGATTCATCGGAGAGCTGCGGAGATATTGCGACATTCGGAGTTGACAGAGAATATTAGAAAACATAAGACGAGCGGACGCAATCTCAAATCTTCTGTCGAGTATATGTTGGTCCGATATCGGTTGACGAGTTGTTTGATTGCGTATGGTCGGTTGTACTCTTTGATTCGAGCCTGTAAATCCTGTTGTTGAATTTAATGAAAGTTTTACATGTGATTACCTCTCTCCATACCGGAGGGGCTGAGAAATTAATGGCGGATTTGTTGCCTCGTTTTCGTCAGGAGGGGATGGAGGTAGATCTATTGCTTTTCGATGGAGCTGATACTCCATTTAAACGGCAACTTTTGGCTGCCGGAGTCCGTATATATGAATTGGGGCAAACCGGTTGTGTGTACAATCCTTTGCATATTTTGCGGTTGATTCCATATTTGAAAAAGTATGATGTCGTTCATACGCATAATACGGCGCCTCAATTATTTGCGGCTGTTGCGAGTCTGTTCGTCGCGATACGGCTCGTTACGACGGAACATAGTACGTTGAATCGTCGTCGTGCTTGGAAATGGTTTCGATGGGTCGATCGATGGATGTATGGCCGTTATGCACGAATAATTTGTATTTCGGATAAGGCGGAAACGAATTTGCGGCGGCATCTTGCCTTGCCGCAGGATGATTCGATTTGTACTATTTGCAATGGTATCGATGTCGCTCGATTCGCTTGCGCAGCGCCTTGTGGCGTATTGAAGTCCGAGGGGGCCGATCTTGTCGCCGTCATGATGGTGGCCGGATTCCGGTATCAGAAAGATCAGGATACGGTGATCCGGGCGATGTCTTTGCTGCCGGAGCGGTTTCACCTGTATTTGGTCGGTGACGGTGAACGTCGAGAGGAGTGTGAAAAGCTATGCAGGGAGCGGAAAGTGGCGGATCGGGTCCATTTTCTCGGTATCAGAACGGATATTCCGGAATTGCTGAAGTCCGCGGATGTGGTGGTGATGTCGTCTCATTTGGAGGGTTTCGGCCTGGCTGCTGTCGAGGGTATGGCCGCAGGAAAGCCGGTGGTTGCCAGTGACGTCGACGGACTGCGTGAAGTTGTGATGGGAGCCGGATTGTTGTTCGAGAAGGGGAATTGTACGCGATTGGCGGAAACGATCGAGAGTCTGATTCACAATCGGGATTTATACTGTCATGTCGTTTCGAAGTGTGAAGCACGTGCGTCGGAGTATGATATTTCGAAAATGGTACATGGATATCGGCTTGTTTATGAATCTGTTGCTCGTGTGTAATAATTGATACATCTTATGAACATTCTTCATGTCGTCAATATCCCGTTTGTCATTCCCTATTTTTTAGGGGAGCAGCTGAACCATTTTTCCGGAAAGGGATATCGTGAGTTTATCGCATGCAGTCCGTCGGAGGATCTGCCCAGGTATGCGGACCTTTATAATTTCAGTTATACCGAGGTCGACATTACGCGTCAGATATCCTTGGTGAAAGACCTCAAAGCGATCTGGCACATAAGGAGGTATATCCGGAGAAATAAGATCGATGTCGTTGTCGGGCATACGCCGAAAGGCGGTATGTGTGCGATGATCGCCTCGTTTTTGGCAGGCACGAAAGTGCGGATCTATTTCCGTCACGGACTGGTGTATGAAACGTCTCGCGGGATGAAGCGGCTGGTGCTCAAGACGATCGACCGGCTGACTTCGTTGTTGGCTACCCGTGTCGTTTGCGTCAGCGATTCCGTGGCCCGGCGCAGTCTGGAAGACCGCCTCAATGGGGGCCGTAAGCAAACGGTGCTCGGGCCGGGGACTTGCAACGGAATCGATGTCGCTCGATTCGATCCCGAGGCGATCGATGTGCGACGGCGCGAGGAGTTGCGCACGATGTACGGTTTGTCCGACGCCGATTTGGTGATCGGCTATGTCGGACGTCTGGTGCGGGACAAAGGTATTCAGCATCTTGTCGATGCGTTTGAGATCGTGCATGAACGGTGCGCAAATACGAAACTCCTGCTTGTCGGCATGCTGGAGCAGCGGGATGCGCTGTCCGACGATATCGTTCGGAAGATAGAACGGAATCCGGATATAATCTGCACCGGACGGATCGCGAATGAAGACATCCATATGTATTACGCTTTGATGGATCTGTTTGTGCTGCCGTCTTATCGGGAGGGATTCCCGACCTCCGTATTGGAGGCTTCGGCCATGCGGCTGCCCGTTCTGACGACCCGGGTAACCGGGTGCGTCGATTCCATCTTGGATCAGCAGACCGGATTGTTCGTTTCGCACGATCCGGCCGATATGGCGGAGAAGATGATCTGGCTGGTTTCCGACCCGGCATTCAGAAGCCGGTTGGCGACTCAGGGGCGCGAGTTCGTGATAGCCAACTTCCAGCAACCTTTGATTTGGCAGGAAATCGAGAAATTATATAAAGCATGAAACTATTGATAACCGGCATCCACGGTTTCGTCGGGACGAATTTGGTGGAGGCACTGCGCGGAAAGCATGAAATTTACGGGCTCGATATCGTCGCGCCCGAAAAAGAGGGTGTCGTGAAGACCTTTTCGTGGGAGGATCTGGAGCTGGGCCGAGTGCCCGCCGTGGACGGGATCATCCATCTGGCCGGCAAGGCGCACGATACGAAAAACAAATCGGCGGCGGAGGTCTATTTCAAGATAAACACGGGGCTTACGCAGCGTATTTTCGACTATTTCCTGCGGTCGCAGGCCCGGAAGTTCGTCTTCTTCAGTTCGGTGAAGGCCGCCGCGGACTTCGTGCCCGGCGAGGTGCTCACCGAGGAGATCGCACCGGCGCCCGTCGGCCCTTACGGGGAGAGCAAGATTCGGGCGGAGGAGTATTTGCAGGCGCAGGAGGTGCCGGCAGACAAGCGCGTCTATATTCTCCGGCCGTGCATGATCCACGGTCCGGGCAACAAAGGCAATCTGAACCTGCTCTATAACGTGGTGCGGAAGGGGATCCCCTGGCCCTTGGGGGCGTTCGACAACCGCCGGACTTTCACGTCGATCGACAACCTCACCTTCATCGTCGAGCAGCTGCTCGAAAAGGAGGTCGCCTCCGGAGTTTACCACATGGCCGACGACGAGGCGATTTCGACCAATCGGCTCATCGAGATCATCTGCGCCTCGCTGGGTAAGCGGGCCCGGATCTGGAAGATCGGAAAATCGCTGATCGGCGGAGCGGCCGGTGTCGGCACTGTGCTGCACCTGCCGCTGAACCGGGACCGCCTGCACAAGCTGACGGAGAACTACGTGGTCTCGAATGCCAAGATCAAGCGGGCTGTCGGCATCGACCGCATGCCGGTGCGCGCGGAGGAAGGATTACTCAAAACACTCGAAAGTTTTCATTCGCTATGATTCTGTTGATCGTATTTTTGCTGCTCGTCGCCTCGGAGTTGCTCTATTTCCGCCTCGCCGACCGGTTCGACATCATCGACAAGCCGAACGAACGCAGCTCGCACAAGCACATTACGCTGCGCGGCGGAGGCATCATTTTCCTCTTCGGCGCCTGGTTCTATGCCGCGTTCTACGGGTTTCAGTATCCGTGGTTTCTGACGGGTCTGACGCTGATCGCGGCCGTCAGTTTCGCCGACGACGTGCATTCGGTTCCCAACCGGATCCGCATCGTCGTTCATTTCGCCTCCATGCTGCTGATGTTCTATCAGCTGGGGCTGCTGACGACCGAACAGTGGTGGATCGTCGTTCCGGCCTGGATCGTCTGCACGGGGATTATCAATGCCTACAACTTCATGGACGGCATCAACGGCATCACGGGCGGTTACTCCATCGCGGTGCTGCTGCCGCTGGCTGCGGTGAATGCCGTCGCGGGGTTCGTCGATCCGGCGATGATCGCCGTCACGCTGCTGAGCGTCTTGGCCTTCTGCTTTTTCAATTTCCGCACGCGGGCGAAGTGCTTCGCCGGGGATGTCGGCTCGGTTTCGATCGCGTTCATCCTGCTCTTCCTGCTCGGCAGCCTGATGCTGAAGACGGGGCAGTTGTGGTACTTGGTCTTCCTCGTCGTATACGGGGTGGATTCCGTGCTGACGATCTGCCATCGGCTGCTGCTGCACGAGAATATCTTCAAGCCCCATCGCAAGCATGCCTACCAGCTGCTGGCTAACGAGCTGCACGTTCCTCACGTGGCCGTCTCGGCGTTCTACATGGCTTTGCAGCTCGTCATTTCGTTCGGGGCGATCTGGCTGCCGGTGGACAAATGGCTCTATTTCGCGACGGTGACGGTCGTGCTGGCCGTTGCCTATCTCCTCTTCAAGCGCAAGTATTACCCGCTGCACGAGGCCTATCTGCAAGCGCAAAAACATTGATCCGCCATGTTGCTGAACGATAAACTGCTGGATGAAGTGACCTCCCGGGCGAAAGCCTCGGAGCGTCTTCGGATGAATTACAACCTGCACGAATCGCTCGATGCCAAGGCGCAGCGGCTGCTCAACGCCCTCGAACCGGGGACGTCGCTGCCGGTGCATCGCCACCGGCATACGGCAGAGACCTACATCCTGCTGCGGGGCCGGATCGACGTGATGTTCTGCGATGCGGCGGGGCAGGAGATCGAGCGGTTCGCTCTCGATCCGCACACGGGAAATTACGGCGTCCATATCCCTGCCGGGCAGTGGCACACGCTCGAAGTACACGAATCGGCGGTCATACTGGAGGTGAAGGACGGCCCCTATGCCCCCTTGGCGCCGGAAGATCTGTTGACTTGATGGAACGCACGACCTCTCTGCTCTTCGCCCTTCTCCGCGCAGGTCTGGGTTCTGCGGCGTCCGGTTCGGTAATGCCCGAATCGGGGGTCTGGTCTTCGGTCTATCGTCAGGCGTCGGCCCAGGGGGTGCTGGCGCTGGCGTGGGACGGTCTGCAACGGCTGGTCGATGCAGGGGCGCTCCCTGCGGACCGGCAGCCCGACCGGGCGTTGAAACTCCGGTGGGCCTGCAACGTCTCGCAGATCGAGCAGAGGTATTTCCGGCAGCAGAGCGCGCTTACGAAGCTGGCGGCGCTGTACGGTGCGCACGGCATCGAGCTGCTGCTGCTGAAAGGATACGGGCTGAGCCTGCTCTATCCGCATCCGGAGCATCGTCCGTGCGGGGACATCGACATCTGGCTCTTCGGGAAGCAGCCGGAGGCCGACGCCCTGCTGCGCCGCACGTGCGGCCTCTCGATCGACGAGGACAAACACCACCACACGACCTTCGTCTTCGAGGGCATTCCGGTCGAGAACCACTACGATTTCTTCAACATCCACGCCCATCTGTCGAACCGGGCGATCGAGCGGAGACTCAAGTCGCTGGCTGCGACGCCTGCGCAGTGCGAGGCGATCGAGGTCGAGGGGCAGACCGTCTATGTTCCCGGTGCCGATTTCGATGCGCTGTTTCTGCTGCGTCATACCGCGGCGCACTTCGCGGCGGCGGAGATCGGACTGCGGCACGTCGCGGACTGGGCGATGTTCGTGCGGCGGAATCACGGGCGGATCGACTGGCCGGCGCTCGAACGGATCGCCCGGGAGCAGAACATGCACCGTTTCCTGCACTGCCTGAATGCCCTTGCGATCGACTGCCTGGGGGTGGATGCCGCGCTGTTTCCCGCCTTCGACCGGGACGAGGCGCTGGAGCGTCGGGTGCTGGAGGAGATCCTCCGGCCGGCATTCGGGGAGGAGGTTCCGAAAGGCGGAATCCTCCGGGTGCTGAGCTTCAAGCTGCGACGATGGTGGGCCAACCGGTGGAAGCACCGCATCGTCTATCGGGAGGGGTTGATCGAGACCTTCCTCGTGCAGATCCGAAGCCATCTGATGAAACCCGAGTCGCTGAAGGCGTAATGCCGGATTGACGATATGCAGGGAGCCGACCGTCGACAGACGGCCGGCTCCCTGTGTTTTTCGGCGGGACGGTTACGCACCGAGAAGGAATGCGAACGGTTTCGGCGACGTGACGAAACGCTTCGTCGCATCGCCCGAGTAGACCTGACCGTCGTCGAGGCGAAGCATCCGCTCGGGCGTGCCCTCGGCGAAATCGACATCCGCGAGATTCACCCGGAAGGTCTCCATCGAGAGCGTCGGTTCGAAGTAGTAGACCCGGTTTTTCTGGTCGCAGATCGAGCGCCAGCGGGTCGAGGAGATGTGGGGCATGCCGGGAGTCGAGATGCCGTAGGGTACCGACACGTTGCGCATGACCGACATCACGGTCGGGACGGCGATTGCGGGATCCGCGCTCTGCTCCACCGCCTCGATGTAGAATGCGGCGCGTGCGAACCGGTCCGACGAGCGGTTCGTGCCGGGCAGCATGGCCAGCCCGCCGACCTGCCGCCAGTAATCCCCGACTGCCAGTTGCAGGGCGTATGCCGGGGAGTTGGTGAGGATGCGGTAGCTGCGGTCGTGGTAGACGTGCAGGTTGCCGTCGATGTATTCGAATACGGCGGTGTCGCCCGAGGCGTCCGTCACGGCCAGATGGAGCCGCGACTGCTTGCCGCCCGGCAGGTCGGGTGCGTCGATGCGGAACCGCTCTTTCGAGAGCTCCGCCACCGTCTCGTCGACCGTCGCGAAGTTGTCCAGCACGTATTGCGTCCAGATGCTCAGCCCCATGACGGGGCGCTCGTCGCCGGGGCGTTCGTAGACCGATTCGGGCAGAAACAGCAGACTGGCCACCAGCCCCCGTTCGTTCATCCCCTCGGTGATGCCGATGTCGTAGCCGGCTACGGCCAACGATCCGTATTTCGAGGTCCAGACGAGCGTGTTGTCGCTCTTGGCGCCGCGCCGCTCGATGCCGCGCGGGAAGAGGTAGAGCGAGGTGGGAATGGGCTCCGCCCAGTCCATCGTGCGTCCCGTGACGGTCATGCCGTCGGGTCCCAGGTAGACGGCGCGCGTGCAGGCGCCGGCCGGCGATGCGGCGTGGAGCGCCGCGCCGCAGAGAAGCATTCCGAGTAATCGTTTTTTCATAAGCATGTTGTTTGTTGAGCATCTCCGTTCCTGCAAAACGGATGCAAAAGACGGTGCGGGCATCTCCGGAGCGCCTCCTGCTTTTCCAGTTCGCCCCTTCGGCCCCGGTTCGGAGGCTCCCGCCGGCCGAAAAATTCTCAATTCATCATGCTTAATTCGTCATTCTTTCGTATTTTTGCCCCGATGAAACTCACTTTTCTGGGAACCGGAACCTCGCAGGGCGTGCCCGTCATCGGGTGCCGCTGCCGGGTCTGCACCTCCGCCGATCGGCGCGACCGCCGGTTGAGGACCTCGGCGATGATCGAGGCGGGGGAGGTGCGGCTGGTGATCGACGCCGGCCCGGATTTCCGCTACCAGATGCTGCGCACGGGCGTGCGGCGGATCGACGCCATCCTGCTCACGCACGAGCACAAGGACCACATCGGCGGGCTCGACGACGTGCGAGCGTTCAACTTCGTCGACTATCCGCCCACCGTCCGCCGGGTGGACATCTACGCCGCTCCGGCTGCCGCCGCCTGCGTGCGCAAGGACTTCGACTACGCCTTCGCGCGCGACAAGTACCGCGGTGTCCCCGAGATCGAGCTGCATGAGTTCGACCCGTCGCAGCCGCTGCGGGTCGCGGGGCTGGAGATCCTTCCCGTCGCGGGACACCACTCCGACCGTTTCACGGTGACCGGCTACCGCATCGGACCGCTGGCCTACCTGACGGACTTCAAACGCATCGACGAGGCGGAGCTCGACAAGCTCCGCGGCGTCGACACGCTGGTGGTCAATGCACTGCGGTTCGCGCCGCACGACTCGCACTTCAACGTCGCCGAGGCGCTGGAGCTCATCGGCCGGGTGCGGCCCCGCGCGGCGTGGCTGACGCATATGTCCCACGAAATCGGCCTGCACGCCGAGACGGAGCCGATGCTCCCCGCCGGCGTGCGCATGGCTTGCGATACCCTGCAAATCGAAATCAAAGATCCGATATGAAAACTCTCAAGGACAAGGTGATCGTCATCACCGGCGCTTCGTCGGGCATCGGCGAGGCGATGGCGCTCGAATACGCGGCTCAGGGCGCCTGCGTAGTGCTGGGCGCGCGGAGCATTCCCAAATTGCAGCTGCTGGCGGGCGATATCCGCTCGCGTGGCGGGCGGGCCGCCTGGTGCGGCGTCGACGTCACCGACCCCAAGCAGTGCTTCGAACTCATCAATACGGCCGTGCGCGAGTTCGGCGGCATCGACGTGCTGATCTGCAATGCCGGCATCTCGATGCGTGCGATCTTCGACGACGTGGACCTCGACGTCCTCCACCGGCTGATGGACGTCAACTTCTGGGGCACGGTCAACTGCTGCAAGTACGCCTTGCCCTATCTCCAGGCCTCGAAGGGCTCGATCGTCGGTATCTCGTCGGTGGCCGGACTGCACGGACTGCCCGGCCGCACGGGTTACTCGGCGTCGAAGTACGCCATGACGGGCTTCCTCGAAACGCTGCGCATCGAGAACCTGAAGAAAGGGCTTCACGTGATGATCGCCTGCCCGGGCTTCACGGCCTCGAACGTCCGCTTCTCGGCCCTCACGGCCGACGGCTCGCAGCAGGGCGAAACGCCGCGCGACGAGGCCAAGATGATGACTGCCGAGCAGGTGGCCCGGATCGTCGCCCGCGGCATCCTGCGCCGGAAGCGTCTTTGCCTGATGGAGGCCGAGGGACGTGCCACGCACTTCGTTAAAAAGTTCGCGCCGGCCTTCCTCGACCGAATGTTCTATCTGGTGATGGCCCGCGAACCCGATTCGCCGTTCAAGTAGGGGAGACCCCGCTGCCGATATCCGATCCCGCGATGCCCGACGAGGCGTCGCGGGATTTTTCGTTTCCGAAGATCTGCCGAAAAGGCGCCTGAATGGCCTGCGAGGGCCGTGTTTGCACAAATTCGACATCGGATTGTACAAAATCGAAGTTGATTTGGGCGGGTTTTAAAATCATTTGAGCAATTCTCAGGGTCCGTCCGGAGGCGTATGGTTAATTTTGTTTTGGTAAAAAATGTCGAAAAACAAACTTTAACCGAAATTCGATATGCGAAAAAAACTACTTCCGATCCTCGGCCTCTGCTCGCTCTTCTTCGCGGGATGCTGTGCCGATTGCGACCCGAAGCTCGATGCCGTGAAGCGCGGTATCGACCATGCCCGTTTCCAGCTGGCGCAGACGGCGGCCGAGTTCGACACGATCCCCGGCTTTCCGCGTTCGCTGATGCCCCGCTTCCGGGTTATCGACGCCTACGACTGGACCAGCGGTTTCTTCCCCGGTTCGCTCTGGCAGGCCTACGAGCTGACGGGCGACGAAACGCTGCGCGCCGCCGCCGAGCAGTACACCGCCCGGCTCGACACCATTCAGTATTATAAAGGTACGCACGACCTGGGCTTCATGGTCTTCTGCTCCTACGGTCAGCAGCAGCGCCTCGTCGGCGACGAAGCGTCGGCCGGAGTGATCGTCGAGGCCGCCCGCAGCCTCTCGTCGCGCTGCAATCCGGCGATCGGCCTGATCCGTTCGTGGGACTTCGGCGAGTGGAACTATCCGGTCATCATCGACAACATGATGAACCTCGAAATGCTCTTCTGGGCCTCGAAGCATACGGGCGATCCCGTCTATCGCGACATCGCCGTCCGCCATGCCGACATCACGCTCCGCAATCACTTCCGCGACGACTTCAGCTCCTACCACGTGGTGAGCTACAACGACGACGGTACGGTCGAGAGCCGCGGAACGTTCCA
>CAMWWU010000074.1 GCA_947178025.1 uncultured Alistipes sp. | reverse complement strand
CACCAGAAGAGTTGCGCTGGCAGGCGAGCGCTTATGCGCCGAGCAAGATCCGCAAGAGGTTGCGATTCGCCTACTGGCTGATCGGATTTGAGGCAGGCTTGGCAATCGCCCACCTCCTGGTCTCGATCCTCGGCAACCGCCCGATGCCATGGACCATCCTGATCGTGCTCCTCGCAGGAATCATCCAACTCGCGAACAGCATTCGAAACGGACGGCGCATCCTGCGCAGCCGAAACGACACGCTGACGAACCAGGGGCAGCGACCTTGAGTTCCATCCCAGCATTCGGACACGCCGCCTCAGCCATCCGAGGTCCTACCGACCCGGCAACAGCGTTCGATCGGACGGACGTCCGCCGAAACCCGGTACAGGCGCCCCGAGCAAACATATACGACAAATCCCAATATCAAACAATAACACGATGGCAACAATCTTTTCCCGCATCATCGCCGGCGAAATCCCTTCGTACAAGGTCGCCGAAGACGAAAACTACTACGCATTCCTCGACATCAATCCGCTGACGAAAGGGCATACGCTCGTGGTGCCCAAGCAGGAGACCGACTACCTCTTCGACCTCGACGACGACACGCTGGCCGGCATGATGGTTTTCGCCAAACGAATTGCGGCGAAAATCAAGCAGAAAATAGCGTGCGCAAGGGTAGCAGTAGTGGTCCTGGGCATGGAGGTCCCCCATGCGCACATCCATCTGATCCCCATTCAGAGCGAAAAAGACGTCGATTTTCATCGCGAAAAACTCCATCTTACCCCGGAGGAGTTCCGCGCAATCGCCGCCGAACTGGCCGAATAAGAGCTCGTTTACAAATATACAAACGACTATCTCACAAGCAGATCGTGAATTATCCACACGATCTGCTCTCTTTTTATTTAACATAATATATGCTGAATGAATTTCAACGAATTTTTTGTGTTTACAGTCGATCGGAATAGAAGAAAAACGTTGAAATTTTACACGAATAGGGTGGTGTGATTACAAATGTAACCGGCAAAATCGGATCGATTTTACTTTTGCAATTACAAATGTAATCGAGACATATGTTAATAATTGTTTATTAATCCAAATGTAAATATTCCGACACAAGGCGGTCAATAACAGCTTTTTCAGCTAAGCAAGGGATATTAAACGACTGAATTAATCCAACGAATACACATATAAACCACCGTCTTACGACGATTATATAACGAGATACACAAATACTCTAATGATGTGCGGCGCTATATTCTCCCAATCGCTAAAAAACTGGTCAAATACATATAAATACACTTATATACCAGTAGTATATATACAAATATATGAACGAATACTTAATATAATGATATGCGGTAAGATTTAACCATATTTACTGCTTTACACTTGTAAACATGATGGATAATTATTAACATTTTACAAATGTAGATTTTTCTTGGTTTACAAAATAAAAGTATTTATATTTGTAAAAATTTCCGCCGATGAAGGATAAATTGAACGATTTGCTCAAAAGCGAAGGTTTGAAGCCGGGACAGTTCGCCGAGATGCTCGGAATCAATCCGGCCGGAGTCTCCCACATTCTCGCCGGACGCAACAAACCGGGGTTCGATTTGCTACAAAAGATTCTCAGGCGGTTTCCGCAGATCAATCCCGACTGGCTGTTGTTGGACTCGTCGCAGATGTATCGCGACGAGACTCCTCGGCAGCATCCCTTATCTTCGACGTCGGGAATCCCGACTTCCGATCTCTTCGCAGCAGCCCCGCGATCGGCCGCAGCCGACCTGTCGGCACCGCATTCCGCAGCAGCCCCAGAGACAACACCGTCGAACCGGACTGCCTCCGACAGCCGCCGCGACTTTCCGGTCGATCCCCGAAAAACGGTCGAACGCGTCGTCGTTTTCTACACGGACCAAACATTCGACAGCTATTCGCCGACCAAACGCTAAAACGAATCGCCAGAACTTCTGTAATGCGTGCGCCGCACAAACAACTCAAACCTCAACTATTCGCAACGGCACGACTGACGTAATATAGCCATTATGTTAAATTAAGTTCGAAAGCGAGTTGTTACGGTCATACACACCTTTCCCCAATAATTGCGGAGACTTTACCATATTTATACTAACTTTGCAGGAAAAGTTTTTCCGACATCATGAAGATCAGCAATATCATACCGTTCGTTCTTATGGCGCTCTGTTTGTCAGCTGCCTGCACACCGCGCAACGAACAAACTGACGATCAGACGATTTACGTCTCCATTCTGCCGCTTCGGGAACTCGTACAAGGCATTGTCGGCGACGATTTTCCGGTCGAGGTGCTCGTACCGGCCGGCGCCAGCCCCGAAACGTTCGAACCGACCGCCCGGCAATACATCGGGCTCAACCGCGCCCGACTGATCTTCAACGTCGGACTTATCGACTTCGAAACCACCCTGTTATCCAAAATCGAGGAGCAGGAAAAGATCGTGGATCTCAGCCGAGGCATCGAGTTGATCGCCGGAAGCTGCTCGCATTGCAGCCACGGACACGTACATGCCCACGGCGTCGATCCGCACGTCTGGACCTCCCCCAGAGCCTTGCAGCGCATGGCCGAGAACGCCTACGAGGCCATTCACCGCATCTGTCCCGATTCGACGAAATACACCGAAAATCACCTCCGCCTACAGGAGCGTCTGGCCGAACTCGACCGCCAGACCGGCGAACGGATTGCGGCGAGCGGCGTAGCATATTTCCTCATTTACCACCCTGCCCTCACCTACTACGCCCGCGATTACGGTTTACAGCAGATCGCCATCGAAGAGGACGGCAAGGAGCCTTCGGCACACCGGATCGCCCGGTTGATCGCTCAGGCTCGGCGCGACGGCGTGCAACGCCTTTTCTATCAAAGCCAGTTTCCGGCCTCCAGCGTGGAGGTCATCGCCTCGGACATCGGTGCCGAAGCCATTCGGATCGACCCGCTGCGTGAAGATATCATCGCCGGAATAGAGGAGATAACGCACTTGATTACCGAACGATGAACCTGGTTACCTTACACGACGCAGGGGTCGTCTACGACGGTTACGAAGCCCTGCAACACGTCGATCTGGAGATCGGCGACCGGGACTTTCTGGGGGTGATCGGCCCCAACGGAGGCGGTAAGACGACGCTGGTGAAGGCGATTCTCGGCACCGTACCCTACACGGGGCGGATCGAGCTGACCCCCGAGTTGTTTCGCGGCAAGGAACGCCTGATCGGGTACATGCCCCAAATCTCGGATTTCGATCGCAAATTCCCGATCTCAGTGCTGGAGGTCGTCCTCTCGGGGTTGCAGGGACGTCGCGGATTCCTGGCCCGCTACACGAAAACGGACCGGCATCGGGCACAGGAACTGCTCGACATGACCGGCATCGGAGCGGCGGCCCGCAATCCGATCGGCGAAGTCTCGGGCGGTCAGATGCAGCGGGCACTGCTGTGCCGGGCCGTGATTTCGGAGCCGCGTCTGCTGATTCTCGACGAGCCGGCCAATTTCGTCGACAACAAATTCGAAAACGAACTCTACCGCACGTTGCGCGAACTGAACGACCGCATGGCGATCATGATGATTTCGCACGACATCGGCACGATCACCAGCGTCGTGAAGGAGATCGTGTGCGTCAATCGTCGCGTACATCGTCACCGCTCGAACGTACTCACCGAAGAGCAGTTGCGCAACTACGACTGCCCGATCCAACTCGTTTCGCACGGCCACATCCCCCACACCGTGCTGGAACATCATCCGGGCGACTGCTGTTGCGATCACGATTGACGAAGCTGCCGCCAACCCGATCCGACGGCCGCAGACCGTGCCGGAAATCGAAGATCCCGCCCCAAGCACGGCCCCGAAGCAGGAGCCGGGCGTCCGAATGCTACAAAAAAAGGCTGCACCTCAAGTGCAGCCTTCATTTTCGGAGAGGGACCTACCCTACTTCACCTCGTTGATCTTGCTCAGCTTCTCGAAGAGCTCGCCGTAAGCGGCGATCATCTCGTTGCGCAGCGCAGCGTAGTGCTTGCGGACGAGCGAACGGTTGTGCGGCTCAGCGGGATTCATCGCCTTGGCATAAAGCGCATTGCGCACGGCAACGGCCTCCTGCATCACCTCGAAGATCTCCTTCTCTTTCGAAGGCTGGAAGCAGATCGCCATATCGCAATCGAAAACGACCTCCTCCAGACGATAGTCGATCTCCTTCTTCAAAATTCTCAAATTTGCCATATCTTTCGTGTTTTTGGATTTTCCAAGAGCAAAGATAGCAAAAGTTTCGAAATATCCGCTATCCGACGGTTATTTATAGAATTTGTTCAGCCGGTCGACGGCAGTCCGGAACGCATCGCCATCGAGCCGGCACTCCCCACGGGGTCCAGCTCCCGGAAACCTCCGACCGACCGTTTTCGAGAGGCGAAAACAGTCATCCAGCCGTTTTTCGGAGCGGTCCGCAAAGATGCCGGGCCACCCCGTAACAGCATGAAAAACCGATGTGCGAAAGCGGCCTTATGCCGCTTTCGCACATCGACTCTGCCGAACCAGCTTCCGGCTACCGGTTTTTAGCGGCTTTGCGAGCAGCCTTTTCGGCCGCTTTGGCGGCCTTGGCCTCCTTGCGGGCGATCTTCTTCAGCTCCTTTTTCTCCTGACGCACGTCGCGCGCGATCTCTCCCCGGTCGTAACGGGCTCCGGCCTCCGCCACGCGCGCCTCGCGGATAATCCGGCGGTCGTCGACCCGCTCGCCGGCCTTGCGGGCCGCAGCGTCCTCCTCGCCCGGCTCGGGCAGTTCGACGAGGATACCCGTGATCGACTCGTCCACCACGATATCGCAGCAACCGGTCCGGCAGGGATCCGGAGCGCACTCGGGCTCCGGAGCAGGAGTCGGTGCCGGCGTCGGAGCGGGACGGCAGATCAGCGTGCGCTGCTCCACGACACCGTTCTCACCGTAGTCGATAGTGAGTTCGACCCGACGCATCGGGGGCAGAATATGTTCGCGCAGGTAATCCCAGGCTGCCGGCAGCTTCTCCAGCGCCTGCTGCTTGGCCTCGACGGAGTGCGAACCGTCGAGAATATCGAGAACGGCCTGCTTGTCGGGCACCGACGAACGCCGCACCGCTTCGCGGCACGCCGCCCACCCCTCGGCCACGGATTTCACCTGCACGTCGTACTTCTTCGAGAAGCCGTATTTCCGGTCGAGGTAGTTCTTGAAATTCAGCGCACGGTTGCGGGCGAGCGTCTCGTTGAACTTCACCGGACCGTCGGGCGAGGCGTAGCCCGTGATCGTGGCGCCCGTCACGTGCATCAACGTATCTTTCGAGAGGTTGCCGACGAAAGCGTTCAGCGCATCGAGCTCGCGGGCGTTGTCGTCGAGCGTCGAGTTGAGCTGCGAGAGATTGATGCGATAGCGCACCGAATAACCGGCATCGTTCCGGTTTTTCACCATATATCTGCGGACGAGATAATCGCCGTCGGTACTCTCCGACAACAGCACGGAATCGGCCGCAGACGCCGGAGCCGCGCTCCTTGGCTGGGCCGCCGCACCGGCAGCGACGCACGTCGCAAGGGAAAGAGCGAAAATAGATACGAATGTTTTCACGCTAAAAAGGTGTTGGTTAATGCTGCCGACACCCTCGCAAGATTCGTACCACGCCGCAATCGCCCGCCGCCGCAGGGCAGCTACAAATCGTCGATGAATGCGTCGATCGAGGTGATGACGCCGTTCTCGACACAGAAATTAACCGACGTACAGACATAGAGTCCCTCCGAGCTCGGGCGCCAGGTTGCGCTCCCGTCTCTTCGGATCCCGCGCACTCCGCCGAGTTTCTCCACCTCTGCGACATCGTCGCCGACGCGGATCGACCCGATCCCCATGCGTCCGCTTCAGCACAGCATCATCCGGAACGGATTGCAGGAAACGCCGCAGGTCATCGCCGATGCGCACGCACCAGACCTCGTGCACGAATACGGCATATGCACCGCCACGGGCATCCAAATTGAAGCTGTCCAACACGCCATCCACGAATTGCAGACTGACGGCATCATAACGATAAACAGCCACCTGAGCCTGATAACATTCATCATCGTAATACGACGTATACTCTTTCGGGGTGCCGAATCGT
This sequence comes from uncultured Alistipes sp., assembly GCA_947178025.1. GTDB lineage: Bacteria > Bacteroidota > Bacteroidia > Bacteroidales > Rikenellaceae > Alistipes. The sequence continues at coordinate 5,441 of CAMWWU010000074.1, read as the reverse complement.
GCGACCACACCGGTGTAATCCAGTCGCTCGCCGATCATCGCGCCCCGATCTTCGCTGCCGGTCAACCGAATTTGAGCATAACAAGGCCAGGCCAAACAACAACATCCGATTAAAATCAGTTTTTTACCATAATCGAATCAACAATCTCTGATAACATCCCCATCTTCACTGTCAAATTTTGTATAGAGAAAACCAAACGAATTGTTAGTTGCATCATCCCTTTCCGTCCCCTTAACATAGGTTTTTAGATGCAAATGCGGGATATTGCCCGAATCCGATTCGGATCCCGTGTTCGAATCGCCACTGCTTCCCCCTCTGCCCCACGGAAATTGCGTAACCACAAGCGACTACGAGCGCCAGGTAAAGATACGTTTTTTTCTCATTTACAAAAGTTTTAAGGTTTGACAGCAGATTTATCTGCTTGCGGCAAAATAAAAAAAGCCGCACCCGAAGGTGCGGCCTTTCTACTATCAATACGTCTTTTCTTTACATACGCTCGGGAACGTCGATGCCCAGCAGCGCCATGCCCTTGCGGATGATGCGGGCAACCTGAGCAGCCAGCTGCAGACGCATCCGGCGCACCTCGGCGTCCTCCTCCTTGAGGATCGAGTGATCGTGGTAGTAACCGTTGAAGGTCTTGGCCAGCTCGTAGACGTAGGCCCCGATGATCGAGGGCGCGAAGTTCTCGCCCGCGGAGGCCACCACCGACGGATATTCGGTCAGCGACTTCACCAGCGCCACCTCCTCGGGCAGCAGGGCTGCCGAAGCAGCACCGCCGAAGTCGATGCCGGCCTCGCCGGCCTTGCGCAGGATCGAGCGGATACGCGCGTGGGTGTACTGGATGAAGGGACCCGTGTTGCCGTTGAAGTCGATCGACTCGCGCGGATCGAAAAGCATCGTCTTCTTCGGATCCACCTTGAGAATGAAGTACTTGAGCGCACCGAGGCCGACCATCGCCGACACCGCCTCGGCTTCCTCCTCCGAGCAGCCGTCCAGTTTGCCCAGCTCGGCCGACATCTCGCGGGCCGTCCGCACCATGTCGGCGATCAGGTCGTCGGCATCGACCACCGTACCCTCGCGCGACTTCATCTTGCCCTCGGGCAGTTCGACCATGCCGTAGGAGAGGTGGGTGATGTGATCGCTCCACTCGGCATAGCCCAGCTTCTTGAGCACCAGTTTGAGCACCTGGAAGTGGTAGTTCTGCTCGTTGCCCACGACGTAGATCATGTCGTCGAGCTTGTTGTCTTCGAAACGGCGGAATGCCGTGCCGAGATCCTGCGTCATGTAGACCGACGTGCCGTCGCCGCGCAGCAGCAGCTTCTCGTCCAGGCCGTCGCCCGTCAGGTCGATCCAGACGGAGTTGTCGTCGCGGCGGTAGAAGACCCCTTTCGCGAGCCCCTCCTCGACGAGCGACTTGCCCAGCAGGTAGGTCTGCGACTCGTAGTACACCTTATCGAAATCGACGCCCAGCGCCTTGTAGGTCACGTCGAAGCCCTCGTAGACCCAGCCGTTCATCGTCTCCCAGAGGCCGTACACCTCGGGATCCTTGGCCTCCCACTTGCGCAGCATCTCCTGCGCCTCGCGCATGACGGGGGCGTTCTTCTTGGCCTCCTCCTCGCTCTGACCGGCGGCCACGAGCTCCTTGATCTGCGCCTTGTAGTGCTTGTCGAACTCCACGTAGTACTTGCCCACGAGGTGGTCGCCCTTCATGCCCGACGAAGCGGGCGTTTCGCCGTTGCCGTAGAGTTTCCACGCGAGCATCGACTTGCAGATGTGGATGCCGCGGTCGTTCACCAGGTTGGCCTTGATGACGTTGTGGCCGTTCGCCTTCAGGATCTGCGCCACGGAGTAACCCAGCAGGTTGTTGCGGATATGCCCCAGGTGGAGCGGCTTGTTGGTGTTGGGCGACGAGTATTCGATCATCACGGTGCGGCCCGTCGAGGGCGCCTCGCCGAAACGTTCGTCGGAGGCGAGCTCCGCGAACCGGGCTGCCCAAAACGCCCCGTCGAGCGAGAGGTTCAGGAAACCCTTGACCACGTTGAACGACACGATCTCCGGCACATTGGCCCGCATATGTTCGCCTATCTCGGTCGCGGTGGCCTCGGGCGACTTGCGGCTTCGTCGGAGCAGCGGGAAAGTTACGAGCGTATAGTCGCCCTCGAACTCCCTGCGGGTCTTCTGAATTTGCAGCTGCTCGTCTGCGAGCGGCCCGTAAAGCGCCTCCACCGAACGGCGGACCGCATCCGAAATAAAGTTTTCGATATTCATAAAACGAAAGAATTTGGATGCAAATTTAACGCTTTATTGCGGAATAACAACTACCTTTGCGGCAAATATCCACCGATACACCATGAAAATCGCCGATATCGACCTCGGGGAGAAACCCCTGCTGCTGGCTCCGATGGAGGATGTCACCGACCCGTCGTTCCGCTACATGTGCAAGCGGTTCGGGGCCGACGTCGTATACACCGAATTCATCTCGTCCGACGGACTGATCCGCGACGCCGCCAAATCGCTCAAGAAACTCGAAATCGACGAGGCGGAGCGCCCCGTGGGCATTCAAATCTACGGACACCTGATCGAACCGATGGTCGAGGCGGCCCGCATGGCCGAGGCGGCCAATCCCGACATCATCGACATCAACTTCGGCTGCCCGGTGAAGAAGATCGCGGGGCGCGGCGCCGGCTCGGGCATGATGCGCGACGTGCCGCTGATGGTCGAGATGACGCGGCGGATCGTCGAGGCGGTGCGCAAGCCCGTGACGGTCAAGACGCGTCTGGGCTGGGACGACGAGTCGAAGAACATCGAGGAGATCGCCCTGCGGTTGCAGGACGTCGGCATCGCAGCCCTCACGATCCACGGACGCACGCGGGCCCAGATGTACCGCGGCGAGGCGGACTGGACGCTGATCGGCCGCGTGAAGAACAACCCGCAGATCCGCATCCCGATCATCGGCAACGGCGACGTGGATTCGGGCCCGAAAGCCGCCGAGATGTTCGACCGCTACGGCGTGGACGGCGTGATGATCGGCCGCGCGACCTACGGCCGCCCCTGGATCTTCCGCGAGGTGAAACACTTCCTCCGCACGGGCGAGGTGCTCCCCCAGCCGTCGGTCGTCGAGCGCGTCGCCATCGCCCGCGAACACCTCCGGAAATCGCTCGAAATCAAGGGCGACCACGTAGGCATTCTCGAAATGCGCCGCCACCTGACCAACTACTTCAAGGGGCTTCCCGACTTCAAGCAGACGCGTCTGAAGCTCGTCACGTCGCTCGACATCGACGAACTCTTCGCGACACTCGACCTGATCGCCGAGCGGTGGGGCGACTTCGACCTCTCGGGCACGGTCCCCGCACCGCTGTCGCACGAGCTGTGACGCCCCGCCCGGAGCCGGTCCGCTACTTCAGCACCCGCTCGACATACTCGCGGTAATCCTTCACCGCGGGCTCGTACTCCCCGTCTCCGAAGAGCGGCGAGGAGATCAGCAAATCGGCCGACGAACGGTTGATGGCCGTCGGCACGTTGTAAAGCGTCGCCAAACGCAGCAGCGCCTTGACATCGACGTCGTGCGGCTGAGCGGACATCGGATCCCAGAAGAAGATCAGCGCATCGATCTCTCCCGCCGCGATCAGCGACCCCAGCTGCTGGTCGCCGCCCAGCGGCCCCGACTTGAGCAGGGTGATCCGCAGGTCGCGCTTCAGGTCGGCACACTCCTCCTCCGACATGTGATCGCACAGAGTCTTCTCGACCATCCGTCCGGTCGTTCCCGTGCACACCAGATGATACCGGACCACCATCCGACAGTTCCATGCCACCCACTCCGCCAGATCGCGCTTCATATTGTCGTGGGCGACCAGCGCCAAAGCTCTTTTCGTTCTCTTTTCCATACGATTCCTCGTTTCGTTTTTCCGTCCCGGAGCCGGCTGCCGCCGAATTTTTGCGCGTCGCCGCGCTCTCCGAGCCGCCCCTCGCGAGGCAAAGAGCGTGCAAAAATGCCGTCCCGCACCACCGGACGGGCCCGGACATCGCCCAAGACGGCATCGTCTTCCGCCGTCCGACAAAAAAAAGAGGTTCGGCCATCGGCCGAACCTCTTTCCATTCGTCGAAGAAGCAAGGCGGCTACGCCTCCTCGGCGGAGGTCTCCGGGAGTTTGAACTCCGTAAAACCGGCCTTCACGAGCGTATTGAACCACGAGAAGCACTTCTTGATGTCCGAAACGTGCACACGCTCGCGATCGTACTCGGGCAGCACCTCGGCGAAAGCCGCCTTCAGCTTTTCGGGCGCCTCCTTGTGGCTGATCGCCTCCTTGCCCTCCGTGTGGGCGTAGATGCGGGTGAAGACGTCGGCGAGCGGAATGTCGTCGCCCTCGGTGTACATCGAAATCTCGGTGAGGGCGCTCACCTTCGACGTGGCCGACGCGTTCATGCGACGACCGTCGAGCAGCGACTCCACGATCACGCCGCGGGTCGACTGCGCCACGTATTTGAAAAGTCCGGGTTGGCCCGAGATGGCCAGAATCTCTTTCAGTTCCATATAAAATAGCAAATGAGTTAGTTTTCGTCGATTTCGGGAACATCCGGCATCGCCTCGCTCCCCTCCTCCACCGTATAGGAATACAGCTGGGTAAAGCCGATCACTCCGTAGGGCGTCTGCGCCTGCACCTGGAACGTCACCTTCGTACCGGCCGGCTGCTGCGGGATGGCGTCCTTCGCAACGAACGTCACCGACTTGTCCGAATCGCCCTTGTAAAGCCAGCGGCCGGAGGTTTTCGAGGTCGACAGGTCGTCGTTCAGACAGTAGACCACCCAGGCGGCCGAAAGGCCGTATTCGCTCGTGATGTCGACCGAGACATCCACGGTGTCGTCCGCCGTCACGAAACGGGGCGTGTAGGTGAAATCGGAGAACGAGGGATAGGTCGAGTACTCGGGACCGAGTTCGTCGTTGCAGGCGGCGCATACGCACAGCGCCAAAGCTGCCAACAGCAGCTGCTTCATCTTTTTCATCATAGCTAATCAGTTTTGGTTCACATGTACGTCCAACTGCGGGAAGGGGAAGCGAATCCCCTTTTCCGGCAGGAGCTTATAGATTTTTTCGTTGGTTTCGAAGAATACGCCCCAATAGTCGGCGTTCCGCACCCATGCCCGCACGGAGAGATTCACCGAGCTGTCGGCCAGCGCCGCGACCCACACCACCGGTTCGGGATCGCGCAGCACGCGCGCGTCGGCCGCGAGCAGGTCGAGAACGGCCCGGCGCGCCGTATCCACGTCGTCGCCGTAGGAGATGCTCACCGTCCAGTCCACGCGCCGCAGTTCGGCCGTCGAATAGTTGTCGATGATGGCCGTGGCGATGGAGTTGTTGGGGATGTAGATCGTCTGGTTGTCGGAGGTCAGGATCACCGTCGAGAAGAGTTTGATCTCGCGGACCGTTCCGGACTGTCCCTGGGC
>CAMWWU010000073.1 GCA_947178025.1 uncultured Alistipes sp. | reverse complement strand
CACGCTCACCGGCACCTTCCGCGCCGACGGCTCGTCGCGCTTCGGCATCAACAACCGCTGGGGCTACTTCCCCTCGGTTTCGGCCGGCTGGACCCTCTCGAACGAGCCCTTCCTGAAGGATGCCCTCGCCGACGTGGCCACGATCCGCCTGCGCGCCAGCTGGGGCCGGAGCGGCAACAACGACATCGGCAACTACAACAGCATCGCCTCCGTCTCGACGGGCAGCTACGCCTTCGGCTCGACGGCCGTATCGACCGCCTACCAGGGCGCCTTCGCCGACACGGCGCTGGGCTGGGAGACCACCACGCAGACCAACGTCGGTCTCGACCTGGGCTTCTTCAACGGCCGGCTGAACCTGATCGCCAACTGGTACAACTCCCTGTCGACCGACATCCTCTACGCAGCGCCGATCTCCTCGATCTCGGGCGCCACGTCGACCACGACCAACATGTCGGGCGCCAAGATCCGCAACCGCGGTTTCGACCTCCAGCTCGACACGCGGCTGCTGACGGGCAAGGTCAACTGGAACTTCAGCGCCAACGTCTCGGTCAACCGCAACAAGGTGGTCGACATGGGCGGTCTGGACGACATCATCTCCACCTCGGAGCGCTCGGTCGGCTCGCACATCACCAAGAAGGGCTATCCGATCGGCTCGTTCTACGGCTACAACGCCGTCGGCATCATGTCGGAAGTCGACTACCGGAACGCGCTCCTGGACCGTCAGGTCTACCTCGAAAACGGCAACAAGTTCCCCGAGGGCTACGAGCTGAAAGGCCCCGCCGTAGGCAGCTACTCGCTCGACGACCTCTCCTACGGCAACGTGATCTGGCAGGACGTGAACGGCGACAACCTCATCACGACCGACGACAAGACGATCATCGGCGACGCCTATCCCGACTTCACGGGCGGCTTCTCGACCTCGCTCTCGTGGAAGGGTCTCGACTTCTCGGCCGGCTTCACCTACTCCTACGGAGGTCAGGTGATCAACTTCCAGGACTACTACCTCTATAATATGGAGGGCTCGGCCAACCAGTACGCCATCGTCGCCGACCGCTACATCTCCGACGCGCAGCCGGGCCGCAACAACGTCCCCGGCGCCTCGCGCAGCTCGACGACCAACACGTCGCTCAAGCTCTCGTCCTACTACGTGGAGGACGCCTCCTACTTCCGCTGCTCGAACATCACGCTCGGCTACACGCTGCCCAAGCGCTGGCTGAACAAGGTGCGCATCGCCTCCTGCCGGGTCTACGTAAGCGGCGACAACCTCTTTACGATCAGCGGCTACCGCGGCTACAACCCCGAGGTATCGTACAAGTCCAGCAGCCTGCTGCCGGGCTTCGACTGGGGCTGCTATCCCCTCTCGCGCATCTATTCCGTCGGATTGAACCTAACTTTCTAATCGACCATGAAAACCAATATCGGAAAACTCGTCGTCCTGCTCGCCGCAGCCCTTTCGGCCGCCGCCTGCGACTTCCTCGACGAATACGACCCCAACTCCACGACCACGGGCAACTACTACACGTCGGAGAGCGACATCGCGGCTTCGGTGAGCGGCGTCTACGCCTCCCTGACGCAGAGCTACTACCTGGGCAGCGCCTGCTTCCACTTCACCGACATCCGCGCCCACAGCACCGTCTGCCACAACTCGGGCGCCAACAGCGGCATCCCGTACCAGTTCTACAACTTCACGCTCACCGAAGAGAACACCTACGTCTACAACCGCTACACGGCGATGTACAAGACCATCTCCCGAGCCAATACGGCTCTGGCCCACCTCGACGACGTATCCTACGCCTCGCCCGACACGCGGGACATCTACGAGGCCGAGGTGCGCTTCCTGCGTGCGCTGACCTACTTCTATCTGGTGACCGAGTGGGGCGACGTGCCGCTGATCCTGACCGACCTGACCACGAAGGACGAGGTGGCCGCCGCCAACCGGCGCGTCCCCAAGCAGCAGGTCTACCAGGCGATCTTCGACGATCTGGATTTCGCGGTCCGCAGCCCCTTGCGCACCGTCTGCCCCGCCTCGGAGTGCGGCCGCGCAAGCAAAGCCGCCGCCTACGCGCTGGCCGGCAAGGCCCGGTTGCAGCTGGCCTGCGACGAGGATTTCGCCGCGGAGAAGGCCGCATCGCTCGCCGCCGCGATCGAACTGCTGGGCGAAGCCTGGAATCTGCGCACGTTCGGCGCGCTGAGCGACATCCCCTATGCGAACGTCTGGTCGCTGTCGACGCAGAAAGGGTGTCCCGAAAACATCTTCCAGCTCAACTTCATCCAGGGCAACGCCGACCTGGGCTCGGCCTGGAACTACCAGTTCGGCCCTACCCAGACCGGCATCACCTCGATGAAGACCGGACAGGCCTACAACTGCACGACGGTGGAGATCTACGACCGGTTCGATCCGGCCGACGTCCGCCGCGAGTTCCTGCGCAAGTTCACCTCGTCGGGCATCGACTACTACCACACGATGAAGTACGCCGACCTGGAGTGCGGCCCCGACGGCTACGGCGGCAACAACTGGGTGCTCCTGCGCTACGCCGACGTGGCGCTGATGCTGGCCGAGGCCTGCTACTGGTCGAACGACTTGCCGTCGGCCCGGACGTGGCTCAACATGGTCCGCAAACGCGCCGGCCTGAGCGACTGGTCGGGCAGCGACCTGCGCCAGGGCATCTACGACGAGCGGCTGTTCGAGTTCATCCAGGAGGGGCTGCGCTGGCAGGACATGCTGCGCATGTACGACCGGATGGAGATGATCGAGCACTACAACGCCGTCAACTCCAACTTCGGTCTGAAAGACCTGCTGCTGCCGATCCCCTACAACGAGCGGATCCTCAACCCCGAGGGGCTCTACCAGAACCCCGGATACACCGCAGAATAACCACGCACGACCGAAAATCATGATACGACCTATCGCATACATCCTGTCGCTGCTCTGCGCGACGCTTCTCGGCGCCACGGCCTGCTCGTCGGGCGGCGAGGAGAGCGTCCCCGGTCCCGAGAATCCCGGATCGACCGGCGGCAAACCGAAAATCGTCTGGACGCCCGAAGCTCCGGCCAAGGGCGACCGGATCGCATTCCGCATCGAACCCTCCGCCCAGGTCGCGCAGGCCACCTGGAACTTCGGCGACAAAACCACCTCGTCGGAGCGGGAGCCCGTGCACAGCTATGCGGAAGCGGGCGTCTACACGGTGACGGCCATCGTCAAAGGCACCGACAACTCGCTCGACTCCTACACGGCCCGGGTGGCGGTCAACGACTCCGACGTGGCGATCGTCCTGAGCAACGACTACCCGGCCCGCATGGAGCACGTCACGGCATCGCTCAACCGGATTCCGGGGGTCGCGAGCGTCGAATGGCGCTTCGGCGACGGCAGCGAGGCCCGGCGGACGACCGGCGCGGAGAGCCCGGTCACGCATCAGTACGCCGCCGACGGCACCTACGATGTCACGGCATCGATCGCTTTCGCGGACGGCTCGGCCAAAGAGCTCTCGCGGCGGCTCCAGGTCGCAGGCGAAAGCCTCAGCTACGCCTGCCAGCACTTCGACCGCAGCAAGATGTGGATCATGGCCCACCGCGGCAACTTCAAGGGCGGCTACGACCTGGCGCCCAACTCGCTGTCGGCCTACCGCAAGTGCGTGGAGCTGGGGTGCGTGGAGCTGATCGAAACCGACGTACAGATCACGAAGGACGGCGTGGTGATCTGCCTGCACGACGACTACCTCAACCGCTTCACCGACTACGTCAACAGCTCGGGCACCTACGGCTACGTCAAGGACTTCACCTACGAGGAGATCAGGAAGTACCGTCTGAAGACCACCAACGGCGTCGTCACCTCCGACTACGTGCCCACGCTCGAAGAGGTCCTCATGGAGCTGCGGGGCAAGATCTGGTTCAACATCGACAAGTGCAGCGACAGCAGCATCGACCCGGCCGGACTCGAAAAGGTCTACGACGTGGTGAAGCGCTGCGGCTGTCTGGACCGCGTGCAGTTCTACGTGGGCGGCAGCAGCAGCGGATCGGCCAATGCCGAATGGCTCTCGCGTCAGGAGGTTCCGGGCATCATCGCCCCGCACGCCAACACCGCCAACCAGCTCACGGCGATGCTCGCCCACCGGCCCTGGTACATGATCCAGACCTCGACGGCCACGCTGGCCGGCAACCTCTCGTGGCTCTCGACGGTCAACGCCCGGGGCATCTCGGTGAGCAACCTGCTCGACGACTACGGTTCGGCCTTCCTGAGCGGCAACACCGCGCAGATGGACCTCTTCGTCGGAGCCGGGCTCGACGTCATCCAGTGCGACTATCCGCCCGAGATGGACGCATACCTCAAAACCAAAGGCAAACGCTAAAAACACAGCTTCATGAAACGACACATCATATCCTTTCTCTCGGCCGCGGCGCTCGCGCTCACGGCCGGCTGTTCCGACAGCGGCGATGCGGACCTGGCCTACGCCTCGACGATCGAACCGGTCATCGAGTTCGACGACAGCGAGGAGATCATCGCCGGCGAGACCTACGTCGCGTTCCGCAACCGGACGACAGTCGACGGCACGACCCTCTCCCGCTGCTTCTGGCACTTCGGCTTCGCCGGCGAGGGCAACTGGTCCGAGGACCTCGAACCCGATCCCGTGCTCTATAAGACGCCGGGCGAATACACCGTCACGCTGACGGCCTGGGGCGCCGACGGCAACAAGGCGTCGGCCATGCGCACGATCCGGGTCTACGCGGCCAACGTCGCCCCGACGGCCGCCTTCACCTACTCCCCGGCCGCCGTCCGCACCAGCACCGAGGTGATCTTCACCAGCACCTCGACCGACGAGGACGGAGCGATCGCCGCCTGCGAGTGGACGCTGCCCGACGGCTCCGTCCTGACGGGCGAAAGCATCTCCTACACCTTCGCCTCGGCCGGCGTATTCCGCATCACGCTGCAAGTCACCGACGACCGCGGCGCGTCGAGCTCCCTGACCAAGGCGATCAACGTCCGTGCGGGCGACATCACCGAATTTACGGTCAACTGGTCGACGGCCGTCGCCGAAAGCTCGGCGATCTGCCCGGCCGGCGTCGTGGCGGTCAGCGACCTGGGCTACATCTACTTCACGTCGAGCGAGAGCCGCATCATCGGTCTGGACATGACCTCCGGCACGCAACGGTGGATCTACGACGCGGCCGCCCGGGACAACGTATCCGCCGGCACCTACGTCTCCTACCCCTCGGTCGACGCCGACGGCACGGTCTACTGGGTGGCTCACGGCAACGGCAGTCCGGCGGCGACCACGCACGCCTACGCGTTCGACGGCGAGACGGGCATCCCGCGCTGGAACAACGGCACGGCCTACTCGCAGGGCGACCGAATCTACTACTCGACCCCGTGCATCACCCCGACGTCGGTCATCGTGGGCAACCGCGGCACGCTGGGCGTCATCCGCGGCTTCGAGAAGGCCACGGGCAAGAACTTCGCCACGGTGAAGCCGGCCAACGGCGGCGCCGACGGCTCGGCCGTCGGTCTGAAGAACGGCGCCGTCGTATTCCCCGTATCGGGCAACTACGGTTTCGGTCTGCTGCTCTCCGACGCCACCTTCGGCTGGTCGGCCGTCCCTACGGCTTCGGCCTTCACGCCCGGCTCGATCCTCACCGGCGGCCACTTCCAGCTCTGCGTCGACGACCGCGACCGCATCTACGTCGGCGGCAAGATCAACGGTTCGGGCTCGTGGAACATCGCCTGCTTCGACTGTTCGGCGCTCACGGCTACGACCGCGAAGACCCCCGTCTGGTCGCAGACGCTCGACGCAGGCTTCAGCGCCACGGGCGCCTCGCTCAATGCCGACGCCACGACCCTCTACACGATCACCGACGCGGCATCGCCCTACAACCTCTACGCGCTCAACACCTCGAACGGCTCCACCCGCTGGAGCTACGCCCTGAGCGCCAAGAGCACGAGCGTTCCGGCGGTCGACGACCTGGGCCGCATCCACTTCTGCACCGAGGACGGCTGCTACATCGTCCTTCAGGACAACGGCGCCTCCTGCACCGAGGTCTGCCGCGAGAAGGTGGCCGACGCCATCTTCGGCTCGCCCACCCTCTCGCCCGTCGACGGCGCCGCCTACTTCATCGGCACCGATGCCGCCGCGGGCAAGCTGAAGGTCTACTCGGTATCGGTTCCCGGCACGTCGGGTCCGGCCGACTCGCCCTGGGCGCAGTACGGACAGAACGCCGGTCACTGCAACTATCAGAAATAACAACCCTGCGGGGCTATCCGCACCCGCTGCGGATAGCCCCCTAAAAAACCGATCGAAATGAAAAACACGATATGGGCAGCCTGCCTCTGCCTCGCGAGCCTCTTCGCCGCAGGCTGCGAGGATGATTTCGCCACCGTCCTGAACCTCCGCGACGACGGCACGACCGCTCCGTCCGACCCCACCCCCGACGACCCCGAAGTCGGCGCCTCGGCCCTCAAGCTGGGCACCTACAACCTCTGGATCTCGACCAAGGGCACGGGCGACTACCTCTGGACGAACCGCCGCACGATTCTGGCGCAGTCGATCGTCGCCAACGCCTTCGACATCTTCGGATTCCAGGAGGCCGACGAGACGATCAAGAACGAACTCCCCGTGCTGGTCGGCCAGGCCGGCGGCAACTACGAATGGTGGTTCTTCGGCCGCGACAACCTGAGCGGCACCGTGGGCGAAGCGTGCGGCATCGCCTGGAACCCCGACCGTTTCGAGCTCTCCGACCGCCGAGGCTTCTGGCTCTCGGAGACGCCCGACGAGGTAAGCTACGGCTGGGACGAAACCGGCTACCACCGCATCGCGTGCGCCGCGACGGTGAAGGACCGGACCACCGGGAAGAAGTTCCTGCTGATGGTCACCCACGGCCCGCTGAGCGCCAACGCCCGGGCCAAGGCGGCCGAACTGCTCGTCGAGCGCGAACAGGCCTACAACGCCGAGGGACTCCCCTCGATCCTCGTGGGCGACATGAACGCCGCCCCCGACGATGCGGCCTCCGCCACGCTGCGCAGCCACTGGAGCGACGCCCGCACGGCGACGCCCGTCGCGAACGTCTACGGTCCCGTAGGCACGTTCCAGAGCCACAAGACCACGACCGACCTGTCCGACGAGTCGCGCCGCATCGACTACATCTACGTCCGCGGCGAAGCCGAACTGCTCTCCTACCGCACGGACGACTCCGTCATCGGCGGCATCTACCCGTCGGACCACTGCCCCGTGAGCGTGCAGCTGAATATCACCTACACCCCCGACGAGGTGGAAGGCTCCGGCACCGAGGCCGATCCGTTCCGGCTCGACTCCGCCCGCGACTGGAACGCGATCGCCGCGTCGATGAACAACGCCACGGGCGTTTACCCCGCCGACGCCTGCTACCGGCTGACGGCCGACATCGACTTCACCGGCAAGCCCTTCACGGCCTGGGCGCAGTTCGAAGGGACGCTCGACGGCGCCGGCTTCGCGATGAAGGGCATCGAGGCTGCCAACGCCGACGAAAAGGAGTTCGGTCCGATCCGCACGAACCTGGGTACGGTGAAGCACCTCGCCGTAGAGGCCGCACTCGCCTCCGCCTACCGCGATTTCGGCGGCGTGGCCGGCATCAACAAGGGCACGATCGACGGCGCGACGTTCCGCGGCACGCTCACCGGCACGGCCGCAGCGTCGTACATCGGCGGCATCGCGGGCCAGAACACCGAGACCGGCGTGGTGGTCAACTGCGCGCACCTCGGCGGCGAGATCGACGCCAAGACGGCGACCAAGGCGGAGAACTGCGGCGGCATCGTAGGCGGTCTGACCAAGGGTGCCTACGTCGTCAACTGCTACAGCCTGATCGACCGCATCGCGTCGAGCAACAACAACATCGCCGGCATCGTCGGGTTCGTGGGCAACGACAGCTTCGTCGTCAACAGCTACTCGACCCTCGCCGCGATCGACGCCAACGGCACCTACTGCTCGGCCGTAGCTTACAGCAAGATCGGCAACCTGCAAAACATCTACGGCAACGCCGACTGCACGACCTCGAAGGCCGGGGCGCTCGTCGCCAACGACAAGGCCGCCGGTACGGTCTGGAAGACGACCACCGGCGCCCTGCTGACGCTCGACCGGATGAAGTCGGGCGCCGTGAACGTGGCTTCGAGCGGCGAGTCCTGCCCCGACTTCGCCGCAGCGCTCAACGCCGGAGCCGCGATCTTCGACGCAACGACGACCGAAACGCTCGCCGCCAAACCCGCCGTGACGCTGCGGCGGTGGAAGATGACGGAAAACGGCCCCGCATTCGAGTAACCCCGACGGGACGATCCGAACCGGCTCCGGGCCGCACACCCGGTCCGGAGCCGGTTTCCGCATCGCACCGCCCCATTTTCCGCCTATCCATGCACCGACGACATCTGTTATGCTGCGGGACCGCGCTGCTCGGCGCCCTGCCCGCCGCACAAGCCCGTCCGGAGGCCGCCCGCCCGCGGCCGAACATCCTCTTCTGCATCGCGGACGACGCCTCGTGGCTCCACTTCGGGGCCTACGGCTGTCCGTGGGTCTCGACGCCCGCCTTCGACGGCGTGGCGGCCCGGGGCGTGCTCTTCGAGAACTGCTACACGCCCAACGCCAAGTCGGCGCCCTCGCGGGCCTCGCTGCTCACGGGACGCTACCCGTGGCAGCTCGGCGAGGCCGGCAACCACATCTGCCGCTTCCCCGAGGAGCTCGGAGTCTTCACCGAGGCGCTCGAAGCGGCGGGCTACGCCGTGGCCTTCACCGGCAAGGGGTGGGCCCCGGGCGATCCCGGCACGAAGGAGGGACACAAGCGCCGGCTGACCGGCACCCCCTACCAGCGCCGCAAGGCGACGCCCCCGACCCCCGAGATCCTCGACAACGACTACGCCGCCAATTTCGACGATTTCCTCGCCGAACACAGCGATCCGTCGCAGCCGTGGTTCTTCTGGTTCGGGTGCCGCGAGCCGCACCGCCGCTACGCATACGGCAGCGGCGCGGCCGAGGGAGGCCGCACCCTCGACCAGATCGACCGCGTGCCGGCCTTCTGGCCCGACAACGAGGCCGTGCGCAACGACCTGCTCGACTACGGATTCGAGATCGAGCACTACGACCGCCACCTGGGGCGCATGCTCGCCCGGCTCGAAGAGCTCGGGCTGCTCGACAATACGCTCGTCATCGTCACCTCCGACAACGGCATGCCCTTTCCGCGCGGCAAGGGGACCCAGTACGAATACGCCCACCACCTGCCGCTGGCCGTCATGTGGCCGCGGGGCGTGCGCTCACCCGGACGCCGGGAGAGGGCCTGCGTCTCGTTCGTCGACATCGCCCCGACGCTGCTCGAAGCGGCAGGAGCCGACCCCGCGGCGTGCGGCATGCAGCCCCTCGCGGGCGGCAGCCTCCTGCCGCTGCTGCGACAGAGCGACGACCCGCATGCGGCGCTGCGCAGCCGCGTGCTGCTGGGACGCGAGCGCCACGACAACGGACGCCCCGCCGATCAGGGCTATCCGATCCGGGGCATCGTGCGCGACGGATGGCTCTACCTCAGCAACCTCAAGCCGTGGCTGCTGCCCGGCGGAAACCCCGAAACGGGCTACCGCGACATCGACAGTTCGCCGACCAAGACGAGCATCCTGCAACTCTTCCGCTCGGGAGCCGACCGGCGCTACTACCTTCTCAGCATGGGTCCCCGTCCGGCCGAAGAGCTCTACCATGTGGCGAGCGACCCGGAGTGCCTGCACGACCGGGCCGCGGATCCCGCCTGCCGGGAGCGGCTCCAGGCCCTGCGCGACGAACTCTTCGCCGCCCTGCGCGAACAGGGCGACCCCCGCACGGGCGACGACGGCGACATCTTCGACCGCTACCCCTACGACAAGCCCGGCAAGGAGCGCGTCTTCGAACGGACCGTCGCCGGCGAAATCATCCCCTGGGAGCAGTCGAACTGGGTGCTGCCCACCGATTACGAACAATACGAACCGAACCATACCGACTGAATTATGAAGAAATCGCTCTTCCTCGCCGCGTCGGGGCTCCTGCTGAGCTCCTGCGCCACCACCCCCGCGCCGTCGTCCGACGGCCGCGCCGCCTCGATCGTCGCCGCGCTGCACGATCCCGCAACCGACCGGGTACTGGTCGCCTCGCACCGGGGCGACTGGCGCAACTGGCCCGAAAACTCCATTCCGGCCATCGAGTCGGTGATCGCCATGGGCGTCGACATCATGGAGCTCGACCTCAAGCTGACGGCCGACAGCGTACTGGTGCTCTGCCACGACAAGAGCATCGACCGCACGACCTCGGGCAAGGGGCTCGTGTGCGAGATCGACTACGACTCGATCCGCCGCTGCGTCCTGCGCACGGGCCACAACGTCAAGACCGCGCACCGCATGCCGACGCTGCGCGAGGCGCTCGCGGTATGCAAGGACCGCATCGTCGTGAACGTCGACCAGGGCTACGAATACTACGACCTGGTGCTGGCCCTGACCGAGG
Source organism: uncultured Alistipes sp. (assembly GCA_947178025.1). Classification (GTDB taxonomy): domain Bacteria; phylum Bacteroidota; class Bacteroidia; order Bacteroidales; family Rikenellaceae; genus Alistipes. The sequence goes on along the minus strand of CAMWWU010000073.1, from coordinate 1,160 downwards.
AGCTCGGCATGACCGACCAGGTACTCATCAAGGGCAAGCACCCCGTAGCGGCCGTAGCCGAAAAGTTCGCGGAGCATCCCCGCAACATGATGTACATGCCCATCGTCGACATCCTCAAGCCGCAGGGCAAGGCCCTCTTCGACGAATACCGCACGACGGGCACCGTGCCGCTGGCCTACGAGGTGTGCTGGGACCGCCTTACCCCCGAGGTCGAAGCCTGCATGCGGGAGGTCGTGGCGCAGGGCTCCAGGCTGTGGGTCAATTCGCTCTGGCCGTCGCTGTGCGGCGGGCTGGACGACGACACCGCCCTCACCTCCTCGTGCGAGGAGGTCTACGGCCGTTTGGTCGGCTTCGGCGCCACGCTGATCCAGACCGACCGGCCGGAGCTGCTGTTGAACTACCTCCGCTCGCGGGGACTGCACGACTGAGGCCATGAACCGCTTCGCCCGTTTCTACCGCATCAGCGCCCCGGCCCCGGCCCTCGATCTGGACGAGGCCGCGCGCACGAAGCTCTACCGCCGGCTGCGGTTGCAGGCCTTCGCGGCCGCGACGCTCGGCTACAGCCTCTACTACGTCTGCCGCACGAGCCTCAACGTGATGAAGAAACCCGTGCTCGACAGCGGCGTCCTCGATGCGACGCAGCTCGGCGCCGTAGGTTCGGCGCTCCTCTTCGCCTACGCCGTCGGGAAGTTCGTCAACGGATTCGTCGCCGACTACTGCAACATCCGACGGTTCATGGCCACGGGTCTCGTCGTCTCCACGGCGGCCAACGCCCTGATGGGAGCGATGGGGCTCGCGCACTCGGCGATCCCCACGGCCGTGATCTTCCTCTCGTTCGCCGTCATGTGGGGCCTCAACGGCTGGGCCCAGTCCATGGGCGCACCCCCGGCGATCATCTCCCTCTCGCGCTGGTACCCCTTGCGCGAACGCGGCACCTACTACGGATTCTTCTCCGCGAGCCACAACCTCGGCGAGTTCTTCTCGTTCCTCTTCGTGGGGTCGATCGTCACGCTGGCGGGATGGCAGGCCGGATTCTTCGGCTCGGCGCTGGCCGGAGCCCTCGGCGTCGCGCTGATCCTGCTCTGGCTGCACGACACCCCCGAGTCGAAGGGGCTTCCGCCCGTAGAGAGCCTGGCGCACGAAACCCCTGCCGACGCCGA
>CAMWWU010000072.1 GCA_947178025.1 uncultured Alistipes sp. | reverse complement strand
GTCGAAGCGGGTCGTCACGGCGCAGGCCGCCGCCTGCTCGTCCGGATCGCACTCGATCAGGTGGTAGTGCACCGCCGCGCGTCCGGCGGCCTCGCCCTCCGCCTCGTCGAGAATCACGAAGAAGCGGTCGTCGACGAACCACACCGTGCGGCGGTGGGTCAGCCCCTCGTAGGAGGGATTCTCGACGGCGAGCGTCGTCAGGCCGGGAGCCGTGCTCCACCGCAGCAGCTTCGAGTCGGTGCGTTCGAGGTTGCGGCCGTCGAGCGTCAGGGTGTTGTGCACGCAGGTCTGGCGGAACCACTCGCGCAGCTGCAATACCTCCCGGTCGCCGCCGTAGAGGTAGCAGCCCGAGTCGGGCAGGAAGTTGCGTCCGTGCGACCAGAGTTCGAACGTGCCGTTGTCGGGCTGGTTGTGCCAGAATGCCGGAGGGCCCGCCTTGAGGACCATCGCCGTGGCGTCGGCCTCCCAGCCGTTGCGCAGGGCGTAGAATCCCGACGTGCGGAACGCGCGCGAGAGGTATTCGGGCGCCGCTCCTTCGCGACCCTCGGTGGCCAGCCGGCGCACGGCGGCGTTGTCGGGGAAGACCTCGGTCCACTGGCGGTAGATGTCGAGGAGCATGTCGCGGTCGTGGCGGCGGTTGTCGCTGAACAGGGGCGTCGTATAGTCGGGGAACGAGCAGGCGACGTGCACGTCGATCATCCGCTCGACGGTGGCCAGGTAGTCGGCCGGGAACTCGCCGCGGTAGCCGTTGGCGTCCATCATGCGGAGCGCCTTGAAGAAGATGTTGATCGATTCGAGGTGGTAGTGCGGATCCAGCTCGTACTGCATGCCGTCGTCGTAGACCTGCTTGGCCATCTCGCGGTCGAGGATCTCCACGCCCCGTTCGCGCCATGCGGCCGCGTCGCGGAACTCGGGGAAGAAGACCCCGGCGAAGATCAGGCGCTGCGCCTCGAAGAGCAGGTGGTTGCCCGAGGCCGAGAAATGACGGGTGATGTGCTCCGCATGGCGGTGGTAGTTTTCGAGGAAGTCGAGCAGGAACTCCGCGTCGAACGCCTCGGCGGGCAGGAAGCAGAGGAACTGGTGGATCTGGAATTCGAGCCGGTCGCTCGTTTCGAGCGGACGCCACGCGAAGTATACGTTGTCGGCCCGGGTCCAGTCATCGGCCTCCTCGTCGCAGTATTCGGTCAGCGGGTTCTTGCGGATCCAGTCGCGGTACTGCGCGCACCATTCGGCGGCGTAGCGTTCGTCGCCCGTGGCCCGGAAGGTCTTGCCCATCGGCAGCCACCACTTCATGCGATGGAGCTGCCAGCGCAGCTCGTTGTCCTTGACGGGCCAGTACTGCCAGTCGATATCCTCGCCGTAATAATAGGAGGGCTGGTAGCCCGAGTGGACGAAGAAGCGGTGGTCGAGCCCCTCGTCGGCCCATCGCCGCTCCTCGGGCGTGGGCTGCACGTGTTCGGGGTCGATGTCGGGACATACGACGTCGGTGCGTCCGCGGTAGTAGGCGAGCAGCGCTTCGGCGGCCGCGCGGTCGTCGCCGGCGGCCCGGCAGGCCGCGACGGTTTCGAGGCCCGGCCGCGAAAGGTCGAGCAGGTCGAGCGCCGGCGTCCGGGCTCCGGCCGGCGCGGCGATCAGTAACAGGAGTAGCAGTCGGAAGTTTTTCATGACACAAAGGTAGGATTTCGCGGTGTTTTCCGCTTTCGATAATGCCCAAAGTGTATCGGATATTCTTCACGGAGGTTTCGAATTTGTGCAATCCGATGCCGAATTTGTCGAGTCGGAGCCCTGCGGATGTTCCGATAGGACAAATTTGGGGTTCGATTCTACAAAAACGAAAGCCTTTTGGACGCCATCGCGTTTTTCGGCGACAATCTGCGGGGTGGGCTCCGTGAAATTGTCGTAATTTTGTTCTTGCCGAAAAACGCATTTACGACCCATGAATCGACTGAAAGATCTTACCGGGCGAACGGCGGTCGCCGGACCGCTCGCCCTGCTCGCCCTGGCGCCCTCCGAGGCCCGGGCCGCTGCGCCGAAACGGCCCAATGTCATCGTCATCATGACCGACCAGCAGACCGCCGGCGCCTTGTCCTGCGCCGGAAACCCCTACGTCTCCACGCCGGCGATGGATGCCCTGGCTGCCGACGGCGTGCGCTTCACGCGCGCCTACTGCCCCTATCCGCTCAGCGGTCCCTGCCGCGCGTCGCTCATCACGGGCCGCATGCCCTCCGAAGTGGGGGCTACCGACAATGCGATTCGTCCGAACGACGAGGACATGCGTCAGGGAATCGGCATCCGGATGTCGGAGGCGGGCTACGAATGCCTCTACGCCGGCAAGTGGCACGTTCCGGAGGTGAACCTCCCGGCCGAGGGGACGGGTTTCCGTGGCATCGCCAAGATGCACGACCCGACGCTGGCCGACGCCTGCGACGAGGCGCTCGGCGCCTACGACGGCCGCAAGCCGCTCTTCCTGGTCGCCTCGCTGCTCGATCCGCACGAGATCTGCGAGTACGGCCGTTTCGAGACGTTGCAGTACGGCGAACTGGAGCCCTTCGCTACGGAGGATTGCCCCAACCTTCCGGCCAACTTCATGCCTTCGACCTTCGAGGCCGAGGCCATCCGGCTCGAACACGACGCTTCGCCCCGCTATCACGATACGTATACCTATACGCAGGACGACTGGCGGCGCTACCTCTACGCCTACTACCGGCTCGTGGAGCGCGTCGACCGCGAGATAGGCCGGCTGATCGAGGTGCTCAAGCGCCACGGCCTCTACGACGACGCGGCGATCGTGCTCCTCTCGGACCACGGCGACGGCGTGGCGGCCCACCGCTGGAACCAGAAGTGGGCCCTCTTCGAAGAGGTCGTGAACGTCCCGCTGATCGTCAAGTCGCCCAAGGGGCGTGGACTGGCCGGCGCGGTGAACGACGAGGCGCTCTCGAATATCGGTCTGGACCTTTACGCCACGGTCTGCGACTATGCGGGCATCCGGCTCGACCCGGAGCGCTACCGGGGGCGCAGCCTGCGTCCGGTGGCCGAAGGCCGGCAGCGGACGCTGCACGAGGAGGTCTTCATCGAGACGCTGCTCTCGGGCGTGGGCATCCAGGGCTGGAGCGTCGTCGAGGGCGACTATAAGTATGTCTTCTACCGCTGGGGCCGCAACCGCGAACAGCTCTACGACCTGCGCAGCGACCGCGGCGAGATGGTCAACCTGGCCGTCGACCGCCGGCATGCCGCCACGCTGGCGCGTCTGCGTGCCAAGATGTACGACTGGGCCGTGAAGACGAATACGGCGCCGCTGATCCGCAACCTCGAATCGCTCGTAAACGAAACCGAAAATCATGAATAACCGTTCAATGCTGACCTGCGGCGTGCGTTACGCCGCCGTTCCCCTCTCGCTGGCAGCCCTCGCCGGGTGCCGCGGCGAGCAGCCCCGTCGTCCGAATATCATCGTCATGATGACCGACGACCATACCGCCCAGGCCATGAGCTGCTACGGCAGCCTGCTGGTCGAAACCCCCAACCTGGACCGGCTGGCCCGCGAAGGCATGCTCTTCGAGAACTGCTACGTCCCGAACGCCATTTCGGGCCCTTCGCGCGCCTGCATCCTCACGGGCAAGTACAGCCACGCGAACGGCTTCACGGATAACTCGCGTACCTTCGACGGCGATCAGCAGACTTTCCCCAAGCTGTTGCACGAGGCCGGCTATCAGACGGCCATGATCGGCAAGTGGCACCTCAATTCCGATCCGCAGGGCTTCGACTTCTGGAGCATTCTGGTCGGTCAGGGCGAATACTACTCGCCGCAGTTCATCGAGAACGGCGACCGCATCGTCGAGCCGGGCTACGTCACCGACGTCATCACCGACAAGGCCATCGCGTTCCTCGAACGCCGCGATCCGTCGCGCCCCTTCGCGATGCTCTATTACCATAAGGCGCCGCACCGCAACTGGATGCCGGCCCAGCGCCACCTGGGAATCAACGACGACCGGGTTTATCCCGAGCCGGCGAACCTGCTCGACGACTACGCGGGGCGGGGTAGCGCCGCCCGCGAACAGGCGATGGAGATCGGCCGCGACATGTGGCCCGAGTGGGACCTCAAGCTGCTGGAGCCCGAGGTGCTGGAGCAGTCGTGGGAGCTGGAGCAGACGGGCGACGCCAACCGCGACGACGTGAAGCGCGCCAACGACTGGCGCGCCAGCATCCGCCAGTTCCAGTCCGCTTACAGCCGCATGACCTCGGAGGAGAAGGCGCGCTGGAACGAGGCATACGCTCCGCGCATCGCCGAGTGGCACCGCATCAAGGATACGCTCTCGCCCGAGGAGCTGGTGCGCTGGAAGTACCAGCAGTACATGAAGGACTACTGCGCCGTCATTCAGGGCGTGGACGAGAATGTCGGCCGTCTGCTCGACTATCTGGAGGAGATCGGCGAGCTGGACAATACGATCGTCGTCTACACCTCCGACCAGGGCTTCTTCCTGGGCGAGCACGGCTGGTTCGACAAACGTTTCATGTACGAGGAGTGCCAGCGCACGCCGCTGCTGGTGCGCTATCCGAAGGCGGTCGGCGCCGGCACGCGCTCGAAAGCCCTCGCCATGAACATCGACCTGGCGCCGACGTTCGTCGAGATGGCCGGCATCGAAGTGCCCGCCGACATGCAGGGCCGCTCGCTCGTCCCTGTGCTGACCTCGGGCGGCGCCGTGCCGGACGAGTGGCGCACGGGCGTCTACTACCACTACTACGAATACCCCTCGTGGCACTCGGTGAAGCGTCACTACGGCATCCGCACGGCGGAGTGGAAGCTGATCCACTTCTACAACGACGTCGACGAGTGGGAGCTCTACGACATGCAGGCCGACCCGCACGAGATGCACAACCGCTACGACGATCCGGCCTGCGCCGCGGTGCGCGCCGAGCTCCGCGAGCAGCTCGAAACCTTGCAGCGCGAGTGCGGCGATACGGACCCCGACGAACGGGTGACCGAGTTTTTCCAGGGGGCGGCAGCCTTGTGATCATCGGGACTTGAAAAATTAAGAATCTCTTTGCGGGCCTCGGGGCTCGGCAGGTCCCGCCCCTGCGGCCGACCTGTTTGGATATAGAATCGAACGAATTAACCTGAATACGCTTATGAACAGACGAGAATTTCTGAGAACTTCGGGATGGAGCCTGCTGGGCCTCGCGGCCGTGAACGCCATTCCCGGCTGCTCGGTCTTCACGGGCAATAACGACGATCTGCCCGACACGCTGAAGAACGGCTTCCCCTCGCTCCGCGACCTGAAGGTCTTCTGGGGCGATGTCCACAACCACTGCAACGTCACCTACGGCCACGGCGACCTGTCGGATGCGCTGGCCGCCGCCGCCGAGCAGCTCGACTTCGCATCGGTGACGCCCCACGCCCTCTGGCCCGATATTCCGGGCGAGAACGATCCGCGTCTGAACTGGGTCATCGGCTATCACACCGAGGCGTTCAAACGTCTGCGCCAGGGCGGTTACGACCGCTATCTGCGGGCCGTCGAACTGGCCAACCGTCCCGGCAAGTTCCTGACGTTCCCCTCCTACGAGTGCCACAGCATGGAGCACGGCGATCACGTGGCTCTTTTCCGCGACTACAACGCCCCGCTGGTGGAGTGCACGTCGGTGCCCGATCTGAAGGAGAAGCTCAAGGAGTACGATGTCTACGTCACGCCGCACCACATGGGGTACATCACCGGATTCCGCGGCTACAACTGGGCGGCGTTCCGCGAAGACGGTCAGACGCCTTTCGTCGAGATGTTCTCGCGCCACGGCCTGGCCGAGAGCGACTCGGGCGACTACGACTACCTGCACGACATGGGACCCCGCACGTGGGAGGGCTCGATCCTCTGCGGTCTGGAGCAGGGCCACAAGTTCGGTCTGATGTGCTCCACGGACCAGCACGCCGGCTACCCGGGCAGCTACGGCGACGGCCGCATCGGCGTCTATGCCGACTCGCTCGACCGCGACGCCATCTGGGAGGCCATGGGCAAGCGGCGCGTCTGCGGTGTCACGGGCGACAAGATCAAGATCGACCTGCGCATCAACGGAGCCCGTCCGGGCGAGGTGATCCGGGGCGGCAAGCGCGAGATCTACCTCAATGTCGAGGGGCAGAACCAGCTCGACTACGTGGATATCGTCAAGAACGGCGAGTGCGTCGCGCGGCTCGGGGCCCCGCACCGCACGATCGTGCCCGACGGCGAGACGATCCGCGCCAAGGTGAAGATCAACTTCGGCTGGAACCGCGAGGAGGAGTATGTCCACTGGCAGGGCCGGGTGCGCCTTACCGAGGGGCGCATCGACGACATGCAGACCTGCTTCCGCGGAGCGGCTTTCACCTCGCCGCAGCCGGGCGAGGCGGCTTTCCGCACGCGCGTCAACCGCGTGCTGGGGCGCGACGAACGGAGCGTGGCGCTCGACATGTACTCGTCGAAGAATCCCAACGTCATGACTCCGGCGCAGCAGGGCGTCATCCTCGACGTCGAGATGCCCCGCAGCGGGAAGATCGTCGCCGAGTTCAACGGACACACCTTCGAGCACTCGCTCGACGAGCTGCTGGCCGGTTCGCGGGCGCACTTCCTGCGCGGATGGCTCTCGGAGGCCGTGCAGTTCGGCCGTGCGGTGCCCGTTTCGGGCTTCGCGGTGGGACACTATATGGTCGACGACAAGGCCGAGCGCGACACCGATTACTACTACGTGCGTGTGCGTCAGCGCGACGGACAGTGGGGCTGGTCGACGCCCATCTGGGTCGAAAGGGCTTAGTGCGTATGGCAGCCCGACGTTATGCCGTGGGTATCGACCTGGGCGGTACCGCGGTGAAATATGCGCTGGTCGCATCCGGCGGGGAGGTGCTCTTCTCGGGCAAGCTCCCCAGCCGGGCGGCCGAGGGCGCCGCAGCGGTCGGCGGACAGCTGATCGAAGCCGCCCGGATCTGCTGCGCCGAAGCGGCGCGACTCGGTTTCGCTCCCGAGGGGATCGGCGTCGGCACGCCGGGAGTCGTGACGCCCGAGGGCGTCGTGGCCGGAGGGGCCGAGAATATCCCCGGCTGGGAGAACGTCGACCTGGCGAAGCTGCTCGGCGATGCGACGGGGCTTCCCGTGCGGGCCGAGAACGACGCCAACCTCATGGCCCTGGCCGAGACGCTCTACGGTGCGGGCCGCGGCGCTTCGGATGTGGTGTTCCTCACCGTCGGCACGGGTATCGGCGGCGGCGTGCTGATCGGCGGCCGCCTCTTCGGCGGCTTCGGCAACCGCGGCACGGAGCTCGGACACATCGCCCTCAAGTGCGACGGCGAGCCGTGCGCCTGCGGCAGCACGGGATGCTTCGAACACTACGCCTCGACGGCGGCCCTCGTGCGCCGCTACCGCGAACGCTGCACGGCGGCGGGAATCGTTCCCGCGGCGCAGGACGGCGAGATGCTCGTGGCGCTCTACCGCGCGGGCGACCCGACGGCCGTCGCGGCGATGGAGGAGCATTGGGAGTTCATGTCGTTCGGCGTGGCGAGCCTCATCAATATCTTCGCTCCGGAGCGGGTCGTCATCGGCGGCGGAATCTCCGAGGCGGGGGAGTTCTACTTCGAAGCCCTGCGCGAACGGGTGGCGCGCCGCGCCATGCCGGTCTGCGGCGCCGGCACGCGGATCGTCGCCGCCACGCTCGGCAACCGGGCCGGATGCCTCGGGGCCGCCGGTCTGATAATCAACGAATAACCATGAAACAGCGTAATTACGCCATCGTCGCCCTCATCATGGGCTTCTGGTTCGTGATTTCGTTCATCACGAACATCATCGGGCCGCTGATCCCCGATATCATCGACAACTTCCGGCTCGCGCACCTCGCGTTGGCGGGCTTCATCCCCATGTCGTTCTTCCTGGCCTACGGCATCATGTCGATTCCGGCCGGGCTGATGATCGAGCGCTTCAGCCAGAAGACGGTCCTCGCCGCAGGCTTCGCCCTGCCGCTCGCCGGATCGCTCCTCTTCGCCCTCGTGCCGACCTTCCCCGTGCTGCTCGCTTCGTCGTTCACCATCGGGCTGGGTATGGCCATGTTGCAGACCACGATCAATCCGCTGACACGCGTGGCGGGCGGCGAGGAGAACTTCGCCTTCTTCTCCGTCATGGGGCAGCTGGTCTTCGGCGCCGCGTCGTTCGTCAGTCCGTTCGTCTACTCCGGGCTGGTCGAACGCCTCACGTCGGGACGCCGGCTGACGGGACTCGCCGGGGTGCTGGAGACCCTGACCCCGGCCGATCTGCCGTGGGTGTCGCTCTACTGGCTCTTCGCCGCGATCCTCGTCGCGACGGTCGCCGTCGTTTTGTGCGTGCGCTTCCCGCGCATCGAGTTGCAGGACGACGAGCGCAGCGGCGGCTGGCACTCCTACCGCGAGCTGCTGCGCAACCGCTACGTCTATCTCTTCTTCCTGGGGATGCTGGCCTACACGGCTACCGAACAGGGCGTTGCCAACTGGATCTCCGAGTTCTTGCGCACCTACCACGGGCTCGATCCGCAGACGGTCGGCGCTCCGGTCGTCGGCCGCTTCTGGGGCTACATGTCGATCGGGTGCCTCGCAGGGCTCTTCGCACTGAAGATCTGGGACTCGAAAGAGGTGCTGAAGGTCTCGGGCCTGCTGGCCGTCGCCTCGCTGCTCGCAGCGCTCTACGGCAATGCCGCCGTCGCCGTGGCCGCCTTCCCGGCCGTCGGATGCTCGATCTCGGTGATGTTCTCCATCATCATGTCCACGGCCCTGAACTCCGTCGACCGCTATCACGGCTCGTTCGCCGGAATCCTCTGCACGGGTATCGCCGGCGGTGCCGTCGGTCCGCTCGTCGTGGGGTGGCTGGGCGACCTCTGCGGGCTGCGCACGGCGCTGCTCTTCGTCTGCCTGACGATCGGCTACATCGTCAGCATCGCTTTCTGGGCGCGGCCCCTGGTGACCAACCGCCGCACGACGCTCTCGGAACTCTTCAAAAAATCGCGTTCATGAAACATCTGCTGCTCGCGGCGCTGCTGGGCGCCGCAACCGCCGTCGGGGCGCAGACCCTGCCGGCCGAGAAGCACCTCGACAAGAGGTCGCTGCATCCCCGTTACCGCGAATGGGCCTCGCCGGCGAACGGCGTTGCGGTGCGTCGGAACGCTCCGGCGCTGCTGTGGCCCGCCGATCTGAACGTCAGGGAGCACTACCGCGTAGAGCTCTCCGATACCCCGGAGTTCCTTCCCGAACGGACGACCGTTTCGGCGCAGGAGTGGGCCGTCTACACGCCCCACACGCCGCTGCCCGAGGGGCATTACTACTGGCGCGTGACGACGATCGCCCCGGACGGCACCTCCCGCCGGTCGGAGGTCTGCGACTTCGAGGTCGACGCCTCGTCGCACCGCTTCGCGACCCCTACGGGCGACGAACTGGTGAGCCGCATCGCCTCCACGCCGCACTTCCGCCTCTACGTCACCCGTGACCGGGTCGCCGCGTTCCGCGAGCGGGCGCAGCGCAATGTCGAGGCGCGGGGATTGGTGCGCCAGGCCCGCAAGCAGCTCGACATGGATCTGGTTCCCGTGGCTCCGACCCGTCCGCGCGACACGACGGGCATGTCGGACTTCCAGAAGCGGTCGATGATCAACTTCATGTACCACAAGTTCGGCGAGGTCGTGACGCAGCCGGCCGTCGACTTCTCGATCGCCTACCTGCTCACGGGCGAGGAGTGCTTCGCCCGGGCCGCTGTGAAGCATGCGATGCACGCCGCCTCGCTGCCCGTCGACAGCGACGCCACGTCGGAGGATTTCAACCGTTCGGCCATCATGTACGGTCTGGCCGTGGCCTACGATACGGCCTGCGACTTCATGACCGACGACCAGCGGGCCGCCGTGCTCGAAGCGATCCGCGTGCGCGGCGAATACTTCTACCGCCACTATGTCCGCCACTTCGAAACCCACTCGATGGACAACCACGTCTGGCAGCATACGTTCCGCAACTTCTTCTTCGCCTCGATCGCCACGGCGGGCGACCTGCCCGATGCCGAGAAGTGGGTGCGCTACGGCTACGAGGTGTGGTGCTCGCGCTTCCCGATCCTGGGGGGCGACGACGGCGGCTGGCACGACGGCAACAGCTATTTCGAGGCCAACCTCGTGTCGTTCGTCTACATTCCGTTCGTCCTCACGCGCCTGACGGGCGTCGACTTCTTCGACCTCCCGTGGTACCGCAACCTGCCGGGATTCCTCGTCTACTCCTTCCCGAAGAACTCCTATGCCACGGGCTTCGGCGACGACTACGACAAGCTCCGGACCCCGCCCGCGCAGTATATGGGCTTCGCCGATGCGCTGGCCCGCGAGCTGGCGAGCCCCGAGGCGCGGTGGTATGCCGACCGGCTGATCGGCGACGATCCTGCGACGCTTCATAAGGCGCGCACGTTCCGCCTCTACCGCATCCTGACCGACAAGCCGGTCGACTCGGTGGAGCCGCGGGCTCCGCAGCCTCTGACCTCGCGCTTCTATCCCGATGCGGGCTTCTCGCTCATGCACAGCGATCCGGCCGACAGCCGCGACGACCTGATGGCTTCGTTCTTCGCCCTGCCGTTCGGCTCCACGGGGCATGCGCATGCCGCCCACAACGGTTTCACGATCAGCTACGGCGGACGTCAGCTCTTCGGCGGAACGGGCTACTACTCCAACTTCAACGACAAGCACACGCTGATGCACTACCGCACGCGGGGCCACAATACGATCCTGGCCGACAATCTGGCGCAGGTCATCGGCGAAAACGGCTACGGCTGGCTGGCGCGCTTCGCCGACAGCGAGGCGATGACCTACACGCTGGGCGACGCCACGCACGCCTACGACGAGATGCGCACGCCCTTCTGGATCGACCGCATGCAGCAGTCGGGCGTGGAGTACACGGCCGAGAACGGTTTCGGCGACCCCGGCATCACGCGCTTCCGCCGCCACTTCGTCTACCTGAAGCCCGACGTCATCGTCGTCTACGACGAACTGGCTGCGCGCCAGCCCGTGCGGTGGACCTGGCTGCTGCACAGCCACAACCGCCTGACGGCCGCCGGCGCTTCCGCCGTGTCGGCCTCGAACGGTCTGGCCGAAGGGCGCATGGATCTCTTCACCGACGGCGGGCTGTGCCCCGAGGTGCACGACCGCTTCTTCTCGCCGGCTGTCAACTGGAAGAACCGCGCGGGGGCCGACGGCAAACCGCTCGTCTATGCGAATCAGTGGCACGCCGAGTTCGCTACTGCCGAAAAGAGCGCCGCGCAGCGCTTCCTGGCCGTTTTCCGCATCACCCCCGAGGGGCGCGAGCCGCTCGACCTGCACTGCTCCGCCGAGGGGGTGCTGACGGTCGGCGGATGGACCATCGAAGCCCAGCTCGACGCTTCGAAACCCGCCTCGCTGCGCGTGACCGACGGCGCGGGCAATGCCGTACTCTACAATACCGATCGTTCGACGGTCGGGGGCAGCACGCTCTTCCGCACGGCGGGCGCTCCCGATCGCGAACTGATCGACGAAATTCCCGCCTCGGTACGATAGGGCGGGGAAATGCTCCGAGCGTTCGGGCCGCTGCCTTCGGGTCGCGGCCCGAATCGTTGTCGGGGGCCTGCCCGAACATTTTCTCATATAAAATCAAGGAGTTGCCTGTTTTTTTGCTATATTTGGACCCAGTCCCTTCCTCGATTGAATATGAAGCACTACCCTCACACCTTCTCACCGCTTCGGCTTTTGGCTGTCGTCGT
>CAMWWU010000071.1 GCA_947178025.1 uncultured Alistipes sp. | reverse complement strand
CTCTTCACGTCGCCCGTCAGCGGCACGGTATCCGCCATCAACCGCGGAGAGAAGCGCAAGGTGCTCTCGGTGACGATCGTTCCCGACGCCGTGCAGAGCTACGAGGAGTTCGCGAAGCCGGATCTGAAGAAAGCCTCGCGCGAGGAGCTCGTCGAGTTGCTGCTCAAGGCCGGTCTGTGGCCGATGATCGTGCAGCGCCCCTACGGCGTCATCGCCGATCCGAACGACAAGCCGAAAGCCGTCTTCATCTCGGCCTTCGATTCCGCGCCGCTGGCGCCCGACTACGCTTATGCGCTGCGCGGCGAGGAGCGGAACCTCCAGGCCGGTATCGAGGTGATGCGCAAGCTCACCGACGGTAAGGTCCATCTGTCGTTCCGCGCCGGCGCACCCGGTGCCGCCGATCGGCTCGAAGGGGTCGAGAAGCACTGCTTCGCCGGAAAGCACCCCGTCGGCAACGTCGGCGTGCAGATCCACCACATCGATCCCGTCAACAAGGGCGAGGTCGTATGGACGGTCAACATCCAGGATCTGGCCATCATCGGCCGTCTGGTGAACGAGGGCCGCGTGGACATGACCCGCGTCATCGCGCTCGCCGGCTCCGAGGTCGAGAATCCCGGTTACTGCCGCGTCATTGCCGGCGCCAAGGTCGACTCGCTGCTCCAGGGCCGGGTCAAGGCGCAGAAGCCCGGCGACAGCGTGCGCGTCATCTCGGGCAACGTGCTGACGGGAACCAAGATCGCCGCCGACGGCTACCTGGGCTACTACGCCAACGTGCTGACGGTGATCCCCGAGGGCGACAAATACGAGATGCTGGGCTGGGCGATGCCCCGCTTCGGCAAGTTCTCCGTATCGCGCGCCTACTTCTCGTGGCTCTTCCCGAAGAAGGCCTACCGCCTCGATACGAACATGAACGGCGGCGAGCGTCCGTTCGTCGTGACGGGTCTCTACGAGCGCTACCTGCCGATGGACATCTATCCGATGTATCTGCTCAAGGCGTGTCTGGCGGGCGACATCGACAAGATGGAGAACCTCGGCATCTACGAAGTCACGGAGGAGGATTTCGCCCTGTGCGAGTTCGTCGATCCCTCGAAGATCGACATCCAGCAGATCATCCGCGACGGTATTAACTTAATGATCAAGGAGGCTTAAAAGATGGGACTGCGAAAAATAATGGACAATCTGAAGCCCACCTTCTCCGAAGGGGGTAAACTGGGCTTCCTGGCTTCGACGTTCGATGCGTTCGAAACCTTCCTTTTCGTGCCGAACACCACGACCGTGCGCGGCGCGCACATCCGCGACTGCAACGACATGAAGCGCACGATGATCATGGTCGTCCTGGCGCTCATGCCGGCGTTCCTCTTCGGCTGCTTCAACACCGGTTCGCAGGTCGGACTGGAGGGCTTCCAGGCCTTCTTCTACGGTCTGGTGCGCGTGCTGCCGATGGTTTGCGTGTCGTATATCGTCGGTCTGGCCATCGAGTTCTACTTCGCTCAGGTGCGCGGACACGAAGTCAACGAGGGCTTCCTCGTGACGGGTCTCCTGATCCCGATGATCTTCCCCGTGAGCACGCCGCTCTGGATGGTGGGGCTCTCGACGGCTTTCGCCGTAGTTTTCGGCAAGGAGGTCTTCGGCGGTACGGGCATGAACGTCTTCAACCCCGCGCTGCTGGCTCGTGCCTTCGCCTTCTTCGCCTATACGCCTTCGATGTCGGGTGAGACCGTATGGTACTCGAACTGGACGATGATGGGCGCTCAGGTCGACGGCGCTACGGGTGCCACGGCGCTCGAAAACCTCGCGACGACCGGCTCGCTCGGATTCTCGCCGCTGGACGCTTTCCTGGGCTTCATCCCCGGTTCGTTCGGCGAAACCTCGACGCTGGCCATCCTCATCGGCGGCGCGATCCTGCTCGTGACGGGCATCGCTTCGTGGCGCACGATGATCTCGGTATTCGTCGGCGGTCTGGCGATGGGCTACCTCTTCCAGCTGACGGGCGTGACGGAATATCCTGCCTGGTGGCATCTGATCGTCGGCGGCTTCGCCTTCGGTGCGGTCTTCATGGCTACCGACCCCGTGACCTCGGCGCAGACCGATACGGGCAAGTACATCGTGGGTCTGATGACCGGTGCGCTGGCCGTGCTGATCCGCGTCGTGAACCCGGCCTATCCCGAGGGTATGATGCTGTCGATCCTCTTCATGAATGCGCTCGCTCCGCTGGTCGACTACTACGTCGTGGAGGCCAACATCGCGCGCAGAAACAAACGTGGTGTCAAACTCGCAAAATAGGAGGAAGTATATGAAATTCAATACGAACAGCAACGTCTATATCGTCGTCTATTCGACGGTGATGGTCGTCGTCGTAGCGGCCGTGCTGGCCGTGGCCGCCCTCTCGTTGCAGAGCCGGCAGTATGCCAACGAGCTCAACGAGAAGAAGCAGTCGATCCTCGCTTCGCTGGTAGCCGAGGACCGGAACTACGACGAGTTCATCGAAGCCCGCGTGCTGAATGCCGCAGGCGAGCAGATCGAGGGCGCCGACGTCTTCACCCTGCTGAACGATCTGCCGGCAGCTTTCGCCGACGGCAAGTTCCCCCTCTTCGAGGCAGCCGACGGCCGCGTGGTGATTCCCGTGACCGGCTCGGGTCTCTGGGGCCCGATCTGGGGTTATGTGGCCCTCGAAAAGGACATGGATACGATTTCGGGCATCATCATGGCCCACAAGGGCGAGACGCCCGGTCTGGGCGCCGAGATCGCGACGCCGAAGTATCAGCAGAAGTTCATCGGCAAGCAGCTCTTCGAGGGCGACGAGTTCGTCTCGGTGACCCTGCGCAAGGGCGGCGCCAAGGATCCCGCTCACGAGGTGGACGCCATCTCGGGCGGCACGAAGACTTCGGACGGCGTGACCGCCATGCTGCGCGAGAGCCTGAAGAACTACCTGCCCCTGCTCGAATCCCGTCGTGCCGCACAGCGTGCGGAGGCCGGGGAAGTGTCTAACGTTGAAAATGTAGCAGACAATGAGTAGCAAGAATCTCAAATACCTGACCGGGCCCTTCTCGGTGAACAACCCGGTCATCGTGCAGATCCTCGGTATCTGCTCGGCGCTGGCCGTCACCGTACAGCTCAAGCCCGCGATCGTGATGGCGCTCTCGGTGACCGTCGTCACGGGATTCGCCAACCTGGTGATGTCGCTGCTGCGCAACGGCGTGCCGTCGCGCATCCGCATCATCGTGCAGCTGGTCGTCATCGCCGCACTGGTGATCCTGGTCGACCAGGTGCTCAA
The DNA here is from genome assembly GCA_947178025.1 of uncultured Alistipes sp. Classification (GTDB taxonomy): domain Bacteria; phylum Bacteroidota; class Bacteroidia; order Bacteroidales; family Rikenellaceae; genus Alistipes. The sequence continues at coordinate 8,527 of CAMWWU010000071.1, read as the reverse complement.
GGCCTATGTCTACGAGGTGTCGAAACAGCTTTCGGTATACGTCGGTCTGATCATCACCAACTGCATCGTCATGGGCCGCGTCGAGGCCTTCGCTCTGGGCAACAAGCCCTGGCCGGCATTCCTCGACGGTCTGGGCAACGGCCTGGGCTACGGCATCATCCTGATCGTCGTGGCCTTCTTCCGCGAGCTCTTCGGTTCGGGCAGCCTGCTGGGCTATCCCGTCGTTCCCGAGAGCTGGTATGCGGCCAACGGCGGCTGGTACTCCAACTGCGGTCTGATGCTCTTCCCGCCGATGGCCCTCATCATCGTGGGCGCCATCATCTGGGTACACCGTTCGCGCAACAAGGATTTACAGGAAAAATAGGAGGTAGCGTATGGAATCATTGAATATCTTTATCCGGTCGATCTTCATCGACAACATGGTCTTCGCCTTCTTCTTCGGCATGTGCTCCTATATCGCCGTGTCGAAGAGCGTGAAGACGGCTCTCGGCCTCGGCGCCGCCGTTACGTTCGTGATGGTGATGACCGTGCCCCTGAACTACCTGCTCTATCAGTACGTCCTGAAAGCCGGCGCGCTCTTCCCGGGCGTCGACCTGAGCTTCCTTACGTTCATCGTCTTCATCGCCACGATCGCCGCGTTCGTGCAGCTCGTGGAGATGATCGTCGAGAAGTTCTCTCCGTCGCTTTACAGCCAGCTGGGCATCTTCCTGCCGCTGATCGCCGTGAACTGCGCCATCATGGGCGGTTCGCTCTTCATGCAGCAGAAGGTCGACGGCGGCGAGCTGACGTCGCTGTGGCAGACGGTGGTCTACGGCCTGGGTTCGGGTCTGGGCTGGTGGCTGGCGATCGTCATGATGGCCGCCATCCGCGAGAAGACGACCTATTCGCACATCCCCGCTGCGCTCAAGGGCCCCGGCATCGCATTCATCATCACCGGTCTGATGGGTATCGCTTTCCTGATATTCTCCGGTATTCAGTTCTAACCTTATAAAGAATCGGAAAATGGAATTGACAACTATAATCGTTGCGATCGTCGCTTTCCTGGTCATCACGCTCGTGCTGGTCGCGCTGCTGCTCTTCGCCAAGGCGAAACTCACTTCGTCGGGCGAGGTGACCATCGACATCAACGACGGCGAGAAGGTCATCACCACCGAGAGCGGCTCGACGCTGCTGTCCACGCTGGCCAATAACAAGGTGTTCCTGCCTTCGGCTTGCGGCGGCGGCGGTTCGTGCGGCATGTGCAAGTGCCAGGTGCTCGAAGGCGGCGGCGACATCCTGCCGACCGAGACGGGCTTCATCTCGCGTAAAATGGCCAAGGATCACTGGCGTCTGGGCTGCCAGGTCAAGGTGAAGGAGAACCTCAAGATCAAGGTTCCCGAGGCCGTGCTCGGCGTCAAGAAGTGGGAGTGCACCGTGGTTTCGAACCGCAATATCTCGACCTTCCTCAAGGAGTTCGTCGTGAAGCTGCCCGAGGGCGAAAACCTCAAGTTCCGCAGTGGCGGCTACATTCAGGTCGACATCCCGCAGTACGACGCCATCAAGTTCTCGGACATGGACATCGACGAGAAGTTCCGCGAGGACTGGGACAAGATGAAGATGTGGGATCTGGTGACCACCAACCCCGAGCCGACGTTCCGCGCCTACTCGATGGCCAACCACCCGGCCGAGGGCAACATCATCATGCTCAACATCCGTATCGCCACGCCGCCGTTCGACCGTGCGGCCGGGGCTTTCATGAAGGTCAACCCGGGTATCTGCTCCTCCTATGTCTTCTCGCGCAAGCCGGGCGACAAGGTGACCATCTCGGGCCCCTACGGCGAGTTCTTCCTGCCGGACAACCTGCCCGATACGCAGGAGCTGATCTTCATCGGCGGCGGTGCCGGTATGGCGCCCATGCGCAGCCACCTGATGCACCTCTTCAAGACCGAGAAGACGAAGCGTCCCGTTTCGTTCTGGTACGGCGCCCGTTCGCTCAAGGAGGCTCCCTATGTCGACGAGTATCGCGCCATCGAAAAAGACTTCCCCAACTTCTCGTTCAACCTCGCGCTCGACCGTCCCGATCCGGAGGCCGATGCCGTCGGCGAGAAGTATACGGCCGGTTTCGTGCACAATGTGCTCTACGAGAACTACCTGAAGAATCATCAGGCTCCCGAGGACTGCATCTACCTCATGTGCGGACCTCCGATGATGATCGCTTCGGTCGTGAAGATGCTCGACAGCCTGGGTGTGCCGCCCGAGAACATCCTCTACGACAACTTCGGTTCGTAACCGAACGTTCCGCAAAAAAAGCTCCGTCCAGCAAGGGCGGAGCTTTTTTTCGTGTCCTGCGGCGACCTATTTTTTGGAAGTGCCGCTTTCGAGGATCGAAACGATCGAGTAGAGCGTGAAGCAGATGGCGCCGAACCCGGCCAGCACGCGGGCCGGGACGAAATATTTCGGACCGAAGAGCGCCGCCTCGAAGAGGAAGGCTGCGAGGAAGAGGCAGCAGAGCGCCGTCAGGACGGGGATGATCGGAATGCGGTTGGCGAGCGGGTAGTCCGTGTGCCAGATCCGGGCGAGCAGGATCACCTTGCTCGAAATGCTCCAGCAGATCAGCGCCAGGCCGATCAGCACGAATCCTACGAAGTCGATGCGTTCGTGGCGGAAGAGGATGAACGTGAGGATGCCGAGGATGAATGCCAGGCCGCCCATCGTCAGCACGAGCGCCGGCCACCGGCCCCGTTCGGCCATCGTGTAGGTGCCGCGCGCCTGTCGGGCGATGCTTACCACCAGGGCGATCAGCGAGGTGCAGACGCAGGCGATGCCGAACATCACGCACCCTGCGACGAGGTGTGCCGGAAGCCGGCCGAGCGCGAAGAGCAGGATGCACCATACCCAGGCGGCCAGTGCGGTCGCGCTGACGATGAAGGTCAGCATGCCGACCTGCCCGGGAGTGAAACCCTGCGGATTGACCGAGAAGTGCGGGTCGGCCGAGTTCGCCGGAATCAGGCTGAACCGGGTGGAGGCGGTGGCGGCCGTCGCGACGCAGGTCGCGATGAGTCCGAGGCCGCAGACGACGTGTCCCGTTACGAGTGCGCCCGGCCAGTCGGAGGTGACGACCAGAATGCCGCAGACGATCGTCACGAGGGCCGCCAGATAGCCCAGTGCGGGAAAGAGGTATTTCGCGGCGGGCGTGTAGGTGCCGATGATCTGGCGGATGATCGTCGCAGCGGTGCAGTAGAGGGCGATGCAGATGGCCCCCAGGAAGAAGACGACCGGACCGGCGGTCAGCCGCGACGGGTCGCTGCCGGCGGCGAAGACGTAGGCGCCGTAGGCGAAACAGAATGCGGCCATCGCCAGCGGGATGCCGCGGAAAAGAGTACTGATACCGTGGTTCATGTTTGTGAATTTTATCCGCCCGACGGGCTGCAAATTCCGAACCAATCGAATTTATCGCTATCTTTGTACCTATGAAAAACATCGTTTTCGACCTGGGCGGAGTGCTCTTCGCCCGCGACATCAGTCGCTGTCCGCAGGAGTTCGTCGACTTCTTCGCATTCGTCCGCGCCGAGCGGATGCCGCGCTTCTGGGAGGAGTACGACCGGGGCGTGCTGACGCTGGAGGAGGTGACCGACGAACTGTGCCGGCTGAACGGCTGTTCGCGGAGCCGCTGCGAGGAGTATCTGCAACTGTCCATCGACCTGCAACGCCCCGTTGCGCCGACCGAACGGCTGATCGGCGAGCTGAAAGCCGCCGGCTACCGGCTCTACGTCCTTTCGAACATGTCGGCCGAGTATATCGCATTCCTGCGCCGCTTCCCGGTCTACGGGCTCTTCGACGGCGAGGTCGTGTCGTGCGAGGAGCGCACCGTGAAGCCCGAGCGGCGGATCTACGAGATCCTGCTCGAACGTTACGGACTGCAACCCGCCGAGACCCTTTTCGTCGACGACCGCCCGGCCAATATCGCCGCGGCCGAGGAGCTGGGCATCCACGGTCGGCTCTTCGATTTCCGCCGTCCCGACGAGGCGTGCGACGCTCTGCGGCGCGAGCTGCTGCCCCGGTAGGCGCCGGTCGCGGAGCTCCGTCCGGCCGATTCGTGTCGGATGCAGACGCTTTCCGCCGGAGTGCCGGCTGCGGCACGCAACTTGCTTCGCCGCGGAGGTATGCCGACCGTTCGCGAACAATATTGGCGCTACTCGCTCTTCGTGCTGATCCTCGGGCTGGGGATCGCTATTTTCATCGAACTGACCCCCTTTCTGGGCGGGCTGCTCGGCGCGGCGACGATCTACGTGTTGCTGCGGCGGCAGATGCGGGTGCTCGTCGATCGGCGCCGGTGGCGCCGGAGCTTCGCCGCCACCATGCTGGTAGGGGAGGCCGTGCTCTGCTTCCTGGTCCCCTTTTCGCTGGTCGTCTGGCTGCTGGTCGATCGGATTCAAGACATCGCCCTCGATCCCCGGGAGCTGATCGGCAAGGCCAAACACTTTTCCGACGTGATCCGGACGCATACGGGCTACGATCTCTGGTCGGGGATCGACCTCTCGTCGTTTTTCGGCTACCTCTCCGATTTGGGGCAGGGGGTGCTGCGCGGCATCCTGAGCCTCGTCGTCAACCTCATCACGCTGCTCTTCGTCCTCTACTTCATGCTGATCGGCGGCACGCGCATGGAAGCCTATTTCCGGGATATCCTCCCGTTCAAGCGTACCATGGCCCGCAACGTCACGCGCGAGATCCACACGATCGTGCGCTCGAACGCCATCGTCATTCCGCTGCTCGCTCTGGCGCAGGGGCTGGTGGCCTACCTGGGGTATCTGGCTTTCGATATCTCCATGCCGCTCTTCTGGGGGCTGCTGACCTGCTTCGCCACGGTGATTCCCGTCGTCGGCACGGCGCTCGTGTGGCTGCCGCTGGCCGGCTACATGATGCTCGACGGCCGATGGGGCGTCGGCATCGGGCTGATCCTCTTCGGGACGCTGGTCGTCACGCAGGTCGACAACGTGATGCGCTTCGTCTTGCAGAAGAAGATGGCCGACACCCATCCGCTCGTCACGATCTTCGGCGTCGTCATCGGTCTGCCCCTCTTCGGATTCATGGGGGTGGTCTTCGGACCGCTGATGCTGGCCATGTTCGTCTTTTTCGTCGACGTCTTCAAGTGCAAATACCTCGATTCCTGATCGGCTGCAGGGCGAAAAAACCTTGCGGATCGTTGTGAATGAGCGAATTGTTTGTTAACTTTGTTCCGAACACTAATGTCGGAGCCGGCACGTCCGGATCCGTTAACTCATTGAAACAATGGCCAGAAATCTCAAAATCAGAGACCTGACGTTGCGCGACGGACAGCAGTCGTCGTTCGCGACGCGAATGAACCAGGCGCAGATCGATCGCTGCCTGCCTTTCTACAAGGACGCGAATTTCTACGCGATGGAGGTGTGGGGCGGCGCCGTGCCCGATTCGGTGATGCGCTACCTGAACGAGAATCCTTGGACCCGTCTCGAAACGATCCACAAGGCCGTGGGCGGCGTGTCGAAACTGACGGCGCTCTCGCGCGGCCGCAACCTCTTCGGCTACGCGCCCTATACCGACGAGATCATCGACGGCTTCTGCCGCAATGCGATCGAGAGCGGTCTGGGGATCATGCGTATCTTCGATGCGCTGAACGACGTGGATAACGTGAAGTCGACGATCAAATACGTCAAGCAGTACGGCGGTATCGCCGACTGCGCCGTATGCTATACGGTGGACCCGAAATATCCCGAACCGAGCCTCTTCGCCCGGCTGATGGGCAAGAAGAAGCCGCAGCCCGTATTCACCGACGCCTACTTCCTCGATAAGGCGAAGCAGATGGCGGCTCTCGGCGCCGACATGATTACGATCAAGGATATGTCGGGACTGATTCCCCCGCGCCGGGTCGCCGACCTCGTGCGGCTGATCAAGCAGCATGTCTCGATTCCCGTCGACTTCCACACCCACTGTACGCCGGGCTACGGTCTGGCTTCGGTCCTCGCGGCGATCGTCGCCGGGGTCGACGTCGTGGATACCAACTGCTGGTATTTCGCCGGCGGTACGGGAGCCCCGGCCATCGAGCTGGTCTACGTCTTCTGTCAGAAGCTGGGCATCGACCTCGGCGTGAACATGGAGGCTGTGGCGAAGATCAACGTCGAGCTGCGCGAGATCCGCAAGGAGCTCAACAAGTCGGTCTTCAACACCGAAAAAACCGAGCCGAAGGCGTTCAATCCGCTCACCGACAAGCTGCCCGCGGAGATCGACGCGTTGTTCGACGCCGCTATCAAGGCCGCTCAGGCCGATGACGAGGAGGGCACGACCGACGCCTGCCGCAAAATCGAAGCCTACTTCGGCTTCCCGGCGCCCAACGAGCTGGTGCGCAAAGCCGAGATTCCGGGCGGTATGTATTCGAACATGGTGGCGCAGCTCCAGCAGCTCAAGGCCGAGGAGATCCTGCCCCGCGCCATGGAGCTGATCCCGACGGTGCGTCTCGACGCCGGTCTGCCGCCGCTGGTGACCCCCACGTCGCAGATCGTCGGCGCTCAGGCCGTGAACTGCGCCCTCGACGAGAAGGCCGGGCGTGCGATGTATACGAACCGCAGCGCCCAGTTCGTGAATCTGGTGAAGGGCGAGTACGGCAAGACCCCCGTGAAGATCGATCCCGAGTTCCGCTTCAAGATCTGCGGCATCCGGGAGGAGACCCCCTACGACACCTCGAAGTATCAGATGCAGCCCAATCCCGAACTGCCCGAAGCCGGCGGTGTCAAGCTCGCCGGAAACGAGAAGGAGGTGCTGCTGCTCGAACTCTTCCCGATGGTCGCCAAGAAGTTCCTGACCGATCTCAAGGTCAAAGCCTATGCTGCGACGCAGGCGGAGAAGGCGGTTGCCGAAGCCCCGAAAGCGGAGGAGAAGCCGCAGGCCGTCATCACGGGCAATACGGTCAATGCGCCGCTGCCGGGCCGCGTCATCGAGTTGCTGGTCAAGGTCGGCGACACGGTGAAGGCGGACCAGGAGGTGCTGATCCTCGAGGCCATGAAGATGGAGAACTCCATCACGACCGACTATGCGGGCGTCGTGAAGCAGATCCTCGTCGAACCGGGCGAGATCGTGCCGACGGACGCCGTGCTGATCGAGGTCGAGTAACCCCGCTCAATCAACACAGTAAAAGAATATGGCATTTTTCAAGGAATTCAAAGAGTTCGCCCTCAAGGGCAACGTGATGGACATGGCCGTCGGCGTAATCATCGGCGGTGCGTTCGGCAAGATCGTGACGTCGCTCGTCAACGATATCCTCATGCCGCCGATCGGAGCGTTGCTCGGAAATACGGATTTCTCGCAGTTGCGCATCGACATCTCCAAGGTGCGCGACGTCACGACGAGCGTCACCCACTCGGTCGGAGGTCTCGTTACGGGCGGAGAGGGTTCGGAAGTGCTCGTCCAGCCTGCCGCCGAACCGATCTACTGGAACTACGGTGCATTCATCCAGCAGTGCGTCGACTTCACGATTCTGGCGTTCTGCGTCTTCCTGATGGTCAAGCTGATGAACCGGCTGATAAAGAAAAAGGCCGCGGAGGCTCCTGCCGCTCCGGCTCCGGAGCCCGCACCCTCCAAGGAGGAGCTGCTGCTTACCGAGATTCGCGATCTGCTTCGCGAGCAGAAGAAGTAGCCGGAGCGTCGTGCGAAGAGAAGAGGGTGTCTGTCAGACACCCTCTTTTTTGTTGCTGTATTCTTGCAGAATATAGGTCGTGAAGATCGGGAAGAACATCATGCCGAGCGACGGCAGGAGGATCGTGACGATCTTGCCGACGGTGGTCACTGCGAAGATCTCGGCGCCGACGGTCGTGACGTTCATCCAGGCCCACCAGACGGCGTTGCCGAATCCCTGCAACTTGTCGTTCACGGGGGCCTCGTAGTCGTAGAACACCAGGCCGGAGATGTAGGTGAAGACCACGACGGTGAAGATGTAGGCCCAGAATATGCGTTGCATCGTGTTGCTGCTTACCAGCCATTGCACGACGATGACCATGGCGAGGAATGCGCGCAAGAGCGGAATCAGTCCGACGAGCAGTCCCCAGTCGTGGGTCGGGCGGATGCCCGTCCAGCCGATGAGGTTGAGCCAGGGAATCGAGATCAGCAGGTAGAACAGGTGGCGCCAGAAGAAGCGGCTGCGGTGCTCGGCGGTGCGCCAGCGGGCGAAGAAGTCGTAGAGAAAGACGAGGCAGACGACGAACTGGATCGTGAGGTAGGTGCGCGAGAAGTGAACGTGGTCTCCGGCGACGATCTCCCACGAGAGGGCTATGAGCAGGACGATGCCTGCGATGACTTTCAGGACCTCCAGCGGCTTGCCGGCGGCGCTGTGCGGTTTTTCGGTAAGGGACATAAGCGATTCTGTTTTGCCCGTAGTGCGTTCAAAATCAGTGCCACGAGCAAAAAAAGCGAAAAAAGTGCGTGATTTTTTGCCGAAATATTTTGCACGGAAGAAAAATTCTATTACCTTTGCACTCGCTTTCAATAAGGCGGGATAGCTCAGCTTGTTAGAGCGCATGAT
>CAMWWU010000070.1 GCA_947178025.1 uncultured Alistipes sp. | reverse complement strand
GCCTCGTGGGCCTCCTGGGCTCCTTTGGTCTTGGTCTTGTAGTTGAACCAGCGGGAGTACTTCTCGCCGTAGAGTTTCGTGATCTCCTCCTTGCACTGGGCCAGAGCCTGCTGCGAGAGGTTCACCGAGTCGGTACGCATGTAGGTGATCAGACCCTGCTCGTAGAGCCGCTGCGCCACGGACATCGTTTGCGAAACGGACATGCCCAACTTGCGGCCCGCCTCCTGCTGGAGCGTCGAGGTGGTGAACGGCGGAGCGGGGTAGCGCTGCGCGGGTTTCTCCTCGGCCTTGGCGACCGTAAATTCGGCGCCGATGCACCCCGTGAGGAATGCTTCGGCCTCCTCGCGCGTCTCGAAACGCGACGAGAGTTCGGCCTTGAAGAGGGTCTTTTCGGGGTCGGCCGCGGCGTAGAACTGCGCCACGACGCGGAAGTAGGGCGCCGACCGGAAAGCGATGATCTCGCGCTCGCGCTCGACGATCAGCCGCACGGCGACCGACTGCACGCGGCCCGCCGAGAGCGACGGCCGTACCTTTTTCCAGAGCACGGGCGAGAGTTCGAAGCCGACCAGCCGGTCGAGGATGCGGCGCGCCTGCTGGGCGTTGACCAGGTCCATGTTGACCGTGCGGGGTTTCTCGATGGCTTCGAGGATGGCCCGTTTGGTGATTTCGTGGAAGACGATGCGTTTCGTCTTGTCGACCGGGAGACCCAACACTTCGGTCAGGTGCCATGCGATGGCTTCTCCTTCGCGGTCTTCATCGGACGCGAGCCAGACCTCTTTGGTCTTGGCCAGTTTGGCCAGTTCGTCCACGACCTTCTTCTTGTCGGCCGGAATCTCGTAGACGGGGTGGAATCCTTCGCCGATGTTGATGCCCAGATCCTTCTTCGAGAGGTCGCGGATGTGTCCGAAACTCGATTTGACGATGAAGTCCTTGCCGAGGAACTTTTCGATGGTCTTGGCCTTGGCGGGGGACTCGACGATTACTAAATTTTCCTGCATTGCGTGTTTATCGTAGCTTGTCCGAAATGCGAAAACCTAAGTATTCCGCACACTTAGGTTTCGCACTTCGGGGTCGGTTGTCTTATTTTACCAGGTTGTACGTCAGGTCGAAGCGAATCGGTGCCCGGTTCATGTCGTCCGCGGCCCCCTGCAATACGGTGTTCGAAGCCGTGAAGAGGTCGTAGGCCGAAGGCCCGAGGTAGATCGTGCGGTTGGCTACCTTCGTCAGGTCGACCGCGCGGCCTTCGCTCTCGGCGGCTTTCCGTTCCCGCAGGTAGTTGTTCCAGACGCCCTGCATGTAGGCCGTGATGTCCATCACGTAGCAGCCGCGGCTGCGGTTGATGTAACCGCCGTAGGCGATGGTCTGGCTGTAAGACTGCTCGTAGACGTACTGGTAGTCGGCGATCGCCGTGAGGCGTTTGTAGTCGGTGTAAAGCCCCAGGCGGGAGGGGGCGGAGTTCATCTCCTCGATCAGACGCCCCGGATTGGCCGGGTCGATCTGCGTCCAGTCGTAGTGGCTGGCGGGGAAGTAGATCGAAACGAGCGCCTGGCTGAAGGCCAGCGTGTTGAAGTCCTTGTCCGAGAGCGCGTTCTCCGCCTCGATCAGCGCATCCAGTTCGTCGAAGAACGCCTGCGTGAGCGTGAGCTCGGTCACCGCGCCGCCCATGCCCTCGACGTAGATGCGGGGATTCTCCGGGCGGTCGGTGTTCGTCTCGTCCATCTCTTCCGGATAGAGTCTGGCGGGGGAGGTGGCGACTTCGTACTCGTGCTTGAACGCATTCGCCGAGACGTTGCCGTATTCGGACTGGTAGGTGTCGTAGAAGTAGTAGACCATGCCGATCGTGTCCTTGATCAGCGCCGGGTCCTCCTTGCGGCGGTTGCGGCCGAAGATCGACAGACCGGTCGCGGAGAGGTCCGTGGCGTAGATCGTGCCTTTCGTCGCGCCGTTCTCCGACGAGCTGAAGCGCGAAGTGGGGACGATGTAGAGGCCCTTGAAGCGATCGACGAAGTATTCGAGGCTGTCGACGCTGTATACCGAGTAGTCGATGGGGTCGCCTTCGCGGTAATCTTCGCCCTGGAGCATCAGCCGTTTCACGAACTTTTTGCCCGCTTCGGTGGGCTGCATCGTCACGGCCGTCGTCGAAGGGCCTTTGTCGCCGCCCAGTTCGAACGTGAAGAGCACCTCGTCGCCGATGATGCGGAGTGCGGGGTCTTCGTCGGTGCGGACTGCCGTCGGGTCGAAGCCGAGGTAGAACGTCGTGTCGCGGGCGCTCTTGCCTGCGGCGATCGGTTTCTTGGTCAGGTAGTCGTTGCTCGTGATCTCGTAGACGGCGAACTCCTGCACGGAGGTCGTATCGCCGCCGTAGGCGTTGATCGAGAGCAGCAGCTGCGCCGAGTCGAAGATCGGGCGGAAGCCGAAATAGCCCGAGTCGACCCGATAGTAGCTGATGTACTGCGAGAGGAAGCCCGCCGAACGCCGGCCGAGCGTGTCGTTGTACATCGTGCCGAAGTATCCGGTGGAGATGTTCGAACCGACGATCGAGTCGGTGCGGAACAGCCGGGTTTCGACGTATTTCTTCGGATTCACCTCCGAAATGCCGGGCAGGGAGGCGTAGCCCGCCTTCATCTGCTGGTTGGTGGGGATCAGGTTCGCACCCAGCGTGTCGTCCGTTTTCGTGCAGCTGCCCAGGAGCATCGCAGCGCCGAGCGCTGCGGCGGCCGGCCGGAGGATATTATTGAATCGCTTCATAGAATCGCATGTAATTGTCGAAAAAGTCTTCCGCTTCGGGCGACTGGTATTCGAGCACCGGCTTGCCGCTCGCGCGGGCCATGTCGAGTACCTCGGTCGAGACCTCGGGAGAGGCGGCGACCACACCGTCGGCATATTCCATAACGAAACGGTAGAGATTTTCGTATGACGGGGTGTCGAGAATATCGAGATTTTCGTTCTTCACCCCCTCGCCTGCGATCTTGTCGCGGAAGCCCTTGTCGAGTTCTCCGGGGAACGCGTCGTCGTAGAGCGAGACGACGATCTTCACGTCGCGGAAGATCGGGTCGTCGGCGAACGTGGACTTCAGGTAGATCGGGACGATGGCCGAGAACCACCCGTGGCAGTGTACGATGGAGGGCGTCCAGCGCAGCTTCTTGACCGTCTCCAGTACGCCCCGGGCGAAGAAGATGGCGCGTTCGTCGTTGTCGGCGAAGAAGTTGCCCTCGGCATCGGTCAGCACGGCCTTGCGCGAGAAGTAGTCGTCGTTGTCGATGAAGTAGATCTGTACGCGGGCCGCGGGGATCGACGCCACCTTGATAATGAGCTGGTGGTCGTTGTCGTCGATGATGAGGTTCATGCCCGAGAGTCGGATCACCTCATGCAGCTGATGGCGGCGTTCGTTGATGCAGCCGTAGCGGGGCATGAAGGTGCGGATCTCGTTGCCGCGCTCCTGCATCGCCTGCGTCAGCGTGCGACAGAGCCGGGACGTCGGCGTCTCGGGCAGGTAGGGCATGATTTGCTGGCATACGTACAGGATCTTGCTTGCCATATCGGATGGGTTTATTAACCGCAAAGATAGTGAAAACCGCGGGCAGAACCAAATTTATTTGGCCGGGCCGGCGCGGTGCCGATCTTCGCGGAAGTGAAAGAATATTAGAGAATGAGCATCGCGTCGCCGTAGGTTCCGAAGCGGTATCCCTCCTGCTTGGCGGTCTTGTAGGCCTCCATCACCAGGTCGTATCCGCCGAACGCCGCGACCATCATCAGCTGCGTGGAGTAGGGCAGGTGGAAATTGGTGACCATGGCGTCGGCGACCGAGAAGTCGTAGGGCGCGAAGATGAACTTGTTGGTCCACCCCTCCGCGGGCTTGATCATGCCGTTGGTCGAAACGGCCGTTTCGAGCGTGCGCATGACGGTCGTGCCGATCGAGACGATCTTGTGGCCCGCCCGTTTGGCGGCGTTGACCGTTTCGGCGGTCTGGTCGGTGACGAAGAACTGCTCGGAGTCCATCTTGTGCTTCGAGAGGTCCTCGACATCCACCGTGCGGAAGTTGCCCAGGCCGACGTGCAGCGTGATGAAAGTCCGCTCCACGCCCTTGATCTCCATGCGCTTGAGCAGGTGCTTCGAGAAGTGCATGCCGGCCGTCGGGGCGGCCACGGCGCCCTCGTGGGCGGCGAAGATCGTCTGGTAGCGCTCGGCGTCCTCCGGTTCGACCTTGTCGCGCACCCACTTCGGGAGCGGCGTTTCGCCCAGCGCGAAGAGCGCCTGCTTGAACTCCTCGTAGGAGCCGTCGAAGAGGAAGCGCAGCGTGCGGCCGCGCGAGGTGGTGTTGTCGATGACCTCGGCCACGAGCAGGTCGTCGTCGCCGAAGTAGAGCTTGTTGCCGATGCGGATCTTGCGTGCCGGGTCGACCAGCACGTCCCACAGCCGCAGGTCGCGGTTGAGCTCGCGCAGCAGGAAGATCTCGATCTCGGCGCCGGTCTTCTCCTTGTTGCCGTAGAGGCGGGCCGGGAAGACCTTCGTGTCGTTGAATACGAAGAGATCCTGCTCGTCGAAATAGTCGAGGATCTCCTTGAAAATACGGTGTTCGATCGTCTTTTTGCTGCGATCTACGACCATCAGACGCGATTCGTCCCGATTGTCGGCGGGGTATTTCGCCAGCATCTCCGGGGCGAAGTCGTATCCGTATTGCGATAATTTCATGAGCGTGTCGCTTGTTTGCATTCCGAAAAAAGATAAACTGAATACAATACGCAGAAAAATCTATTTTGTTTCAAGCTGTTGCAACTTTTCGAGAAAATCTTCCAGCTGCCAGGCCGATTCGGCCGTGAAACCGCCGCTGCGGGTGCGCCGCAGCGCCGTCAGATGGGCGCCGCTTTGCAGCGCTTCGCCGATCTCCTGGGCCAGCGAGCGGATGTAGGTGCCCTTGCTGCACCGCACGCGGATGCCGATCTGCGGCAGTTCGCACGTCGTCAGCGCCAGTTCGTAGATGTTGACGAGGGCCCGGCGCAGCTCGACCTCCTCGCCGGCGCGGGCCAGCTCGTAGGCGCGTGTGCCCTCGATCTTCTTGGCCGAGTAGAGGGGCGGGGTCTGGAGCCGTTCGCCCGTGAGCGAGGCGAGGGCGGCCAGCACCGCTTCGCGGTCGATGTGCTCCCAGGGATAGGTCTTGTCGATGGGGTGCTCGAGGTCGAAGCTGGGGGTCGTGGCGCCCAGCATGACGTCGGCCGTATACTCCTTCTCTTCGGCCTGGAGGGCGTCGACCATCTTCGTCGCGCGGCCGATGCAGACCACCAGCACGCCCGTCGCGAGCGGATCGAGCGTTCCGGCGTGTCCCACCTTGATTTTGCGGTAGCCCGCCCGCCGAAGGGCGAATTTGATCTTCCGGACCACGTCGGCCGAGGTCCAGTGCAGGGGCTTGTCGATCACGGCGATGTAGCCCTCTTCGAAGTTCAAACCCCGCAGGTCGCGATGCGCATCCATCAGAGGAAGTAGCTGACGATGGAGACGATGCCTGCGGCGGCGCAGTAGAGCGCGAACCACACGAGCTTGCCCCGTTTGACGATTTCGATCATGAACTTGCAGGCCAGGCACCCCGTGACGAACGCTGCGACGAAGCCGGCGGCCAGCGGTGCTGCGGCGACGCCTGCCGTGAGGTCGCCCTTCGCGACGGTGAGGAGCGTTTCGCCCAGAATCGGGGCCAGCACCATCAGGAACGAGAACTGCGCCACGGCGCTCTTGCGGTTGCCGAGCAGCAGACCGGTGGCGATCGTCGAACCCGAGCGCGAGAGGCCGGGCATGACGGCGACGGCCTGCGCCACGCCGATGATGAAGGCGTCGCGGTAGGAGATCGTCTCCTTGCTGCGGGGACGTGCGTAGTAGGCGAAGGCGAGCAGGGCGGCGGTGACGAGCAGCATCGATCCGACGATGAGGAGGATGCCGGGCGAGTTGAGCATCTCGTCGATCGCGTCCTTGAAGCAGAAGCCCACGATGCCGAGGGGGATCATCGAGACGACGAGTTTCAGCACGTAGGCCTGTTCGGGGGTGAAGCGGCGCGAGAAGAGGCCCCGGAGCAGCCGCCATACCTCGCTCCACAGCACGACGATCGTGCTGAGCACCGTGGCGGCGTGCAGCGCGACGTCGAAAGTGAGGTTCTCTTCGAGCTCGACGCCCAGCAGGGCCTTGGCGATCTGGAGGTGTCCGCTCGACGAGACGGGCAGAAATTCGGTGATGCCCTGCACGATGCCGAGCAGGATGGCTTGTAAGGTTTCCATGGGGTGCGAGGGGTGTTTAGGCGTCGAAACGTTTCATGATGGCGTAGATCTCCAGCGCGAAGCCGCCGATGACCAGGATCGGGGCGAGCGTGATGCGGCGCCACGAGAACATAGCGTAGTTGAATTCGTCGGGCGAGTCGCTGCCGCCGCCCGCCATCAGGACGAAGCCCAGCAGGATGATGCCGAAGCCCGCGAGAAGCAGCAGGTAGTTGCGGCGCGTGAGCGGCAGCTGCGGATTTTCCGGCCGGTTACGGGTGTCGTTGTCGTGTTGTGCCATTATTAATAAAGGTATATCTTGTTCGATTTCATGTTGACGAACTTGTTCAGTGCGGCCCAGGTGAAGAGCAGCGAGAGGAGCGTGCCGCTCAGGAGCATCGCCCCGGCGATGACGGCGACGACGGTTAGCTCGGTCAGGGTCGTGAGCTCGGGGATCGCACCGTCGAGCCCCCAGGTCGCCGCCAGAAAGAGCGCCGAGGCGCCGAGGCCGGCCAGCAGCCCCTGTGCGATGCTGCTGCCGAGGAAAGGCCGCATGATGAACCACTTGGTCGCGCCGACGAGCTTCATCGTGTTGATGAGGTAGCGTTTCGAGAAGATCGCCAGGCGGATCGTGTTGCTCAGCAGGATGAGCGAGATGACGAGCAGCGCCCCGCCGAAGAGCAGCAGGATGAGGCGGATCTTGCCCACCGTGGCGTGGAGCCGTTCGGCCAGCTGCGCGGGGTAGGAGACGTACTCCACCCCTTCGATCCGCTGCGTGGCGGCGAGGAAGGCGTCGACCGTCTCCTGCTCCGCCGACCGGGCCGAGAGCGTGAGTTCGAACGAGTCGAGGAGCGGATTTTCATCGAGGATCTCCTCGAACTGGGCGGCGAAGAGCTTGCGGAACTCGGCATCGTCGGCCTTCTCCTCTTTCGGGACGAAAGCCACCGTGCGGACGATCTCCTGCGCGGAGAGCTGCCGGGCGATCTTCTCCCGGCGTTCGGGGGTGACGTCGCGTTGCAGCTCGACGCTCACGGCGATGCTCTCCCGCAGTGTCGAGGCCACTTTCATGGCCGCGAACGTCAGGTAGCCCACCGATCCCAGCAGGAAGAGCACGAGCGTCATGCTGACGGTCGATACGATGTAGGAGTTGCGGACTTTCCGCCGGAGCCTCTTGTCGTCCTTCATGGTGCGATTTTCGGGCAAAGGTAGGAATTATATTCGGAATTGCCAAGCGGTTATGCCGCAGCGGAGTGCCGCTTCCGGCGCAGGCTGCGGACGAGCGCGGCGACGGCCGCGGCCAGAATCAGCAGCGATGCGGCGAGCGTGATCCCTTCGGAGGTGCGCCATCCCGGGGCGCGGAAGCGCCACTCGACGGTGTGCTGTCCGGCGGGGAGCTTCATGGCGCGCAGCACGTAGTCGGCCCGGAAGTAGGGGGCGGGCTCGCCGTTGACGTAGGCCGTCCAGCCCTTGTCGTAGTAGATCTCGGAGAAGACCGCCACGCCGCCCTCCGCCGCGTCGTAGGTGTAGCGCAGGTAGTTGGGGCGGTACGCTTCGAGGACGATTTCGCCCGGACCGAAGGGGCCCGGATCGATGGGGAGGACGGACGCGCTCGGCGAGGCTTTCGTGCCGAGGGGCGAGGCGACGGCCGTGCGGCGCAGGTCGACCGCATCCAGCGCCTCGATCTCCTCCTGCGCCGAGGGGAGTGCGAGCACCTCCTCGACGAACCAGGCCGGTCCGAACTCCGTGCCGCGGCGTACCGCATGGGGTGTTCCCTCTTCGTCCGGGAGGATCAGGTAGCGCGTATTGAGCAGATCGAGAATCCGATCGTCGGACGAAGAGAGGTAGCGGTCGATCAGATCCTGGTAGCGGGCCAGCTTGGCGCCGTGGTATCCGCCGACCGAACGGTGGAAATAGGAGGTCGTCGCGTCGTTGAAGGGGCTGACCGTGAGGTTGAGGACGCGGAAGCCCGGCGTCGTGTCCTGCATGATCTCCCGGTCGGCCGCCGAGGCCGTCACCTGCCGGCGGCGGGCCGTCACGAAGTTTTCGGAGGAGAGGAAGCGGAGGTCTACGGGCACCAGATCGAGGAGCATCGCTGCGGCGAGGATGCCCGTCAGGGCACCGCGGCCGATCCGGCGCAGCGCGAAGAGCGCCACGGCGCCCGCTGCGAGGAGGATCATGCCGAGCGACCGCCATGCGTCGGCGGCCATCATCGCCGCCCGGTCGGCGGCCATCGCCGCGCCGACAGCTTCGCCCCACTCGGCGTCGAGGCCGCGGTCGAGGTGCTCTTGCAGGTTGTTGGCGCGGAAGATCCGGGTGAACTGGTCGGTCATCATCCCCGCGCTCTCCTGCTCTCCGAAGTCGAAGAGGAGGCTTCCGGCCACGGCGAAGAGCAGGCAGAGGCCGCCCGTGATGCCGGCGCTCCACGCCAGGGCGCGCCACAGCCGCTCGCGCGGAATCTCGTCGCGCCACAGCCGCGTCAGCGCCAGGGCGCCGAGCAGCGGCACGGCCCACTGTACGACGACGAGCGCCATCGAAACGGTGCGGAATTTGTCGTATCCGGGCAGGTGGTCGAATGCGAATCGGGTGAATCCCATCAGGTTGCGTCCCCAGGCCAGCAGCAGCATCAGCACGCAGACGGCCACGATCCACCACTTGTTGCGGCCGCGGGCCAGTGCGAGGCCCAGCGCCGCGAGGAAGATCGCTGCGGCGCCGAGGTAGGTCGGACCGCCGGTGTAGGGCTGGTAGCCCCAGTATTTCGGCAGCTG
Organism: uncultured Alistipes sp.; assembly: GCA_947178025.1. Taxonomy (GTDB): domain Bacteria; phylum Bacteroidota; class Bacteroidia; order Bacteroidales; family Rikenellaceae; genus Alistipes. Next base: position 2,838 of record CAMWWU010000070.1, on the reverse strand, counting down.
TCGGGCGGCGCCGTGCAGGCCGTAGCCGTTGAGTACGGCAGCGGTCGTGCCGTCGGCCGGGAAGGTCGTGGCCGATTCGCGGCCCATGAAGTCGGGGATCAGCAGATTGAAGCTCTCGGCCCGGCCGTAGCTCCACGCCGTCGCGTAGTCGAGCGCCAGCCCTTCGCGGGCGTCGCCGTCGGTTGCGGCCAGCTCCGAACCGCCGCGGATCGTCTCTTTCGTGTGCTGGGCCGTGTAGCGGAGCGGCGCATAGTTCGATGCGACGGCCAGCAGACCCGCTCCGGCGAGCGCCGCCGTGCGCAGGGCGAAGTCGCGCAGGCGTTTTTCGCGCAGCGCCGCGATGCCCTCGCTGATCCAGAACGCCGCCATCGCCAGCAGGAAGTAGTAGGTGATCTGCGGGTGGTTGGCGCCGATTTCGAGCGACGTGGCGAGTGCCGTGACCGCCGCGCCGGACCACTTGTCGCCGCGCAGGGTCGTCCATGCTCCGGCCATCATCAGCGGGGCGTAGACCAGCGCCCACATTTTGGTGACGTGCCCCGCGCCGATGATCAGCAGGAAGTAGGTCGACAGTCCGTAGGCCAGCGCCCCGACGATCGACGACCACGGGTCGACGCCGCAGAGCAGCAGCGAGAGCCACATCGCCGTCATGGCGAAGAAGAGGAAGCCGGCCGGGGTGTCGATCAGCTTCGTGATGCGCCCGACGGTGTTCTTGACCAGCTGCGCCGGGTAGGCCACGTCGATCAGGTAGGCGGGCATGCCGCCGAACATGCCGCCGGTCCACTGGGGGTCTTCGCCCGTGTCGGCGCGCATCTGCTTGATGTCCTTGGCCATGCCTTCGAACTGAATGACGTCGTGCTGCGGCAGCACCTCGCCGCGGAACTGCGGCGCGAAATAGACGGCGCTCACCACGAAGAAGAGCGCGAGGGCGACGATCGCAGGGATCGCGCGGCGTATGGTTTTCGGAAATTCCATTCTCTTTTCTGCGATTAACGAAATATGCGAAAGATACGGGCAGGCCGGAAAAAAGCGGGCACGCTTGCTTTTTTCCCGGGGCGCAGTATCTCAAGGCGAAGCCAAAGGTACGAAAAAACTCCCGTTCGGCGAGCCCGGATTGCGAAAAATCATTATCTTTGCGGAGATGAACCCCCGGAAGGCGCATCGGGAGGGCGCGCGCCGCCTCTCTCGGGAGCCGCCGGGAGATAGTACCGTATGATTACTCTCGATTCCATTCGCAAACCCGTCGCCGCCGAACTGGAGGCCTATGCCGCTTTCGTCGAGCGCCAGTTCACGGCCGAGGGCGAACTGCTTTCCGAGATGCTGACCCATGCGCTGACGGCGCGCGGGAAGGGCATCCGCCCGCTGCTGGTGTTGCTCTCGGCGGCGCTCAACGCTCCGGTCAAGGGAGCCTCGACGGGCCGGCGGGCCTGTCTGGCCGCCATGCTCGTGGAGATGATCCACGTCGCGTCGCTCATTCACGACGACGTGATCGACGAAGCCGATACGCGCCGCGGACGCCCCTCCGTCAATGCGATCTGGCAGTCGCACCGGGCGGTGCTGCTGGGCGACTACGTGCTCTCCCGCAACCTGGCCATCGGGTTGCAGAGCGGGCAGTTCGATCTGGTGACGCACATCTGCGGCGCGATGGCGACGCTTTGCGAGGGCGAGGTGTTGCAGGCCGAGTGCGTCGGGAAACGCGAGATGACGCGCCGCAGCTACCTCGACATCATCTATAAGAAGACCGCCTGCCTGCTGGGCGTGAGCGCCTCGGCCGGGGCGCTGGCCGTGGGGGCCACGCGCGACAAGGTGGCGCTGATGCGCCGCTTCGGCGAAGCCGTCGGCATGGCGTTCCAGATCCAGGACGACCTGCTCGACTTCCGGCCCGACGCCCGCACGGGAAAACCCGCCGGGAACGACCTGCGCGAGGGGAAGATCACCCTGCCGCTGCTCGCCGTGCTCGAACGCTCCGACGAGACCCGCCGCACCGAACTGCTCGCAGCGCTCGGCCGCTGCCGCGACGATGAGGCGAGCGTCGAGTACCTCCGCGAGGCGGTCGAACGCGAGGGGGGAGTGGCTTTCGCCGCCGAGGTGATGCGCGGCTACGTGTCGCGGGCCGTGGAGATGCTCGCCGAGTACGAACCCTCCGACTGCCGCAAGGCGCTGGCCGACCTCTGCGCCTACATCGCCGAGCGCGACTGCTGATGAGAACGATCTGAACATTATTAACCTAATAAACAATCATGGAGACTAAAAAACAAAACTTTACGTTGCCGATCATCGTGATGATCTTCCTGTTCGGCATGATCTCGTTCGTGACGAACCTGGCATCGCCGATGGGCGACATCCTGAAGTACCAGTTCGGCGTGTCGAACTTCATGGGTACGCTGGGCGTGGGGGCCAACTTCATCGCGTATGCCATCATGGGCTATCCCTCGGGCAACATGCTCGAAAAGCTGGGCTACAAGAAGACGGCGCTCATCGCCGTGGCCGTCGGATTCCTCGGCGTGGGCATTCAGACCCTTTCGGGCGTGGCTCAGAGCTTCGGGATCTATCTGCTGGGTGCCTTTATCGCAGGTTTCTCCATGTGTCTGCTCAATACGGTCGTGAACCCCATGCTCAACAAGCTCGGCGGCGGCGGCAACAAGGGCAACCAGCTGATTCAGACCGGCGGTGCGTTCAACTCGCTGTGCGGTACGGCGGTCATCATCCTGACCGGTCTGCTTATTCCGCAGGGTATCAGCAACGCGCAGATCAGCAACGTCTTCCCGCTGATGTATGCCGCGCTGGCGATCTTCGCCTTCGCCTTCGTGGTCATTGCGATGACCAATATTCCGGAAAACG
>CAMWWU010000069.1 GCA_947178025.1 uncultured Alistipes sp. | reverse complement strand
CACCGAGAGCTACACAAGGCTATTCGGCGGCAGCGTCAGATGTGTATTAGAGACTGATCTACGCCAACGACGTGCGGTTCTCGCTCGGGTCGTTCTACTGCGCCGCGGGCGACATGGTCCGTGCCGGGGAGTACTTCGAGAAGACCGACTACGTCTCGCTCAGCGCCGCCGGCCGCGAGCGCTATGACATCCGCATGGGCTACGTGAAGTTCTCCCAAGGCGACTACCGGGCGGCCTACGACTATTTCGACCGGATCGGTCCGGAGAGCGAATACGCCGACCATGCGCTCTACTACAAATCCTATATCGACTATGCCGACGGGAAGTCGGGCCGGGCCAAGCAGGGCTTCGAACGCCTCGCGCGAGGCGGCGCCTACCGTGATCTGGCTCCCTATTTCCTTTTGCAGCTGGAGTTCCGCGAGGGGAATTACGGCTACGTCACCGACCACGGCGAGGCGCTGGCGCAGCGGGCCGTTCCCGAGCGGCGCGCCGAAATCGAGCGGGTGCTCGCCGAGGCGTGGTTCCGGCAGGAGGAGTATGCCAAGTGCGTCGACCATCTGCGGGCCTACCTCGCCGCAGAGGGCGAGGCAGATCGCGAGAGCTGCTACCTGATGGGCTTCTCGCTCTACCGGCTGGCCCGTTATGCCGATGCGGCGGAGTGGCTGCGCAAGGCGTGCGGCGCCGAGGACGCCCTCACGCAGAACGCCTCCTATCACCTGGCCGACTGCTACCTGCGGGCCGGAGACAAACAGTCGGCCATGCAGTCGTTCGCCATGGCCGCCGACGAGCGTTTCGACGCCGCAGTGGCCGAAGATGCGCTGTTCAACTACGCGAAACTGCAATACGAACTCGGCGGCGGAGCCTTCAACGGCGCCATCAATCTGCTGCAACGTTATATCGGCCGTTACCCCACCTCGCCGCGCGTGGGGGAGGCCCGCACGCTGTTGATCGCCGCCTACTATAATTCGCGCGACTACGACGCCGCCTACCGGGCCATCAAGTCGATGCCGTCGGCCGATGCCGACATCCGGGCGGCGCTTCAGAAAATCGCCTACTTCCGCGGTCTGGAGGCTTACGCCGCGGGCGATCTGGTCGGAGCGAAGCGCTACCTGGCCGAATCGGCGGCGGTGAACGTCAGCCCCAAGTATTCGGCGCTCAACACCTTCTGGCAGGGCGAGATCGCCTTCGCCGAGAACGACCCCGCGGTCGCGGCGGTCAAATACGACGCCTACCTCAAGCGGGCGCCCCGTACCGAACGGGAGTACTCGCTGGCGTGGTACAATCTGGGCTACTGCGCCTTCTCGCGCAGCGACATGGAGCGTGCCGGCAAGGCTTTCGAACGCTTCCTGTCGCTCCATCCCGCCGCGGACCGCTACCGGGCGGACGCCTATAACCGGCTGGGCGACGTGCGCTATGCCGGCCGTCGCTTCGAGGAGGCGATCGCGGAGTACGATCGGGCGATCGCCGCAGGCGGCGAGGAGCGGTACTACGCGCAGTACAAGCGTGCCGTGACGCTCGGCATCCTGGGGCGCAACGACCAGAAGCAGCAGGCCCTGCGCCGCATCGTGGCCGAGGGGCGCGGCGACTACGTGGAGGATGCCGCCTACGAATCGGGCCGCACCTACATCGCGCAGGAGCGCTACGCCGACGGAGCCGCCGTGCTGGAGCGCTTCGTCGCCGACTATCCCGCCTCGCCGCGACGCGCCCAGGCCTATTCGACCCTGGGACTCGCCTACCTCAATCTCGGTGACCGCGACAAGGCGCTGGCCTATTACGACCGGGCGGTCACGACGGCTCCCCGTTCGTCGGAGGCGCGCGACGCCATGCAGGGCATCCGGGAGATCTACGTTTCGCGCGGCGAGGTCGATGCCTACTTCGACTACGCCGCCAAGGCGGGCATGGAGAGCGACCTGACGGCGCTCTCGCGCGACTCGCTGTCGTTCGTGTCGGCGCAGACGCTCTACCTCGCCGACCGGCACGAGGCCGCGGCCAAATCGCTGCGCAGCTACCTGACGAGCTATCCGAAAGGCTATTACACCTCCGACGCGCTCTATTACCTGAGCGACTGCTACCTGCATCTCGGCGAGCGCGATGCGGCCATCGAGAGCCTGACCCGGCTGGGCGACCTCGAACCCAATACCTATACGGCGACGGCGCTGGAGAAGCTCTCCGCGATGACCTTCGAGGCGAAGCGCTATCCGGAGGCCGCTGCGGCCTACCGCAAGCTCTACGACGCGGTGTCCGCCGCCGCGGCGCGCGAAGCCGCGATGACGGGCTATGTCCGGGCGACGATCGCCGCAGGCGATGCCGGGGCGATCGAGCGGATGGCCGAGGAGGTCCGTGCGCATGCCGACGCCGGCGCCACGGCCCGCCGCGAAGCGACTTTCGCGCGTGCCGAGCAGCTGCGTGAGGCGGGCCGCAAGACCGAGGCCGGAAAACTCTACGAGGAGCTGGCCGCCGAGGTTCGCACGGCGGAGGGGTCCGCGGCGGGGTATTACGTGGTCGAGGCGCTCTTCGAAAAGGGCGACGACGACCGCACCGAGCAGGCGATCTTCGCCTACTCCGAGCGGGAGCCGCGGGCCTACTGGCTGGCCAAGGCCTATATCCTGCTGGGCGACGTATACGCCCGCAAGGGCGACAACTTCCAGGCGCGCGCCACGTGGCAGAGCGTCGCCGACGGTTATTCGCCGGCCGACGACGGCATCGTGGAGGAAGCCGGTGCACGTATCCGAAATCTGAAATGACGATGAAGAGATTCCTGATCATAGCCGCCCTGTGTGCGGCGCTGCCCTGGAGTGCCGGGGCCCAGGTCGAGAAACGGGTCGAGGTGACCAAAGCCTACGTGCCGAGCGTGGAGAGCGCCGCGAAGCTCCCCATCGCCCCCGACATGACCGATACGACCCGCCTGCGACCCGAAATAGACTATTCCGTCACGCCGCTCTCGCTGCGCACGCCGCTCGAGCTGCGGCCGATCCGTCCGGCGACGGTGACCTACTGGGAGTTCAACCGTCCGCTGCCGTTCTATCTCAAGGTCGGTGCGGGCTACCCGCTCAACTCCGTGCTGGACTTCTACGCCTCGACTCAGAACGCCGGCACGGGCTACGCCCTCGGATACGTCAACCACGAGGGGCGCTACGCCGACGTGCGCAACGACTTCGGCGTGAAGAACAACTCGCTGCGTATGACCAACCGGGCCGGACTCGCCGCGGGCAAATACCTCGGGCGCCACGTGCTCGAAGGGGAGCTCTCCTACGAAAACCGCCTCTTCCATCGCTACGGCGCCTGGATGGGCGAGGAGGCTGCCGCCGACGGATGGGCTCGACCCGGTGCGATGGCCGACTACGGCGACGCGGACCTCGCGATCCGCATCGGCGATGATTTCCAGGACCTGAGCCGGCTCAATTTCGAAGTCCTTCTGCGCGGCGGGCTCTTCTTCGACCACTCCGAGTGGCCGGATTACGGAAACCGGGCGCGGCAGACCGATCTGGAGGCGCAGGCGCGCATCGCCCGGGCGTTCGGACGCCACCGCTTCTCGATCGGTGCCGGTTACGAGCGGCTGGCCGGACAAAAGGCGATCGACGGCTACTGCGAACAGCTGATCCGCGCCGGACTGCGCTACGGCCTGACCGGGGGCTTCCTCTCCTTCGAGGTCGGCGCCGACTTCTGCCACGACCGGATCGCCGGAGCCCGCGAGAACGGCAACTACCTGCTGCCCTATGCGCACTTCGATTTCAACCTCGGGACGCCCGGCCTGCGGCCCTTCCTGGAGATCGACGGCCAGGTGCACGAGAACAGCTATCGGACCCTCGCGCGCAGCAACCCTTATCTGCTTCCCGCGACAATGCTCGACAAGAGCTCGGTCGACTACAACGGGCGTTTCGGTATCGGCGGCACCTGCTGGCACGAGCGGTTCGACTATCGTCTCTATGCTGCATTTTCGGTGCATGACAATCACATCTACTGGTACGGGACGGGCGTTTACGACCCGGAGGCGAAGCGTTTCGTTGCGGCCGCTCTGGACATGCGCCCGGTGCAGGCCCGGCAGACGGTTACCTCGTTTCACGGCGAGATGGATCTGCGGCCCGCCAGCCGGCTGGTGATCTCGGCCGGGGCGCACGGATACCTCTATAATAACGATTCGTGGCTGGGCGACGGCAGCCCCGCGTTCGAGGCGAATCTCGGCCTGCGCTACTCGGGCCGCAAGATCGCATTCGGGGTTTCGGCGGCCGTGCAGAGCGAACGCACGTGGTCGCTCTGCGACTTCGGGACCGAGGGCGAGGTGTACAGCGAGCCTTACAAGGTGCCTTGGACCGTCGACGTGCGGGCTCAGTTCGACTGGAAGGTCTCGGGCAGCACGACGATCTTCGCCGAAGGCTTCAATCTGGCCAACAGCCGGTTGTGCCGCTATCCCTGGTATCGCGAGTACGGCATCGGATTCACGGTGGGCGTGAAGCTCGCCTTCTGATACGAAAAACGCCCGGCTCTCGGCCGGGCGTTTTCGTTTATGGCGTTCGGGTTTCTGCCGGCGGGCTGTCGCCCGAATGGCAAAAGTTTCGCATAGGGATACGAAAAAAGGGTGAGCTCCTCATATCGCACCGCTACGACCACATACCCTTGCTCGATTCCTCGCCTGGGGGATTCTGTGGGAGCTGGTCGTATAAGACTCACCCGGGCACAAAAGTAGAAAAATTTTATATCTTTGCAAAAAAATTTCGCAGGATGCGCAAAAAAACTTTGCTCTGCGTCGCATTGGCGGCGCTGACGGTCGCGGTCGTCGCGGCGGCGGTCGGATTCTTCCAGTTCAAGGGCGGCGCCGTGCGTGCCGAACACGATCTGTATGTCGGCTCCCGGGCCGATTACGCGTCGGTGGTCGACTCGCTGATGCCCGTGCTGAAGCACCGGGCGGCCTTCCGGGCCTATGCCCGGCGGATCGACCTCGAACGGAGCTTCAAGCCCGGACACTACGTGCTGCGGCCCGGCATGAGCGTCGTCGAGGTGGCCCGGATGCTCAAACTGGGGTTGCAGACTCCCGTGCGGGTGACGATCAACAACGTGCGGACCGCGGGCCAGCTGGCCGGCAAGCTCGCCCGGCAGCTCGACGCCGATTCCCTCGCCGTGGCGCAGGCGCTCACCTCGAAGGAGCTGGCTGCCGAGGTGGGGTTCGACAGCCTGACGCTCTTCTCGATGTTCATCCCCGACACCTACGAGTTTTATTGGACGGTCGCGCCCGAGGAGCTCGTGCGGCGTATGAAACGCGAGTACGACCGTTTCTGGACTTCGGAGCGCGACGCCCGTCGCAAGCGCAGCGGACTGAGCCGCCTCGAAGTGATGACGCTCGCCTCGATCGTCTACGAGGAGACGCGCAAGACGGACGAGATGCCCCGTATCGCGGGCGTCTACGTCAACCGCCTGCGCCGGGGCATCCCCTTGCAGGCCGATCCTACGGTCAAGTATGCGATGCAGGACTTCGGGCTGCGCCGAATCCTTTACCGGCATCTGAAATACCCGTCGCCCTATAATACCTATATTAATAAAGGGCTGCCGCCGTCGCCGATCTGCATGCCGGGCGTCAATGCCATCGATGCGGTGCTGGGATTCGAGGAGCACGATTACATCTTCTTCTGCGCGCGCCCCACGTTCGACGGCTATCACAACTTCGCTCGGACCCTCTCCGAGCACAATGCCAACGCCCGGGCCTACAGTGCCGAATTGAATCGTCGGAAAATCAAATAATTTGCCTATCTTTGCATCATGCTTGCGAAGATCTACGAAAAAAATCCTTCGGAACGGGAGCTGAAGCGGGTCGTGGAGGCGCTCGATCGCGATGAATTGGTCGTCTATCCCACCGACAGCGTCTATGCCGTAGGGTGCTCGCTCCGTTCGCCGCGGGCCATCGAACGGCTGCGGCGCATCAAGGGCGAGGGGGAGTTCTCGGTGCTCTTCTCCTCGATCTCCCAGGTCGCGGAGTATTGCCGCGTGGACAATGCGGCGTTCCGCATCCTCAAGCGCAACCTGCCCGGGCCGTTCACCTTCATCCTGCCCGCGTCGTCGCGCGTGCCCGAGAAGGCGCTCGCGAAGCGGCGGACGATCGGCGTGCGGATTCCCGACAACGCCATCCCGCGTGCGATCGTCGAGGCGCTGGGGTGTCCGCTCGTTACGACTTCGGTCAAGGACGACGACGAGGCGGAGGAGTACACGACCGATCCCGAACTGATCCACGAACGTTACGGCCGCGACGTGGCGCTGGTCGTCGACGGCGGTATCGGCGACCGGACTCCTACGACGGTCGTGGATCTCACGGGCGACGAACCCGAGATCCTGCGCGAAGGGAAAGGAAACCTCGATTAAGCATGTGAAATCAACACTCGGAGGAGGCGTGCGCTGCCGCCGAAATACGATCAATCAATTACTACATACGCCATTGCATATGGAAAAAAACAACTTCTGGAACGATGCCGCCCGTTGCGGCGCGATCGTCGGAGCCCTGCTCGGGGTCTCCTATCTGCTTGAAACGTCGATGCAGCTGTCGGGGCGCACGTCGCTCTATGCGCTGCTGGCTATCGAGTGGATCGCGGTCTTCGCGATCCATCTGTGGCTGATGATCCGCTTCGTGCGGCGCCGTGCGGCGCTCTTCAGCGCTGACGAGGGCTTCACGTTCGGCCAGGGCTACGGCTATGCCGTGACGATCTCGGGTTTCGCGGGCTTCATCGTCGGCGTCGTGCAGGCGATCTGGCTCCACGGCGTGCTGGGCTACGCGAACTACGTCGACAAACTGATCGCCGCGATGACCGACGTCGTCTCCCGCAGCGGCGGGTTCCCCGCCTCGATGGAGGGGGCTTTCGCGCAGACGATCGCCCAGTTGCAGGCGGCTCCGGCCCCCTCGATCCTCTCTACGGTCTGGGGCGGCGTCTTCTCGGGTCTGCTCTACGGTGCGATCTTCGGTCTGATCATCGCCGCCGTGGCCGCCCGGCAGCCGCGTCCGTTCGGTTCCGAAAACTCCGAAACCAACGAGTAGCCCGCGATGCAAAAGCTGGACATATCGGTCGTCGTGCCGCTCTACGACGAGGCCGAGTCGCTCCCCGAACTCGTCGCGTGGATCGACCGCGTGATGCGCCGCGAGGAGCTCTCGTATGAGGTGATCCTCGTCGACGACGGCTCCGACGACGATTCGTGGCAGGTCGCCGCGGCCCTCAAGGGCGAATATCCCGCCGTGCGAGGCATCCGCTTCGCCCGCAACTACGGCAAATCGGCCGCCCTCTACTGCGGTTTCGCCGCCGCCGAGGGCGAGGTCGTCATCACCATGGACGCCGACTTGCAGGACTCGCCCGACGAGATCCCGGCCCTGCGCCGCATGATCCTCGACGAGGGCTACGACCTCGTGTCGGGCTGGAAGAAGAAGCGCTACGACCCCGTGGGCAAACGGTGGCCGAGCAAGTTCTTCAACTGGACGGCCCGCCGCGCTTCGGGCATCCGGCTCCACGACTTCAACTGCGGCCTGAAAGCCTACCGCCGCAAGGTGGTCAAGGCCATCGAGGTCTACGGCGAGATGCACCGCTTCATCCCGATCCTGGCCCGGCAGGCCGGCTTCCGCCGCATCGGCGAGAAGGTCGTCGAACACCGCGCCCGCAAGTACGGCTGCTCGAAATTCGGCATCGAACGCATGCTGAAAGGGTATCTCGACCTGATTTCGGTGCTCTTCATGTCGCACTTCGGCCGCTCGCCGATGTACTTCTTCGGCGGCCTCGGCACGCTGATGTTCCTCTTCGGCGGCGTCACGACCGTGTGGATCATCGCGGCCAAACTCTGGAAGCAGTTCCACGGCCTCGTCCCGCGCCCCGTCGCCGATCAGCCGCTCTTCTACCTCGCCATGCTGGCCGTCGTGCTCGGCGTGCAGCTTTTTCTGGCCGGATTTTTGGGTGAACTCATCAACCGGACCTCCAGCGACCGAAATCGCTATCTGATAGATGAAAAATTGTAAAAAATCGCATTTATGATACAACGTATTCAGTCTGTTTATTTACTTCTCGCCGCCGCACTGGTCGCCGTCGCCCTCTTCGCGCCGCTGGCCTGGTTCGCGAGCGATGCCGGATTGTTCGAACTCCATGCCTTCGCGCTCCGCACCGCCGAGGGCGACAGCGTGCAGGCCGCGCCCTACCTCGGCGTCGTGCTGGCGGCCGCCTGTGTGCTCCCCGTCGTGACGATCTTCCTCTTCCGGCAGCGGCTGTTGCAGATCCGGCTCTGCGTCGTCGAGGCCGTGCTGCTCGTGGGCGGTATCGTCATGGAGCTGGTCTACTACTTTCTGAGCCGCCGCGTCTTCGCGGAGATGGCTTTCCACGAGCAGGGCATCAAGCCGGCCGCCGTGCTGCCGCTCGTGGCCGTTCTCTTCGCGCTGCTGGCCGCCCGCGCCGTCTTCCGCGACGAAATGATGGTGCGCGCCGCCGATCGGATCCGCTGACGAGGCGGCCGATACGCTGAAAAGTTTTAAATTCATGGTTTCGCAGCAAAAAAAGTGACGGTACCGTATGGATTTAAAGGAATTAAATTTAACTTTGTAAGCGCAAACAGCCGTATTATTTCGAGACCAAACATACATTTTTACCTTAACCAATTTTTTAATCGTATGAAATTTTCTAACTTTTGGCGAACGTTGTTCGTGTCGATGATGGCGGTATCCGCTTTCGTCGCCTGCTCGGACGATGACGACGAGGGCTATGCGGGTATTCCCGAGGTCACCGTCAACGGTGCGTCCGAGGTCACTCTCTATCGTGATCTGACCGAAGGGGCCACGGAGGCCGTTTCGATCGTGTCGAACGCTGCCTGGATCCTCGCTTTCGAGGCTGAGAGCGCTTCGACGTGGTGCACCCCGAGCGTATGGCAGGGGGGGGCAGGAACCACCGCGCTGTCGTTTACGTGCAGTGCACTTGAGTCCGGCGAGCGCGAGGCTGTCGCAGTCGTTACGGCCAAGGGCCAGATGATGGGCTATCCCGTTACGAGCGTAGCGAAGATCAAGATCCACCAGACCGGCGCCGGCGAGACCGTCGTGATCTACAACACGACCGTCGGCAACGGCGATGCTTCGAGCAACCCGTTTGCCGATACCTACACGGATTGGAACGCTACCGGTACCGGTGCTGCCGGTGTGACCTATGCGATCGACGGCAAAGTTTCCGTTCGTTCCTCCGGCTTGTCGAGCGCCGGCGCATACGAAGGTGCTTCGGGTCCGAATGTCGTATTCTTCGGCACGGCTCCCACGGCCTTCACGATCCAGAAGATCGCGCTGACCCCCGAGCAGACCAACCTCAAGCTGACGTTCGGTGCCAGCTCGTCGGTTCGCGACGATGCGGGTAACTACGACAACTCGTTCGATACGAGCAAGTTCATCGTGGCTCTCAGCGCCGACGGTGCTACCTGGACGAACATCGAGTATACGACCAACGGCGGCGACCAGGCTTCGCCCTATTGGATCTTCGCAACGTCGAACTTCACGCTGAAAGAGGCCGTATCGGATCTCTACATCCGTTTCTCGACGACCGTTTCTTCGGCCATCCGTCTGGACGACATCACCCTCACGACGGGTGTCGGCGGCACGATCGTAGACCTCGGCGAGGGCGGCGGTGTAACTCCTACGCCCGGTGAGGCTATTCAGACGACGATCGCCGAGCTCGTTGCCAAGATCGAGCCTGCGACGTCCGCTACCGTTCTCGATGCCACCAACGACTACGTGTTCGAGGGTGTCGTGATGAACAACTACGAGGTCAAGAACTACGCGATGAACAACCTCTACCTCGCAGCCGAAGGTGCTACCGCCGCCAAGAACGGTCTGGTGCTCTATGGCAGCCAGGTGGACGCCACGACGCTCGCCCTTCCGCAGGGAACCCGCGTCAAGGTGACGCTGAAGGCCGGTCTGGCTTCGATCCAGAACCGCTACGGCGTATTCCAGATCACGGGTGCCGCTTCGGCTACCTGGTGCTCGATCGAGTCGCTGGGCAGCACGGCTGCTATCAGCCCGATCACGATCACGGCCGACAAGATCGCCGACTACCAGGGCATGTACGTGCAGGTTGAGGGTACGACCACCGGCACCGGTCTGTGGTGCAACGACGCGAAGGCAACGACGACGACGCTGACCACTGCCAACGGCAATCTGCTGGTTTACGTCAACACGGTAGCCAACGAGACGTTCACGCTGCCCTACGCCGCTACGACGGGTTATGTGAAGGGTATCGCCATGGTTTACGGCAATGCTTCGAGCCAGACGCCCGAGCTGCTTCCGCAGTCGGCAGCCGACGTAGCCGCCTTCACGCCGAGCACCTCGGAGCCCACGATTACGGGTGTCAACCCCACGTCGCTTTCGTGGGGCGCCGACGAGACCGGTATGAAGGAGGTGGCCGTTACGGGCGTTGACCTCGCCGGCAATCTGACGGCTACGGTCGACAACGCTTCGTTCAAGGCTGTGGTTAACGGCACGACCGTCGAGGTAACCCCCGCCGGTGCCAACACCACCGAGGCCGACATCACCGCTACGCTGACCCTCACGGCCGGTTCGAGCACCAAGACCGTTGCGCTCAAGCAGTCGAAGCCCGCAAGCCAGGGCGGCGGCGAAGAGTTGACCGCTACGTTCGACTTCACGACTATTACCGAAACGGGTACGGCAACGGCTTTGACGGTGGGTGATATTACGATTACTCCGAGTAAGGCTTCCGGAACCACCGATCCCGGTGTGAACAAGGCGGGCGAGTATCGTCTGTATCGTGCAAATACGTTGACTGTCAACGGTGCTACGATTACAAAGATTGAGATTACGTTTGCGTCGACTTCTTATATGGGTGCTGACTTCGGTGCAACTCCTGGTGCCTATGCGACGTCCGGTGCAGTTGGTACTTGGACGGGAAATGCGTCGGAAGTTGTATTCCAGAATGGTACCACGAGCAGTTCGAATGTCCAGGCTCGTATGAAGTCGCTCGTTGTGACCTATACCAAATAGTCGCTTCGACTGAATCTTTCTGAAAACCTACTCTTGGCGGGGGAAACCCTGCCAAGAGTTCGGTTTCTTTAGCCATTTTTTCGAACCTTGAACGATAAAATTTCGCAAAATGTTTAAAAACAGAGCGTTAGGCTGGATGGCCGTGCTGCTTTCCGCCATGCTCCTGCTGTTTGCGGGATGCGGTGACAGCAGCGACGAGGGGGCCGGTGCCTCCGAAGCAGCGATCGCCGTAGCGACCGTGAACTATAATATCACATCGAACACCATCGTAACCCGTGGCGCCGCAGGCTTGACCTATCGCGCCGAAATCGAGACGTCGGGCCAGTGGTGTTCGTTCGCTTTATTATCCTCCGGGCAGACCCCCGTGCTCGAAAAGTCCGGAGACGTCGGAACGTCGTTCTTCCTCTACATGCAGAGCAACACGACGCCCGACGATCGCACGGCCACGATCCGGATCCGTTTTTCCGATGACTATACCGCCATACTGACCTGCACGCAGCGCGGCTACACCGCGACGGCCGACTACGACCGTTCGTGGGGCGAGCAGCCCTGGTTCGCCGCCAGCGACGACTACATATACAAAACCTACTACACGACCATCAACGGCCGCACCGTGCGCAACTATTCGGTCTGCTTCGACCGCTCGAAACACGTGTCGAACTGGGTGGCCTACCCCGTGCATGCGCTCTATACGACCTTCGGCGGCTACCAGAACATGAACAGCTCCGGTCGTACCGATGCCTGGGCTTTCGACGATACCATCACCGAGTATGCGAACAACTCGAAGGGATACGTTGCGCTGGGCCGCACGATCACGCAGCCCGAAATTCCCGAGAGCGAGCAGCAGAATATCCTCAGCACCTACGGTTACAAC
>CAMWWU010000068.1 GCA_947178025.1 uncultured Alistipes sp. | reverse complement strand
TCTCGGGGGCTCGGTTTTTTGTATAATCTACAGTTCTGTGTCTGCGGACTCCGCAGGCACGACGACATGCGTGCGCGCGGCGGGCCCGAGTTCCGGATTCATCGAGACGGTCCGTTCGCACAGCCACCAGAAGGTCACGAAACCCAGCACGCCGACGATCGCGGCTATACCGAACCACAGCACCCAGTCGAAGCGGCGCACAGGCTTCACCCGCACGGGTTCGCGCCCCTGCGGATTGAGTCGCGCGTCGAACTCCGCGGTAGGGGTGAAATGTTTGAATTCGAGCGTTCCGATGCCGACGACACTCAGTCGGTCCTGCACGAAAGCGCGGGTGATCCAGCGGTCATAGACCCCTCGGGGCGGCTGCTGGTCGCACTTCGCCGCCTCGGCGATGCAGGCCACTAGCGAACGCCCCCGCTCCTGCGAGGAGAACGACACCCGGCGATACGGCGGCTGAATCAGTCGTTTCGAGAGCCGTCGGGCCCCCTGACGCTCGGTGAAGAGCGTCCCCACGCCGGGCAGGAAGATCTCCCCGCCTCCGGCCAGCAGATTGCCGATCAGCCGACCGAGCTGTTCGTCCATCGGATAATTGCTCATCGTCTTTTATGTTTCGGTTTTTCCGGCTCGGCGACCGGCACCTCCGGTCGCGAAAGGCTCCACCAGATCATCCACGCGCCCAGCGCGATGAAAGGAATGCTCAGCCACTGCCCCATGTCGAGCCACCAGTCCACCTCGAAAGCCTCCTGCTCGGTCTTGATGAACTCGATGAAGAAGCGGGTGAGGAACGTCCCGATCAGGCCGATGCCGAACAGCACGCCGGGACGGCGGCGCCCCGTATCCTTCTTGTAATAGAGCCAGCAGAGGATGCCGAACGTCAGGAGATAACACAACGCCTCGTAGATCTGCGTCGGATGTACGGCAGCGGGAGCATACTCGTGCATCCACTTCGACGAGCGGACGAATTCGAATCCCCAGGGCAGCGTCGTGGCGCGGCCGAAGATCTCCGAGTTGAAGAGATTGCCCAGGCGGACGATGGCGCCGCCGATGCCCACCGGGATCATGATGCGGTCGAGCGACCAGATGTAAGGCAGGCGGTTCTTGCGCGAGAAGAGCCACAGGCCGATCAGCAGGCCGATCGCTGCGCCGTGGCTTGCCATGCCGCCGTCGCGGAACCCCGTGACGATGGTCCACGGGCGGCTCAAATACTCCATCGTATCGTAGAAGAGGCAGTGTCCGAGTCGGGCGCCGATGATCGTCGCCAGCGTACCGTAGACGAAGATCGATTCGGAGACCGACGAGGGCAGCCCCTCGCGTTTGCAGAAGTTGTCGAAGAACTTGGCGCCGATCAGGATCGCCAGCGCCCACATCACGCCGTAATAGCGGATGTCGAACGAGCCGAGGGCGATGAAAACCGGGTCGAAGTTCCAGACGATGCTCAAAGGTTCTGTCATTCCTTGGATCGGAGTTTTATCGGATTATTTGAGATCTTGCAGCTCGACCTTCTTCAGCGTGAACGAGAACGTGCTGCCTACGCCCAGTTCGCTGCGCACCGAAATACGCTCTCCGTGGGCTTCGATGATGTGCTTGACGATGGCCAGCCCGAGACCCGTGCCGCCCTGCTCGCGCGAACGGCCCTTGTCCGTGCGGTAGAAGCGTTCGAAGATGCGCGGCAGGTCCTCCTTGCCGATACCCTGACCGTTGTCCTCGACCTCCACGAGAATCTTGTCGAGCATGTCGCGGAAACGGATGCGCGTGGCGCCGTTCTCCTTGCCGTAGCGGATCGAGTTGATGATCAGATTGACCAGCACCTGACCGATGTAGTGTTTGTCGGCCTGCACCCAGAACGGCGACGGCAGGTTGTCGGCCCCCTTCACCGAAATCTGGATATGCTTCTTGTCCGCCTCGATCTCCGCCTGCTCGGCGATCTCCTTGGCCAGCGCCACGATGTCGAAGCGGGTCATCTCCAGCCGGTTCATGCTGCTCTCCAGCTTCGAAATGGTATCCAGGTCGTTGACGATGTTGATCAGGCGGTCGATGCTCTTCTCGGCCCGCTCCAGGTACTTGCGGTTGATGAGTTCGTCCTCCAGACCGCCGTCGAGCAGCGTCGAGATGTAGCCCTGGATGTTGAAGATCGGGGTCTTCAGCTCGTGCGCCACGTTGCCCAGATACTGCTTGCGGAAGCGCTCGGTCTCCTTCAGCCGGGCGATCTCCTTGTCGTTGGTGTCGGCCCATGCCGTGAGCTCCTCGCCGATGTTCTCCACCCGCTTGTCCTTGAGCTCCGAGAAGATCTCGCGCGTATGCACGTCGCGCGAAAGGACGATCGAATAGATGGGCTTGAGCTTGTAGGCCACGTACTTGCGGATGATGAAGAGCGCCGCACCGGAGACGACGCCGAACGTGCAGAGCAGCACGGTCGCGACCGCGATCCAACTCAGTTCGATCCCGCGCGCGCGCAGCGTGAGGAGAATCCCCGCGACGATGGCCGTCGCCAGCAGGGCGATCAGGAGCGAAGCCCCCTCCTTGGTTTTGATGCGTATCATGGACTACTTCGTATAATGCTGCATGAGGCGGGCGATGTACTTGCCCACGATATCGAATTCGAGGTTCACGACCGAGCCGGGTTCGATGCGGCAGAAGTTGGTGTGCTCGAACGTGTAGGGAATGATCGCCACGCGGAACGAGTTCTCCGTCGGGTCGCAGACCGTCAGGCTCACGCCGTTGACCGTCACCGACCCCTTCTCCACGGTGCAGAGTCCGCCGCCGCGGGGTTCGTATTCGAACGTGAAGTACCAGCTGCCGTCGGCATCCTCCTTGGCCGTGCAGCGGGCCGTCTGGTCGACGTGTCCCTGGACGATGTGTCCGTCGAGCAGGGCATCGGGTTTCATCGACCGTTCGAGATTGACCAGATCGCCTTCGCGAAGCAGTCCGAGATTGCTCCGGTCGAGCGTCTCCTTCATGGCCGTCACGGTGTAGGTGTCTCCTTGAATGTCCGTAACGGTCAAACATACGCCGTTATGTGCTATGCTCTGATCGATCTTCAGCTCCCCGGCGAACGCCGCACGGAGGGTAAAATCCTTGTTTTGACGGTCGGCACGGATCGAAACCACTTCCGCCGTGCACTCCACGATGCCTGAAAACATATCGCTAATTATTGATTATCAACTTGCCATTCACTTTGTAAACCGAGACTACATCGCTGTAATTCAACAGAATATCGTCATAATGCTCTCGATCTCCGGCCACCAGGCGGAGTTTCTCCTCCCCCTCGACGGCGCGAACTATGCGCAAAGTTACGATTTTTCGGCCGACAATCACATATTCTCCCCCGGGAATTATCGCGTCCAACTCCACGGCTTTGAGCAGCACGATCGTCCCCGGAGGCACGACCGAACCCATGGCACGGCCCGTGTAGCACATGGCGCAGTCGCAGCTGCCGACCATCGGCACCAGCAGGTTGCTCTCGGGTTCGAGCTCCGCGAGCTGCCGGATGGACTGCTCGGGATCGACCCGGTAGAAGGGGATCTGCGCTCCGCGGGCCATCGTATCGGCGAACATCTGGCCCTCGCCGGTCAGCAGCCACAGCTTGTCGATCTGCGGAAATTTCGCGACGATGCGATCGGCGACATCGAACGAAATGCCGTTGTTACCGCGCTTGATCTGATAGAGATTCTCTCCGCGAGCAAGTCCGATATAACGTGCAAAATAGTTGGTCGACATGTTCGCCCATTTGATCACTGCCTCGACTCGCAGCCAATTATTCTGCTTTTCTCTCATATTTTTTTGTAAATAATAATTTTTTTCGCATCTTTGCACTCCCGGTCCCGTAGTTCAATGGATAGAATATAAGATTCCGGTTCTTACGATATGGGTTCGATTCCCGTCGGGACTACTGAAGCACAAGTTCGAAATCTCTTTCGCCTTGTGCTTTTTTCGTATCCGGGACAAGGCAACCCCTGATCGTTCCAACAAAAATAATAACAAATTTTGTTACAGCCATACAAAAATATCACTTTTAGATATCGTTCCGTAAATTAAAGGCACGAAGCAGCCAAATATTAAAATAAAAAATCCGTATTTTACATACGGATTATAAAAAAACGAGGCGCAACCGCTCAGAAACTGACCCGCACGCCCAGACGCAGCGTGAAGGTGGCAGGCGAGTCGGTCCGCGAGGTGTGGAGGCGGGTATCGTTGAAACTGTACGAGAGCTCCGGCTCGCAGTAGAGCCCCGTGCGAGCGCCCAGACGGTACTCGACACCCGCAGCGCCCAGCGCCGACCAGAAGGCTCCGGGCTCGTCGACCGAAGCCGTTCCGAACTTCGCGGAGACGCAGGTTTCGACCATGAATCCGGCACCTATATATAATAGGAAGCGCTCGCGGTCGAGGAAGTTCCAGTTGGCACGCACCGGAACGCCGATGAAGTGGAGCTTCTGACTGAACTCCTCGGTACCGAACGGCATCCGCACGTCGGCCCACAGCAGCGTATAGTTCACACCCGTTTCGAGCGAGAGACCGTGGCCGAACTCCTTGCGCACCGCCAGGCCGAAACCGAGCGGCTGGTGATGGCGGAACGAGGCCAGTTCGTACTCCCGTGTCGGGAAGATCTCCTCCTCGACGCCGTTGTCCGTCAGCGTGAGCGGCGAGCGGCTGACCAGTCCGTGCGCTACGTTCCGGGAGGAGAAGCCCCCTGCGGCGAAGAGCGAAAAAGCCGTCTTGCTGCGGCGCACCGGCGCCTCGGCGACGAACTCCCGGGCAGGAGATGTCCGGCGGGATACGACCGGCGAGGTGCTCCGGCGCGCAGGCCGGTCGGATGCAGCTCCAGTCTGCGGAGCCGACGCCGAAGAGCTGTCGGACACAGCGGCGTTCGCCCTCCCGGGCTCCGTCGCATCCGTCCCTCCGACGGGAGTCCGAGCAGCCGAGGCGCCGGCCGGTGCAGCCGAAGGAGGCGCCGGACGCACGGCCCCGGCAGCAGCGCCCGCCGGCACCCGTCCGGCAGAAGAGGCGGCCGCAAGCAGATCGGCCGGAGTCTTCTCCGAAACCGGTCCCGCGGCAGGTACCGTCGATCCGGCGACTTCGGCGATCCCGGAGGGGCCGATCGCTTCGGGAACGGCCGGGCGGCGGAGCACGCCGATGCCGAAGCCGATCGCGAGCAGGGCGGCGACCGCCGCGACGCGCACAGCGGCGCGCCGCCAGAGCGGAATGCGGGGGGGGGCAGCGTCCAACGCACGCTCCAGCCGCGCCCAGCCCTCTGCCGGAGGCGTCGCCTCGGCATCCCGGAGCGCACTCCGCATGACATCCGTCCAATCTTTCCGTTCCATACGATCAGTTTCTATCCAAATACTCCCGAATCCTGCGGGAGAGCAGCGCCCGTGCCCGAAACAGTTGCGAGGACGAGCTTTTTTCGTTGATGCCCAGCATGCGGGCGATCTCCCGGTGGGAGAGTCCCTCGATGCAGAAAAGGTTAAAGACCGTGCGGTAGCCGTCGGGCAGTTCGCCGACGAAGCGCAGCAGCACCTCCTGCGGAATCTCCGCCACGTCGGAGGGCTCGGGTTCGGGCTCGTCGGGGAGCGGGCGTCCGTCGTCCAGCGACCGACCGGACATCCGGCTGCGGCTGCGCAGCCACTCCAGCGCCACGTTGACCGTCACCCGCTCCATCCAGGCCCGGAGCGACCCGGGGCCCCGGTAGGCGTAACGGTCGAAAGCGCCGTAGATCTTCAGAAATGCGTCGTGCAGCAGATCCTCGGCCGCGGCCCGATCGCCCGCATAACGCATACACACGGCGAACAGACGGCCGGCATAGCGGTCGTACAGCTCCCGGCGGGCCGTTGCATCGGCATTGCGGCATCCGTCGGCCAGTTCGCGTTCGTCGATCTTCATGTACCGGGTTCGTCAGATAAACGGACCGAAGTCCGAAAGACTGCATCGCGACGAAAAAATTTCGTCCGCACGCAGTAAAGCGCAAAAATAGCATTTATCATGTAAACACCCATACGAAAACGACGCAGACCATGAAAAAAACGCTTCTATCGCTGCTTCTCCTCTGCACGCTCGGCGCCTGTAACGACAACGACGGGGACTACGCCGAATACATGGACTTCGTGACGGTCGAGACCGATGCCACCGCCGCCGGCTACCACTTCCGCATGGACGACGGCAAGAGCCTCTACCCCGGCGACATCACGCGGGTGGGCGCCTACGACGCCGTGCAGGGGCAGCGGGCCCTGCTCTACTTCAGCCTGCTGGCCGAACGGGTCGAGGGTTTCGACTACAACGCCGCGATATACGCCATCCACGACATCTACACCGGCACGACGCGTCTGATCGACGACGACGAACTCGCCGCCCTGCCCGACGATCCGATGCTGGTGTTCGAATCCCGCCTGCGCAACGGCTACCTCACGCTGCGGGTCGCCTACCCCGTCGTCGACAACTCGAAGCACAACTTCCAGCTGGCGATCCCCCGGTCGGCCGTCCCGACGGCCCCCGACTACCTCGACGCGGAGCTCCGCCACGACGCCGGCGACGACACGCCGGGCGATCCGGCCTATTGCTACATCTCGTTCCCGCTCGACGAGGCGCTCCCGCTCCTGGAGGGGCGACAGGGCATCTCGCTGCGCATTCGGATTTCGGACGACGAGGTGCGGATCCTCCGGATAGACGCGCGGTAAGGAACATCTGCCGAACCTGCCCGCACGACCCGGTCCGCCACGTCGCGGACCGGATTTTTTTCCGCTCCGGCGGACGATCCCGCAAAAAAACGTTATCTTTGCATCATGTCCATCGTTCGCAACACGGAAAGCGATCTCGACTTCGAGAACAAAATCCGCCCGCAGGAGCTTCAGAACTTCTCCGGGCAGGAGAAGATCGTCGAGAACCTGCGCATCTTCATTCAGGCGGCGCTCATGCGCGGCGATTCGCTCGACCACGTCCTGCTGCACGGACCTCCGGGCCTGGGCAAGACGACGCTGGCCAACATCATCGCCCGCGAAATGGGGGCGCAGCTGCGCGTGACGTCGGGACCCGTGCTCGACAAGCCGGGCGATCTGGCGGGGCTGCTCACCAACCTCAACCCGGGCGACGTGCTCTTCATCGACGAGATCCACCGGCTGAGCCCCATCGTCGAGGAGTATCTCTACTCCGCGATGGAGGACTACAAGATCGACATCGTACTCGACAAGGGCCCTTCGGCACGCTCGATCCAGATCGAGCTGGCGCCCTTCACGCTCGTCGGCGCCACGACCCGCAGCGGTCTGCTGACTTCGCCCCTCAGAGCGCGCTTCGGCATCCAGTGCCACCTGGAGTACTACGACGCTTCGGTGCTGGCCGGCATCGTGAAGCGCTCGGCGCGGATCCTCGACGTCTCGATCGACGACGATGCGGCGCACGAGGTGGCGCTCCGCTCGCGCGGCACGCCGCGAATCGCCAACGCCCTGCTGCGACGCGTGCGCGACTTCGCGATGGTCAAGGGCGAAGGGCATATCGATCTCGAAATCACCCGCATCGCCCTGACGGCCCTCAACATCGACTCGCGCGGTCTGGACAGCATGGACAACAAGATCCTCGGCACGATCATCGAGAAGTTCAAGGGCGGCCCCGTGGGGCTCAACACCGTGGCCACGGCCGTCGGCGAGGACTCGGGGACGATCGAAGAGGTCTACGAACCGTTCCTTATCAAGGAGGGATTCCTCAAGCGCACGCCGCGCGGCCGCGAAGCGACGGATCTCGCGTTCGCCCACCTCGGCTACACGCGCTCCGGCGGCGACGGCACGCTCTTCTGAGCCCGACGCGCTCGGCACGGAACAATAATTGCACACGACGATCCCGTCCGCCCCTATCGGCGGACGGGATCGCCATGAATAACGAAAAGAGAGCCGAAGAGGAGGCGCTGGAGTACCACAGCTGCCCGCGTCCGGGCAAGATCGAGGTCTTGCCGACCAAACCCCACCACACGCAGCACGACCTGTCGCTCGCCTACTCGCCCGGCGTGGCGGCACCGGCCCGCGCCATCGCCGCCGATGCCGACGCGAGCTACCGCTTCACGGGACGCGGCAACCTCGTGGCGATCGTCACCAACGGCACGGCCGTGCTGGGACTGGGCAACGTAGGTCCGCTCGCCGCGAAGCCCGTCATGGAGGGCAAGAGCATGCTTTTCAAGACATTCGCCGGGGTCGACGCGTTCGACATCGAAATCGACGAACACGATCCCGAGGCGTTCATCCGCACGGTGAAGGCCATCGCCCCCACGTTCGGAGGGATCAATCTGGAGGATATCAAGGCACCCGAGTGCTTCGAGATCGACGCGCGCCTGAGCGCCGAACTGGAGATTCCGGTCATGCACGACGACCAGCACGGCACGGCGGTGATCGTGGCGGCAGCCCTCATCAACGGGCTGCGGATCGCCGGCAAGCAGGCCGAACGGCTGCGCGTGGCGATCAACGGCGCGGGAGCTGCGGCGATCGCCTGCGCGCGGCTCTTCCTGCAACTGGGCATTCGGCGCGAGAACATGGTGCTCTGCGACACCCGCGGCGTCGTGACCCGCTACCGCACGGACCTCAACCCCGCCAAACGGGAGTTCGCCACTTCGCGGCGCATCACGACGCTCGCCGAAGCGCTCGACGGCGCCGATCTCTTCCTCGGCGTATCGGCGGCCGACGTCCTGACGACCGACATGCTGCGCACGATGTCCGAAAATCCCATCGTGCTGGCGCTGGCCAACCCCGACCCCGAAATCGCCTACGACAAGGCCATGGCCTCGCGCCCCGACATACTCTTCGCCACGGGGCGTTCGGACCTGCCGAACCAGGTGAACAACGCATTGGGATTTCCCTACATCTTCCGCGGAGCGCTCGACGTGCGGGCGACGCGCATCGACGACCCGATGAAGCTCGCCGCGGCGCACGCCCTGGCCGAACTCGCCCGGCAGCCCGTACCGGCGCCGGTCCTGCGGGCCTACGGCATCGAACGACTCTCCTTCGGCCGCGACTATCTGATTCCCAAGCTGCTCGATCCGCGACTGCTCGGCTCTGTGGCGCCGGCCGTGGCCCGGGCGGCCATGGCGTCGGGCGCAGCCCGGCAGCCGATCGAAGACTGGGAGGCCTACGCCCGGAAATTGCGCAGTCTGACGGAGTTCTGAAAGATGTTCAGACGAAGAGTTCGGCGAAGCGTTCGGGCGTGAAAGGACGCACGTCGCAGTCGCCGATCCGCGTCGGCAGCACGATGCGCAGCTCGCCGTCCTTGTTCTTCTTGTCTTTCGCCACCTCCCGCAACAGACGATCCATGCCGACGGGTGACTCCAGCACGAAGCCCAGCTTCGCGAGCAGCGCCGCGATGCGGTCGCAATCCGCCGCAGCGAGCACCCCCAGCCGGACGGCGGCCCGGGCGATCAGCACGGTGCCGACGGCCACGGCCTCGCCGTGGTTCATGCGGTCCGACGACTTCTCGATGGCGTGGGCCAGCGTATGCCCCAGATTGAGCTTGCGGCGTTCGCCCCCCTCGCGTTCGTCGCGCTCCACGATGTCGGCCTTGACGCGGATCGCCGCCGAAATGACGTCGGAAAGCAGATCGGTATTCCGCCGCAACTCCTCGAAAGTCGCCTCTTCGAGCCGGGCGAAGAGCTCCTCGTCGGCGATGACCGCCGCCTTGACCGCCTCGGCCAGTCCGGCCCGGAACTCCCGGTCGGGAAGCGTGGCCAGGAGCACCGGGTCGCAGATCACGAACTGCGGCTGAGTGAATGTCCCGGCCATGTTCTTGTATCCGTCGACATTCACGCCGTTCTTGCCCCCGACCGAAGCGTCGACCTGCCCGAGCAGCGTCGTGGAGACGAATCCGAAGTCGAGTCCCCGCATATAGGTCGAGGCGGCGAATCCCGCCGTATCGGTGACGATGCCGCCCCCGACAGCCAGCACGAAGGTCGACCGGTCGACCCCCAGTTCGATGAAGCGGCGGTAGATCGTCTCGACCGTCTGCAAGGTCTTGCCCCCCTCGCCCGTACCGATCAGCACCGTGTCGCGGGAGGCCCACAGCGGACGAAAGAGCCGGTCGACCTCCGTATCGGAGACCACGACCACCCGACCCTCGGGGAGCACCCCCGGCAGCAGTTCGCCCGCCGGTCCGATGTAAACCCGGCTCTCGCCGCGCACGCTGAACGTTGGATTCATGATATTAAACTTTTTTAGAAATATACAAAAGTAGTATAATTTCCCGAGAATTTGCGTACCTTTGCACGACAAAAGATTCTCACATGCAAAAACTGCGCAACATTGCGATCATCGCCCACGTAGACCACGGCAAAACGACGCTCGTGGACAAGATGATCCTGGCAGGACACATCCTGCGCGACAACGCCAAGCAGAGCGGCGACCTGATACTCGACAACAACGACCTCGAACGCGAACGAGGCATCACGATCCTCTCGAAGAACGTTTCGGTCATCTACAAGGACTACAAGATCAACATCATCGACACCCCGGGCCACGCCGACTTCGGCGGCGAGGTGGAGCGCGTGCTCAACATGTGCGACGGCGTGCTGCTGCTCGTCGACGCATTCGAGGGTACGATGCCCCAGACCCGTTTCGTGTTGCAGAAGGCCCTGGCGCTGGGCAAGAAGCCCATCGTCGTGGTCAACAAGGTCGACAAGCCCAACTGCCGCCCCGAGGTGGTCAACGAGCAGGTCTTCGACCTGATGTTCTCGCTCGACGCCACCGAGGAGCAGCTCGACTACAAGACCATCTACGGCTCGGCCAAGCAGGGCTGGATGTCGCACAAATGGAACGAGCCGACCGACTCGATCGTCCCGCTGCTGGACGCCATCATCGACGAGATTCCCGAGCCGGAGATCGTCGAGGGCACGCCCCAGCTGCTCATCACGTCGCTCGAATACTCCTCCTATACGGGCCGCATCGCCGTGGGCAAGGTCACGCGCGGCTCGCTCCGCACGGGACAGAACGTCACCCTCGCCAAACGCGACGGCGTGACGATGCAGAAGACCCGCATCAAGGAACTGATGATCTTCGAGGGCCTGGGCAAGAAGAAGGTCGACGAGGTGCCCTGCGGCGAGATCTGCGCCGTGACGGGTATCGACGGATTCGAGATCGGCGACACGATCTGCGACTACGAGCACCCCGAACCGCTGCCCCCGATCGCCATCGACGAACCTACGATGTCGATGCTCTTCACGATCAACAACTCGCCCTTCTTCGGCAAGGACGGCAAATACGTCACCTCGCGCCACATCAAGGAGCGCCTGGACCGCGAGCTCGAAAAGAACCTCGCGCTGCGCGTGACGCCCGGCCCGTCGGCCGACTCGTTCAACGTCTTCGGCCGCGGCGTGCTGCACCTCTCGGTGCTCATCGAGACGATGCGCCGCGAGGGCTACGAGTTGCAGGTCGGCCAGCCCCGCGTGATCGTCAAGGAGATCGACGGCCGCAAGTGCGAGCCGATCGAGGAGATGACCGTGGACTGCCCCGACGAGCACTCCGGCACGGTGATCGACATGGCGACGCGCCGCAAGGGCACGCTCACCGACATGTCGTCGGACGGCGAGCGCACGCGGCTCCAGTTCGCGATCCCCTCGCGCGGCATTATCGGCCTGCGTTCGAACATGCTCACGGCGACGGCCGGCGAGGCGATCATGACGCACCGGCTGAAGGGCTTCGAGCCGTGGGTCGGCGAGATCGAGATGCGCACCAACGGCTCGATCATCTCGGGCGAGACCGGCACGGCTTTCGCCTACTCGATCGACAAACTGCAGGATCGCGGCCGCTTCTTCATCGCCCCGATGGATCAGGTCTACGAGGGTCAGGTGATCGGCGAGCACACGCGCCAGAACGACATCACGGTCAACGTCACCAAGTCGAAGCAGCTCACCA
>CAMWWU010000067.1 GCA_947178025.1 uncultured Alistipes sp. | reverse complement strand
ATCGTCGACAAGGCCGTCGAGTTCAAGCTCGGGGCCCGCGGTCTGAGGTCGATCTGCGAGGCGGTGATGATGGACACGATGTTCGAACTCCCCTCGTCGGGGGCCCGGAAATTCACCGTCACGCTCCCCTATGCGAAGGAGAAGCTCGAAAAATCGAACGCCCCGCTCCTCAAAAAGGTGGGATAATCGTGAAAAATCGTTACCTTTAGCGGTGCAAAAGAAAATTAACCTTTTCGAATCAAGAATATGTCTACCAATTCCAAACTGATGCGTGTCGCCGACAACATCCGCATCCTTTCGGCCGCCATGGTCGAAAAGGCGAAGTCGGGACACCCCGGCGGCGCGATGGGCGGTGCCGATTTCATCGCCGTGCTCTATGCCGAGTACCTGCGCTACGATCCTTCGAACATGGCCTGTCCGTTCCGCGACCGGTTCTTCCTCGATCCGGGCCACATGTCGCCGATGCTCTATTCGGCACTGGCGCTGGCCGGCCACTATTCGGTCGAGGATCTGAAGTCGCTGCGCCAGTGGGGCAGCGTCACCCCCGGACATCCGGAGGTGGACGTGATGCGCGGCGTCGAGAACACCTCGGGCCCGCTGGGCCAGGGACACGCCATGGCCCTGGGCGCCGCGATCGCCGAACGGTTCCTGGCGGCTCGCTTCGGGGAGTGGATGGCACATAAGACGTATGCCTATATTTCGGACGGCGCCGTCGAGGAGGAGATCTCGCAGGGCGTGGGCCGCATCGCCGGTCACCTGGGACTCTCGAACTTCATCATGTACTACGATTCGAACAACATCCAGCTCTCGACCAAGGTCGACGAGGTGGACGACGAGAACGTGGCCATGAAGTACGAGGCGTGGGGTTGGAACGTCCTGACGATCGACGGACACGACATCGACCAGATCCGTGGGGCGCTCGACGCGGCCAATGCCGAAACGGAGCGTCCGACGCTCATCATCGGCCGCACGACGATGGGCAAGGGCGCCCTGGCTGCCGACGGTTCGAGCTACGAGGACAAGGTGTCGACGCACGGACAGCCGCTGTCGGCCGCCGGAGCCGACTTCGCCGCCACGGTGAAGAACCTGGGCGGCGACGCGGAGAATCCCTTCGCGATCTTCGCCGAGAGCACGGAGCTCTTCGCCGCACGCCGCGAGGCGCTCGCCGCCTGGGCTGCCGAGCTGGCCGCCGTCGAGAAGACGTGGCGTTCGGAGCATGCCGAGCTGGCGCACAAACTCGATACGTTCCTCTCGGGCGCTGTTCCCGAGATCGACTACAAGGCGATCGAGATGAAGGCAGACGTCGCCACGCGCGCCGCATCGGCCACCGTGCTGGGCGTCTTCGCCGAGAAGATCGAGAACATGATCGTCGCTTCGGCCGACCTCTCGAACTCGGACAAGACCGACGGCTTCCTCAAGAAGACCAAGGCCTTCACCAAGGGCGACTTCTCGGGCAAGTTCTTCCAGGCGGGCGTCTCGGAGCTGACGATGGCCTGCGTGATGAACGGTATGGCGCTGCACGGCGGCGTGATTCCGGCTTGCGGCACGTTCTTCGTCTTCTCGGACTATATGAAGCCTGCGGTGCGCCTTTCGGCACTGATGCACCTGCACGTGATCTATATCTGGACGCACGACTCGTTCCGCGTGGGCGAGGACGGTCCGACGCACCAGCCCGTGGAGCACGAGGCGCAGATCCGCCTGATGGAGCACCTGCGCAACCACCGCGGCGAGCGTTCGATGGTGGTGCTGCGTCCGGCCGACGGCGACGAGACGGCGATGGCCTGGAAGCTGGCCGTCGAGGAGCATCGCCCCGTGGCGCTGATCCTTTCGCGTCAGAACATCAAGACCCTGCCGGCGCTTCGCCTGAGCCGCCGCGAGGAGGCCGCACAGGTCGCCAAGGGCGGATACGTGGTGATGGACGCCGCCAAACCGTCGGCCGTGCTGGTCGCTACGGGTTCGGAGGTCTCGACGCTCGTCGAGGGCGCCGAGCTGCTGGCTGCCGAGGGGATCGCCGTGCGCGTGGTCAACGTGCCGAGCGAGGGGCTCTTCCGCGATCAGCCGCGTTCGTACCAGGAGTCGGTGCTGCCGCTCGGTGTGCCCCGCTACGGCCTGACGTCGGGCCTTCCGGTGAATCTGCTGGGACTCGTCGGCGAGAACGGCATGATCCACGGCCTCGACCACTTCGGCTACTCGGCACCCTACAAGGTGCTCGACGAGCAGTTCGGGTATAACGGCAAGACCGTAGCCGCCGAGGTGAAGCAGCTGCTGGGCAAGTAGTTCGCGCCGACTATCGGATAAAGGTGCGGTGTCCGGAACGATCCGGATGCCGCATTTTTTTTCGTGATGCGATCGTTTTTTTTCTCCCCGGTGCAACTTTTTCCGCGATGCGGCGTCTTATGGGCGAAAATGATTCCGAAATGAAGCGAGAACCTCAGCTCCCCGAACGGGAATTCGAATCCTTCGTCGGCGAACACCGCCGGCTGATCGGCAAGATCTGTTACCTCTATGCGACGGCGGGCAGCGACTTCGACGACCTCTACCAGGAGGTGCTCATCAATCTCTGGCGCGGGTTCGCCTCGTTCGAGGGGCGGTCGAAACCCTCGTCGTGGGTGTGGCGCGTCGCGCTCAATACCTGCATTTCGTGCTATCGCCGCGAGCGGCGCCGGACGCAGACCGTGCCCCTCGTCGAAGGGTTCGGGGCCGTGGACGAGGATTCCGCCCGGAGCGAGCGGCTGCGCGAACTCCATGCGCTCGTCGACCGGTTGGATCCGTTCGAAAAGGCGCTGGTGATGCTGTGGCTCGACGAGGTGCCCTACGACGAGATCGCCGCCATCACGGGGCTTTCGCGCAACAACGTGGCCTCGAAACTCCACCGGATCCGAATCAAGCTGCGCGAGCAGGCAAACCGTTAAATCGACATATCATGGAACTCGAAGAACTGAAAAACGAATGGCAGCGTCTGGACGACCGGATGGACCGGATGGAACAGCGCATGGGGCGTCTGACGGCCGGGGGCGTCGCCGGGTCGTTCCGACCCGCTTTCGACCGGCTGCTGCGACGCTTCCGGCTGAGCATCGTGGTGGCCCTGCTGGTGCCGATGAACTTCTGGGGGGCGTTCTGCCGCTACGGTGCCGTGGTGGAGATGATGCCGCTGCTGGCGGCGATCTGCCTCTTCGCGGTTGCGGTCATCGTCCAGAATCTGTTGTTGCAGGACCGGCTGCGCCGCATCGATCCGGCCGGTCAGACGCTGCGCGAAGCCTGCGCCGCCGTCATCCGTCTGCGGCGCCTCTACCTGCGCGGCGTGGCGTGCTGCGTACCGTTCGCCGCGCTGTGGATCCTTTGGCTGGGGGGCGTGTTGTGGCACCGGGGCGACGCGTATGTATTATACGGAGTAGCTACGGGGGCGATCGTCGGGCTGCCGCTGGGAACAGTCGTCTTTCTGCGCAACTGCCGGGCGATCGACGCGCTGCAACAGGCGCTGGAGGAGGCCGAAGCGTAGGCGGCGTGCGATTTTTCGTCGCATATTTGGCGGTTGGCGGAATTATGCCTATCTTTGTCGCCCCGTCTGTCAAGCGGGGAGATGTGGAAAGATTTGACTGATTGCAACCACAATAAAAAATCGCTAAAACAGCACGTTTTTTATTCCAACAGCCAATTTTTCCCATCTTATACATTAATTGTTAATAACGTATTAAGATGGGTTTTTTGTTTACCTCGGAGTCGGTGTCCGAAGGACATCCCGACAAAGTATCGGACCAGATTTCCGATGCCATTCTCGACGAATTTCTGCGCCATGACGCCAATTCGAAAGTAGCCTGCGAAACGCTCTGCACCACGGGTCTCGTGGTCGTTGCCGGCGAGGTTCGCTCGGAGGCTTACGTCGACGTGCAGGGCGTTGCCCGCCGCGTCATCGGACGCATCGGCTATACGAAGAGCGAGTATCAGTTCGACTGCAACTCGTGCGGCATTCTCTCGGCCATCCACGAGCAGTCGTCCGACATCAACCAGGGTGTCGAGCGAGCGAGCGAGGAGGAGCAGGGGGCCGGCGATCAGGGCATCATGTTCGGCTACGCCTGCAACGAGACGCGCGAGATGATGCCTGCGACGCTGATCCTCTCGCACGTGATCCTCAAGGAGCTGGCCGTCATCCGCCGCGAGGGCGAGGTGATGCGCTATCTGCGTCCCGACTCGAAGTCGCAGGTGACGATCGAGTACGACGAGCGGACGAACCGTCCGCTGCGCGTCCATACGATCGTCGTGTCGACGCAGCACGACGAGTTCATCCTGCCCGATGCGGGCCGCACGGAGAAGGAGGCCGAAGAGCAGATGCAGGAGCGCATCCGCGAGGACGTGCGCACGATCCTCATTCCGCGCGTCAAGGCGCGCCTGGAGCGTGCCGGCGACAAACTCGCCGAGCTGAT
Source organism: uncultured Alistipes sp. (assembly GCA_947178025.1). Taxonomy (GTDB): domain Bacteria; phylum Bacteroidota; class Bacteroidia; order Bacteroidales; family Rikenellaceae; genus Alistipes. Next base: position 7,570 of record CAMWWU010000067.1, on the reverse strand, counting down.
CGGCGACGACTACATCCTGCATGTCAACCCCACGGGCAAGTTCGTCATCGGCGGTCCGCACGGAGATACGGGTCTCACGGGCCGCAAGATCATCGTCGACACCTACGGAGGCCGCGGCGCCCACGGCGGCGGCGCTTTCTCGGGCAAGGACTCGTCGAAAGTGGACCGTTCGGCTGCCTATGCCGCGCGCCACATCGCCAAGAACCTCGTGGCGGCAGGCGTCGCCGACGAGGTGCTCGTGCAGCTCTCCTATGCGATCGGCATCGCGCAGCCCCTCTCGGTCTATGTCGACACCTACCGTTCGCCCCGTCCCGCTGCGCTGGAGGGGATGACCGACGGGGAGATCGCCCGCCGCGTCGCGAAACTTTTCGATCTGCGTCCGGCGGCCATCGTGCGCCGCTTCGGACTGAAGAACCCGATCTTCGAGGCGACGGCCTCCTACGGTCACTTCGGCAACCGCCCCTATACGAAAAAGGTGTCGGTGTGGGAGAACGGCCGCGAAACGGAGCGCGAGATCGAGTTCTTCGGCTGGGAGAAGCTCGACGCCGTGGAGGATATCCGCCGCGAGTTCGGATTGTAGCGTCCGGATCGTCCGACCTTATGAGCCGCTCCCGACCGGAGCGGCTTTTTTTTCGTGGCCGCGGCGGCAGCCTGCGGCGACCGTTTCGCCGGATGCGGGCCGCAGCGGTCTTCGGGGTGTATCCGCACGCCTCCGAGGGCCTCATCCGAGCTTTTTTCCGCACGTTTCATACTAAGCGAACCGTCCGCTGCGTTTGTCCATCGAATATGAAAATCGAAAAAGAGAAGTTTATGCAGTAAATCGCCTACGTATTTAATAAAACTTAAACACTTGTTCGAATTATGAAAAAGGCATTTCTGTTTTTGAGTCTCGTCGCCGTGTCGGCCGCAGCCGGCGGAGCGACGGCATGGGCGGTGGCGTCGCGCGGCGATGCCGAGGTGCTCTACGTCGACCGCGAGGTCGAGCGTACTCCCGGTCTGGGAACCCATTTCACCTCTTACGAGGCCGAACGATATCCCGACTTGACGTATGCTGCCGAGAACGCCGTGCAGGCGGTGGTGAATATCGAGGTCGTGCAGCGGGTGGAGATTCCCCAGCGGGGCGGCTACGGCTACGATCCGTTCCTCGAATTTTTCGGCATTCCCCAGCAGCGGGGGCGCGGCAGCGACGAACCCCGCTACGAGGAGCGCCGGGGCGGAGGTTCGGGCGTCATCATCTCCGAAGACGGCTACATCGTCACGAACAACCACGTGGCCGACGGCGCCTCGAAGTTGCGCGTGAAGCTCTACGACGGCCGTAAGTTCGATGCCGAGCTCATCGGCAAGGACTCGGCGACGGACCTCGCGCTGCTGAAGATCGACGCCGACAAACTCCCGACGCTGCCGTTCGGCTCTTCGGATGCGCTGCGTCTGGGCGAGTGGGTGCTGGCGATCGGTTCGCCCTTCGACCTGCAATCGACCATCACAGCCGGTATCGTGAGCGCCAAGGCGCGCCAGCTGGGGGCCATCCCCAACGATTTCAGCATCGAGTCGTTCATTCAGACCGATGCGGCTGTGAACCCTGGCAACTCGGGCGGAGCGCTGGTCAATACGCGCGGCGAGCTGGTGGGAATCAATACGCTCATCAAGTCGCAGACGGGCAGCTACATCGGCTATTCGTTCGCCATTCCCGAGTCGATCGTCCGCAAAGTGGTCGTGGATCTCAAGGAGTTCGGTGTCGTGCAGCGGGCCCTGCTGGGCGTGCAGTTCCGCCTCGTGGATCAGGACTTCATCGACACCGATGGGAAGGAGCTGGGCATTTCGGAGATCGGCGGTGCCTATGTGGCCGGTGTCGTGGAGGGCGGTTCCGCCTCGGAGGCCGGCGTGCGCAAGGGCGACGTGATTCTGGATATCGACGGCGTGAAGATCGCCGAGGCTTCGACGCTCCAGGAGCAGATCGCCAAGCACCGACCCAACGATAAGATCGTTTTGTCGGTAAAAAGAGACGGCAAAGTGAAACAAATCGAGGTCACTTTGCGTAATAAGGCAGGAAAGACGGAACCCGTGACCCGCGAGGAGGTCGACGTGGTCGAGGCGCTGGGCGGCAAGTTCGCCGACGCAGGGGCCAAGCTCTGCCGCGACCTCGATATCCGGGGCGGCGTGCAGGTGGTCGGCATCAAGGCCGACGGCATTCTGGCCCGGGCCCGCGTGAAGCAGGGATTCGTGATCACGCATATCAACGACCGCCCCGTGGCGTCGCTCGCCGAGATGCGGCGCCTCACGGAGAAGGTCCGCTCGATCGACGGCGTGTATCCCAACGGCCGGGCTGCCAGCTATACCCTGGTGGAGTAGCCGCGACCCCCGGTCCGAAGGGGCCGGGGCTCGATTCCCGGGCGGGCGAAATGCAAGAAGTTTTTACAAGGATAAGATAAGAAGATGCGTCAGTTAAAAATTACGAAATCCATCACCAATCGCGAGAGCGCCTCGCTGGATAAGTACTTGCAGGAGATCGGCAAGGAGGAGCTCATTACGGTCGAAGAGGAGGTGGAACTCGCCCAACGAATCAAGAAAGGCGACCAGGAAGCGCTGGAGAAACTCACCAAGGCCAATCTGCGTTTCGTGGTCTCCGTGGCCAAGCAATATCAGAACCAGGGTCTGAGCCTTCCCGACCTGATCAACGAGGGTAACCTCGGTCTGATCAAGGCCGCCGAGAAGTTCGACGAAACCCGCGGTTTCAAGTTCATCTCCTATGCCGTATGGTGGATCCGCCAGTCGATCCTTCAGGCGCTGGCCGAGCAGTCGCGCATCGTGCGTCTGCCGCTGAACCAGGTGGGATCGCTCAACAAGATCAACAAGGCGTTCGCCCGCTTCGAGCAGGAGCACGAGCGCACGCCGTCGCCCGAGGAGCTCGCCAACGAACTCGAACTCCCGAAGGAGAAGGTCACCGACACGCTGCGTGTCGCCGGCCGCCACGTTTCGGTCGACGCCCCGTTCGCCGACGGCGAGGACAACTCGCTGCTCGACGTGCTGGTGAACCCCGATTCGCCCAATGCCGACCGCGGGCTCATCAACGAGTCGCTCGCGACGGAGGTCGACCGCGCGCTGGAGACCCTCACGGAGCGTGAGCGCGACATCATCAAGTACTTCTTCGGCATCGGCTGCTCGGAGATGACCCTCGAAGAGATCGGCGAGAAGTTCGACCTGACGCGCGAGCGCGTGCGCCAGATCAAGGAGAAGGCGATTCGTCGTCTGCGCCACTCGTCGCGGTCGAAACTGCTGAAGTCCTACCTCGGATAGCGATCCGAATCGAATGACACGAAAACGCCCGGCTTTCCAAGGCCGGGCGTTTTCGTGTCGTATGCGCGAGGGTCACCAGACGATCGGCTCCTTGCCGATGCTCGTGAGGTACTCGTTGGCGCGCGAGAAGTGTTTGCAGCCGAAGAATCCGCGGTAGACCGAGAGCGGCGAGGGGTGTACGGCCTTCAGGATGCAGTTGCGCGTCGGGTCGGCGATGGCACCCTTGCGCTGGGCGTAGCTCCCCCAGAGCATGTAGACGATGCCCTCGCGGCGCTCGGAGATCGCCCGGACCACGGCGTCGGTGAAGGTCTCCCATCCGCGGCCGGCGTGCGAGGCGGCCTGGTGGGCGCGGACCGTCAGTACGGCGTTGAGCAGCAGCACGCCCTGCTCGGCCCAGCGGTCGAGGTTGCCCGTCGGGGGGATCGGCGTCCCGGTGTCGTCGCGGACCTCCTGGAAGATGTTCTGCAACGAGGGCGGGAAAGGCACCCCGTCGCCCACCGAGAAGCAGAGCCCGTTGGCCTGCCCCGGGCCGTGGTAGGGGTCCTGGCCGATGATGACGACCTTGAGCTTGTCGAACGGGCATTTGTCGAATGCGCGGAAGATGTTGCTGCCGCGCGGGTAGATGCGCTGCGTGGCGTACTCCTGCCGCACGAAGTCGGTCAGCTGGGCGAAGTAGGGTTTCTCGAACTCGTGAGCGAGCAGCTCTTTCCAGTCGGAGGCGATCTTTACATCCATGATAATAAGTATCCGTTTGTGCAGGTAAATGTAGCGAAAAGTCCGGATTTATGCGCTATCTTTGTAAGAAATTCGATTCGAAACGTATGAAAAGAGTCTTTATTCTGACGGTGTGGGCCCTTTGCGCGTCGTTGACGGCCGGGGCGGCGGGCGAGGTCCGCAATGTGATCTACCTGATCGGCGACGGCATGGGGTTGGCTCACGTGGCGATGATGCAGATCGAGAACGGCTATGCCCCGACGGCTTTCGACCGGGCGCAGCATGTCGCGCTGGTCGCCACCCGTTCGGCCAACAACCGCGTGACCGATTCGGCTGCGGGCGGCACGGCGCTGGCTGCGGGCGTCCGAACCGATAACGGAACGGTCGGGCTGGATCCTGCGGGCGAACGTGTCGAGTCGATGATGGCGCGGGCCGGCCGGGAGGGGCTGGCGACGGGAATCGTCGTCACGAGTTCGCTGCTGCACGCCACGCCGGCGGCATTCTACGCCCATGCCGCCAAGCGGTACGACTATGCGACGATCCGCGGCGATCTGTTGGCGGGCGGTGTCGATCTGCTCTACGGCGGCGGCGCAAAGCAGCTCGGCGAGGAGCATCCCGAAGGCGGCACGTGGTTCGATGCCTTCCGCAGCCGCGGCTACGGGGTGGCGCAGTCGCTCGACGAAGCGGCTGCGGCCGGACAGGGGCGGCTGCTGGCCGTGCTGGCCGACGATCATCTGCCGCATGCCGCCGACCGCGGGGACTATCTGCCCTGCGCCGTGCGGCAGGCACTCGACCGGCTGTCGGACGACGGGCGGAGCTTCCTGCTGATGGTCGAGGGTTCGCAGATCGACATGGCGGCGCATGCCAACGATGCGGCTTGGCTGCTCGACGAGATGCGCGATTTCGAACGGGCGGTCGCCGTGGCGATGGACTTCGCCGACCGGACGCCCGGCACGCTGGTCGTGGTCGTCGCGGATCACGAAACCGGCGGTCTCGTAATTCCGGCCAACGACCGTGATTTCACGCAGGCCGAGAACGGTCTGAACTATCGTTTCGGGAGCGGCAGCCACACGGCGGTGCCGGTTCCGGCTTACAGCTATGGCGCCGGTGCCGACCGACTGACCGGCATGATGGATAACATTACCTTGGCGCAGCGCATCATGGAGCTGCTCGGACTGGAGTCGCGCTGACCGGCCTCGAAGCGCCCGCTTCGGGAGCGGGCGGCAGCGTGAAAACCCGCATCCGCGTGCGGTGCTGCGATTCGTCGGAGCCGTAAAAAACAGCCGGCGTTCACTGAACTCAGGGTGAACGCCGGCTGTCCGCTTATGGTAGGGTGGTTGCGGATCGGGCACCGAAACTTACGACGACGATTTCGTCTATCGTCCCGGCCTCTTTCGGCTGCGGGGCGTCGTCGGCGGATGTCGCTCCCTGGAGGCGGAAGTCGATCGGCAGGGTGTATTTGATGCGCACGGGAACCCCTTTCTGCATGCCGGGAGTCCAGCTGCCGGCGGGCGTCGATTCGAGGAGGCGGCGCGCTTCGTCGGAGAGCGATTTGTCGGGCGACTGGAGCAGGGCGATGTTGGTCAGCGAACCGTCTTTTTCGATGATGAACGTCACGGTGACACGTCCCTGGATCTTCTTCTCGACGGCTTCGGCCGGGTAGCGGACCTGCGACTGCAGCCAGATGCGGAATGAGTTGAGATCGCCGTCGCGGAATCGGGGCATCGTCTCGGCGATGAGGAACGGCACGTCGGAATCGGGAGCTTCCGTGCGGCGCGTCTGCGCATTTTTCGTCGTGACGAGGATGACGCCGTGACGGCCCCGCTCACCGTATTTTTCGAGCGTTTCCCGATCCTTGAGGACCGTGATGTGCTCGATCTGTTCGGGGTCCAGCAGGTTTATCGAGGGGTACTCCACGCCGTTGACCAGATAGAGCGGCTGCTGCTGTACGTCGTCTTCGTCGCGGGTCGGATGGAGGTCCGGCTGCTGCTGCGCCGCTTCGCTCTCCGGGATGAGGAGTATCAGGTAGGCACTCCGGTTGTCCGTGACCAGCGTCGAGGTGTGGTAGTTGGGGTAGACCGCCTCCAGCACCATGCCGGCGGGAACCCGCAGGCGGGCGATGCCCCGTGCGTCGGTGACCGATCCGCGGCTGCCGTTGACCTCCTTGATGAGGATGCCGGGCGTGCCTTCGTCCGTGATGGTTTTGTCTGCGCCTTTCAGGATTACGCGGACCGAGATCTCCTCGTCCGTTGCGTCGGGCTGCTGCGAGGCTCCGGCGGGTGTTTCGGCGGGGGGCGGTGCCGAGGCTGCGGCGGTCTGTTCCGAAAGTACGAAGATCGCCGCGCGGGAGGTGAATGAGAAGGCGCACAGCAGGCCGATTACGGCCGGCAGCGTCCCGGCGAGGCGTAGCAGGGAGTGCCTGCTGCGGGTGGTTGTAGTCATCATCTTGAATCGTTTTTTTGTTAATGAATTACGCAACCCGTTGGCTATTTCCGGACTATAGCCGAAGAGTTGTTCGAGTAGTACGTGCATGTAACGCTCCATGTCGCAGCCGCCGGCCAGGACGTCGCTGTCGGCTTCGAACTCCTCGACCTCGGTCAGCCGGCGTGCGGCGATCCAGACGAAAGGGTTCCACCAACAAACGATCTTCATGCACTCCATAGCCAGTCGCTCGTAGGAGTGGCGGTGGCGGATGTGGCTCGTTTCGTGGGCGAGAATGGCGGGCAGGTCGCTTTCGGCGATTCCCTGCCAGATGTATACGGAGCCGAAGAACGAGAACGAAGCGATCTTGCGGGGCGTGCGGATCAACGTGAAGCCCTCCTGCCGCGAGATCTCGGCGCCGCGCTGCAAGCTGCGGATGCGGAGGATCTGCCAGGCGGCCAGTGCGAAGAGGAACGCCGCGCCGAGCAGGTAGAGTGCGCCGGCCAACAGCTCGGGGACGAATGCCGCAGCGGCTTCGTCGGGCAGGATCTCCGCTGCGGCCTCCCACTCTCCGGCGGTCACTGAGGGGACGGCCGTCAGCACCTTGCCTGGCCATACCGGGATCCGCAGCAGCGGGATGACGGCGGCCGCGGCCGTCGACAGCAGCAGGTAGGCGCGACACCAGCGGAACGCCGCCTTGCGTTCGAGCAGGATGGTGTAGGCGGCGAGCAGCACGCCGTTGCAGGCCAGCGCTTCGAGGAGGTACAGGATCGGCTCTTTCATGGATGCGGGGTTATTTCTTGGCCTGACGCATGATTTCGAGGATCTCCTCCATCTCGCCGACCGAGATCTCCTCGTGGCGCGAGAAGAACGACACCATCTGCGAGAGCGACCCGTCGAAGTAGCTCGTCAGAACCGACGACATCACCGTGCGCGCATACTCCTCCTTGCCGATCAGCGGGTAGTAGCGGTGGCTCTTGCCCTCCGGACGGTGGGATACGAATCCCTTGTTCTCCAGAATCTTGAGAAATGTCGCCACGGTCGTGTACGTGGGGTGCGGGTCGCGGGTGGCGGGGATGGTGTCGGTGGCCCCCGCGTAGCCCAGCTGCGGGAGGCTTTGGGTGTTCTCCGCCACGCCGGA
>CAMWWU010000066.1 GCA_947178025.1 uncultured Alistipes sp. | reverse complement strand
CTGCCTAGGCTCGTGGGCTCGGTGATGGGTATAAGAGACAGGATCTCGGTGGTGAGGATGCTCTCGTGCCCGAGCATCTCCTGCACCTGGCGGATGCTCGCGCCCCCTTCGAGCAGATGCGTCGCGAAGGAGTGGCGGAACGTGTGGGGGCTGATGCGCTTCTCGATGCCGGCCCGCTCCGCCGCCCGGCGGATGATCGTGAAGACCATCACGCGCGTGAGCTGCGTCCCTCGGTTGTTCAGAAAGAGAATCTCCTCGCCCGACCGGGCCGGTTCGCGCCGTTCGAGGTAGAGCTGGATCCGGTCGCGCGCCATGGTGCTCACGGGCACCAGCCGCTGTTTGTCGCCCTTGCCGATGACCCGGATATACCCCTCGCCGAAGAAGAGATCCGACAGGCGGAGCGACGTCAGCTCCGAAACGCGCAATCCGCACGAATAGAGCACTTCGAGCATGGCGCAGTCGCGCAGCCCCTTGGTCGTCGGGGCGTCCGCCGCGGCGATGATGCGGTCGATCTCCACGGTGGAGAGGATGTCCGGGAGGTGCCGCCCGAATTTGGGCATGTCGATGAACTCGGCGGGCGACTCCGCGATCTTGTCGGTCACGAGCAGGTAAGAGAAGAAGCTGCGGATGCCGCTCAGTCCGCGGGCCTGCGAGGTCTTTTCGCGGCCGTTGCGGTAGAGCCACTCCATGTAACGCTCGATCATCGTCCGCTCGACCTTGCGGGGCTCGACGTCCCACATCCGCAGGATGAAGTGGGCGAACTGCCTCAGGTCGTGCATGTATGCCTCGACGGTGTTCGTCGCGAGGCGTTTCTCCAGTTTGATATAGGTGCGGTAGCGGCTGCCCGCCTCCTCCCATTTTTTCGTGTTTTCGGCCATGCAGGTTCGGAAATAATCCCTAACTTTGTGAGGACGAAGATACGAAAATTTTACATAATATGGATTATATCTCCCTTGATATCGCCTGTTCGGAGGAGCAGTCCGAGATCCTGACCGCCTTTCTGGCCGACTATCCGTTCGAGAGCTTCGATGCGGAGGCGGGAACGCTTCGGGCGTTCATCCCGGCCGACCGGCTGGCCGAATGCCGCGAGGAGGTCGACGGGCTGCTCCGCGACCGGGGCGTGACGGGACGTTACGTGCCGATCGAGACGCAGAACTGGAATGCCGTGTGGGAGAGCGATTTCCCGCAGGTCGAGGTCGACGGGCGGCTGATCGTCCGCGCGCCGTTCCATGCGCCGGCTCCGGAGGGGGTGCTGGAGGTGGTCCTCACGCCCCGCATGTCGTTCGGCACGGGACACCATGCCACTACGTGGCTCATGTCGCGCGCCGTGCTCGATCTGCATGTCGCCGGACGCCAGGGGCTCGACCTGGGCAGCGGTACGGGTGTGCTGGCCATCGTCGCCGCGAAGTGCGGCGCGGAGCATGTCGACGCGGTGGACGTCGACGACTGGGCCGATGCGAGTTGCCGGGAGAACATCGTCGTCAACGGCGTCGCCGAACGCGTCGAACCGATCCTCGGCGATGTCCGCAGCGTTGCGGGGTGCCGCTACGACTTCATCCTGGCCAACATCAACCGCAACATTCTGCTCGCCGCGCTGCCGGCCTGCGCTGCCGCACTCGTCGCGGGCGGCGACCTGCTCATGAGCGGCTTCCTGGCGGAGGATGTTCCGATCCTCGTCGAGGCTGCCGCCGCACACGGCCTGGAGCATGTCGCGACCGATTCGCGCGACGGATGGATGATGGTTCGATTAAAAAAGAGGAGTTGAGGATTACGGTCCGGAGAGCCGTGCGGACCTTCTCCCGACGGAGGCCCGCATCTGTCGACGCATGCTCTCCGCAGGCTGCGGCCGGCGCGGGAGACATATATGGTATAGTAACGTTGCGATGAAGACCTACAAGGGACGCGGTGTGGTGCTCCACACGCTCAAATACGGCGACTCGTCGATGGTCGTCTACCTGCTGACCGACGTCGGCGGACGCCGCAGCTACATGGTACAGGGCGTGCGTAGCCGTTCGGGCCGCGGTTCGAAGCTGGCGCTCTTCCAGCCGGTCTTCCCCGTCGAGTTCGAGGGGCTGGAGTCTTCGCGGCAGCAGATGCACCGCTTTCGGGAGGTCCGGGCGGGTTTTCTGCTGCGCGATCTGCCGTTCGACGTCCGCAAGTCGACGATCGCGCTCTTTATGGCCGAGGTGCTCTACCGGCTGGTCCGCGAGAGCGAGCCGAACGAGGCGCTTTTCGACTTCGTGTGGAACAGCGTCGGGGCGCTCGACACGATGGAGGAGGGTGTCGCGAACTTCCACCTCTGGTTTCTCGCCAACCTGAGCCGCCTGCTGGGCTTCTTCCCCGGCAACGACTACGCTGAGGGCGACTGGTTCGACATCCGCGAGGGGCTCTATACGGCGGTCCGCCCCCTGCATACGAGCTACATGACGCAGGAGTGCTCGCGGATACTCGATGCGCTGACTGGACGCGATGTCCGCACGCTCGGCGCCCTGCCCTTGCGGCGCGAGCAGCGCGTGGAGTTCCTCCAGGCGATGCTGACCTACCTGGGTTACCACCTCGATGCGGTGAGCGCCGTGCAGTCGGTACACGTTTTGCGGGAGGTGTTCTGAAAAGCGAAACGAATCCATGAAAAAGGTCCTTATCGTTGCCGCCGCGCTCGTCGCGCTGCGGTTCGCCGCGGCGCAGGAGCCGCAGCCGTTCGAGTTCGTGCCGCGCGACACGACGCAGGTTTTCCGGCTTCCCGATTCGCTCGTGCACCTGACGCCCTGGCATCCCGATTTCCGCACGATGTCGCCCGTCCGGGCGCAGCCCGCCGTGACGATGACTTCGGTGCTCCTCGTCCCGCAGGAGCACCTGCCGAAGCGCATCGCCGTCCTCGACGACAATTCGTTGCGGCTGGGCCACCACGTCGTCATCTCGAACGGCCAGGCCTGGACCAACGGGGTCTTTCTCGACGCTTTTCTCGACGCGCGCACCCTCTCGTTCCCCCTGCCGCGCTGATCGGCCGCACGGAGGGCGTTTTAGGTATTCTTGCGTATTGCTGCATGCGAGGATTTTCCTACTTTTGTCCCGAATTAATCCTTATTAATCCTTAACCCATCATGAAACGTTTATTGACCCTTTTGCTGCTGTGCGGCTCCCTCGTCGGACGCGCGCAGACCGTGGATTCCGCCCCGGTCGGGGAGGACCGGACGCTCGAAGAGCTCTCGGCCGAAGTCGAAGCGCTCAAGCAGAAAGCCTCGGGCTGGGACAAACTGCTCGCCCGCATGCCCAAAGTATCGGGCTATCTGTCGCTCGGTTACGAGTGGGCCGACGACGGCACCTCGTCGTTTTACGTCAAACGTGTCCGCATGAGCCTCTCGGGCGATCTCGTGCCGAAGCTGGATTATCGCGTCCAGATCGAGTTCGCCACGCCGCGGGTACTCGACGTCTACCTTCGTTACCGTCCTTTCACGCAGTTGAACGTCAAGCTGGGGCAGTACAAGATCCCGTTCTCGATCGAGAACACGGAGTATACGCCTCTGAAGTTCGAGTTCATCGAATATCCGCTGGCCCTGACCCGGCTGATGGGTTTCTCGGAGACCGTGGGCGACAAGTCGCTTAAGGCCACCGGACGTGAAATGGGTGCTACGGTCTACGGCGGATTCCTGCGGCGCGACGGCTATTGCATCCTCAACTACGATGTGAGTCTCTTCAACGGAGCCGGACTCAACACCAAGGACGACAACAAGAGCAAGGATGTCGCGGCGCGTCTGATCGTGCGGCCGGTGTCGGCCTTGCAGATCGCGGGTTCGTTCTATCGGGGCGAAGCCGGCACCGAGTACCTCAAGCGTCTCCGTTACGGAGCCGGTGCCTGCTACGACGAAGGGCCGGTCGTGGTCCGCGGCGAGTGGATCGGCGGCGAAACGGGCATCCAGGGGTCGAAATCGACCTTCCGCAGCTCGGGCTGGTACGCCATGGGCGGCTGGCGCGTCCTGCCGTCGCTGATGCCCGTCGCACGCTATGACACGCTGCTGGCCAATACCTCCGAGGCGTCGTCGCGCCAGACCAACTATACGCTCGGCATGGTCTGGCAGCCCTGGAAGTTCCTGCGCTTCCACCTCTGCTACACCTATGAGGACTACAAGATCTCGGCGACGAACAACCGCAACGTCGTTTCGGCGATGATCTACGCCTCGTTTTGACGATAACCCGAATAGCGAGAATATCTATGAAAAAGTGGTTCGAACAACTCCGTACTGAGGACTGGGTGGCCGTGTGGATGGCTGCGCCGCTCCTCGCGCTGTCTATTTTCTGTCCGAAAGAGATCCCGAACGTACCGTCGACCCTCGTCGGCGAGGTGGCCTGGTACGGCATCGCGGTGCTCTTCGTCATCGTGCTGGCGGTGCTTTACGCCGGGTGCGCCCTGATGGGGCGCAAACTGCGCGGCATGCTGCCTTCGCTGGTCGTGGTGTTCGCCGTGTCGCTGCTGGCGCAGGTCGTAGCCAAGGTGCCCGTCATCCAGGAATACGGCTTCGAGTCGGTCTTCTTCTCGGTGATCTTCGGCCTGCTGATCCGCAACCTGTGGCGGGTGCCCGATTGGCTGAAACCCGCCGTGCAGGGCGAATTTTTCATCAAGATCGGCGTCGTCTGCCTGGGCGCCACGATCCTCTTCAGCGACGTCATGAAGTCGGGCGTCTTCGGATTGGTCCAGGCCTGCCTGGTGGTGGCCGTCGTCTGGTTCTTCGCGTTCCGGATCTCGCGGCGGCTGGGCGTCGACGAGCGGTCTGCGATGATCCTTTCGAGCGGTGTCTCGATCTGCGGCGTCTCGGCCTGCATCACCGCGGCCCGCGTGGCCGGCGGCGACGACCGCAAACTCTCGTACATCGTTTCGCTCGTGCTCATCATCGTCGTGCCGATGATCTATCTGATGCCGTGGCTCGCGGGGCTGATCCTTCCGCATCTGTTCGAGCCTGCGGTGGCGCAGGAGGTCGCCGGCGCATGGATCGGCGGCACGATCGACACCACGTCGGGCGTCGTCGCGTCGAGCGAGATGGTCGGCCGCGAGGCGCTGTCGCACGCCGTCATCATCAAGGGGGCGCAGAATGTGCTGATCGGCGTCGTGGCCTTCTTCATCGCACTCTACCTCTCGACCCGCGGCGACCGCGGCGCGGCGCAGCGCCCCTCGGCGGGCGTCGTGTGGGAGAAGTTCCCGAAGTTCATCCTCGGATTCGTCGCCGCCTCGCTGCTCTTCAGTCTGTTGCAGACGGGCGGGATGCTGACGGCCGATGCCGGAGGCAAACTCGTCGAACCGAAGGTGGCCAAAATGTTCTCGACGCTCTTCTTCTCGCTGGCTTTCGTCTGCATCGGTCTCGACACGCGGCTGAAGGATATCGTGTCGAAGGAGAACCGCAGCCTGCTCCGGGCGTTCCTTCTGGCGCAGGGATTCAATATCGTCGTGACGTTCGTCATCGCCTGCTGTCTGTTCGGTATGCTCAAACCCTTGTGGGCGTAGCGGTTGCCGGGCATTTTTTTTCGAGCCGATCCTGCAGGATCGGCTTTTTTTTCGTTATTTCGGGCATCCGGGGATACTTTGTCGCGGCATTGTCGGACTGGCGTTTGTTTCTGCGACGGATTTGTCGTATCTTTGAAACGGATCGTCCATTTCGTCGCAATCGTGGCAAATGCGGTCCGTTTGAGGACCACCTTTATAATTTACGTATATGAAAAGATTCCATGATGCGATGCTGGCTTTTGCAGCCGTGCTGGCGATGTGCTGTTTCGGCGCATGCAGCGACAACAACGAGGGCGAAACCCCTTCTCCGATCATTGATCCCGTGGAGCAGGGCTTCGGCCTGGAGGTAACGAACGAAAATTACGAATCGGTCGACATCCGGGTGACGCCTACCCTTGACGACGAGCCCTATATCTATCTGGTGATCTCGGCCCGCGATTACGATGCGCTGGGCTCCGACGAGGCCCTCGTGGCCAACGACCTGCGGCAGATCGATGCGATCGCCGAGCAGCGGGGTCTGACCCGCGAGGAGCTGCTGGGGACGATGCTCGTGCAGGGCGTGAAGTCCCATTCGGTTGCGGGCTTGCAGGTCGGCACCGCCTACTACCTCTATGCCTACGGCCTGACGACCTCGGGCGAGGCGACGACGGCGGTCTGGAAGCAGGCTTTCTCTACGCGGGCCGTGGATCCGGTCGACTGCTCGTTCGACGTGACGAGTACGTCGACCCGCACGGCCGTCCGCGTCGACGTGAAGCCGTCGGATAAGACGCAGGCCTACTATTACCAGCTGCTCGACGAGGAGCGCTATCGCGAGCTGGGCGGCACGCCGGAGCTGGCCTCGGCCGCACTGCTCAAGCAGCAGATCGACGCCTGGCTGGCGCTGGGAGCCGGATCGGTGGCTTCGGCCGTCGAGTCGATCACGCTCAAGGGCGACCACGGTGCCGACTTCACCGGCCTCGAAGCCGGCCGGGAGTACCACCTCGTCGCTTTCGGCGTCAACACGCTGGGTTATGTCTGCACGGAGGTCTTCTATCGCAGCGTCCCCACCGAGGCTTTCGCCATGTCCGACAACCGGATCGCCCTCGCGGTCGACCAGGTGACGTGGGACAGCGCCGAGGTTGCGGTGTCGGTGAGCAACGACGATCCCTATCTGGTCGTTGTGAAGGCTGCTTCGGAGCTGAGCGGCAAGTCGGACGATGAGATCATGCGGGAGATCGCCGGCAGCTACGGCGAATCGGTCGAGTCCCGCACGCACCGCGGCGCCTGGACGCTCGTCTGCGACAAGACGCTGACGCCCGACACCGACTACGTGGCGCTGGCTTTCGGCTACTACGGAGGGGCTACGACGGCGCTCGTGCGCGAGGCGTTCACGACGAAGCCGGAGGGCCAGACGGGCGGCGTGACCTTTACCTTCACGCTCAAGGGCGACGACCAGGTGACCGTCACGCCTTCCGACCCGAGCGTGCTCTATCTCTGGGCTTCGATTCCGGAGGATACCTATCAGCAATATTACGGCGGCACGCCGGCGGGATTGCGCAACTTCGTGCAGGACATGATGGATGCTTACGGCTACGGTTCGCCGACGGAGTATTTGCAGGCCGAAGGCGTTCGCGGCACGATCACCGACGACCATTGGATCTGGGCGGGCGACGGGCAGTATCGCTTCTATGCGGTCTGTGCGAACGCCGACGGCACGTTCGCCGAACCCGTGGTCAGCGAGATCTTCACGTTCTGATAGGCGTCGAACGAAACGAAGCCGCCCCTGCGAAAGGGGCGGCTTCGCTGTTTCCGGCGGCAGCTGCTGCGTGCCGTCGTTCGCGGCAGCGGGGCGTCTCTTCGGGCGCCGAGCTGGGGGCCGTGTCGGTTATTTGCCGGTGCGTTTGCGGAAAAACCAGCTCTTCTGTCGCCGCTTCTCCTCCTGCGTCCGGGCGACGTAGACCCGCTCGCCGGTGTAGGGATTCCGGCCGGTGCAGAACATCACCGACGAGAAGGTCATCGGCGTCGGGGTGAGATCCTGTACCTGTTCGAGCGTGAAGTGCAGCTTGCCGAGCACCCGCTCCGAGAGGGCCCGCATGTCATGTTCCGTGCACCCGGGGTGCGACGAGATGAAGTAGGGAATCAGCTGATAAGGCAGCTCGGCCCGGCGGCAGATGCTCCGGAAGTCGGCGTTCAGCTGCTCGAAGCGTGCGAACGGCGGTTTGCGCATCAGCCGCAGCACGGCATCCTCGGTGTGCTCGGGGGCGACCTTGAGCCGTCCCGAGGTGTGGTGGCGGAGCACCGTTTCGAGGTAGGGCGAGCCGTCGAACAGATCGTAGCGGATGCCGCTGCCGATGAAGGCCTTCTTCACCCCTTTCACAGCCCGGATCTTCTCGTAGAGGGCCAGCAGCGGCCGGTGGTCGTTGTCGAGGTTGGGACACATCTTCGGGTGGAGGCACGACGGGCGCCGGCACTTGGCGCAGAGCTCCCGGTTGCGGCCGCCCATGCGGTACATGTTGGCCGAGGGGGCCCCGACATCCGAGAGATACCCCTTGAACCCCGGCATGCGGGCGATACGCTCGACTTCGGCGAGGATCGACCGTTCGCTGCGCGAGTTGATGAACTTGCCCTGATGGGCCGAAATCGTGCAGAACGAGCAGCCTCCGAAACAGCCGCGGTGGATGTTTACGGAGAATTTGATCATCTCCCAGGCCGGGATGTCGCCCTTGTTGCGGTAGCGGGGATGGGGCGCCCGCTCGTAGGGAAGATCGAACGAATGGTCGAGTTCCTCGGTCGTGAGGGCGGTGTGGGGCGGTGTGACGACGACGTAGCGGTCGCCCGTGCTTTCGACGAGCGTCGCATCGGGTTCGAGCAGGTTGCTCTGCGTCTCCAGGACGACGAAGTTCTGGCCGAACGCCTGCTTGTCGGCGACGCACTTCTCGTAGCTGTGCAGGCGGATCGTGCGGGCGGGGTCGAGCCGTTCGACGTAGCGTGCGTCGGCCAGGAACGCCACCTGCCGAAGTCCGCGCAGCAGCTTGGCGTTGAATCCGTTGCGCATGGCCCGCGCGACCTGCTGGATGACCCGTTCGCCCATGCCGTAGGTCAACAGGTCGGCCCCCGACTCGACGAGGATCGAGGGGCGCAGCGAATCGCTCCAGTAGTCGTAGTGGGTCAGTCGGCGCAGCGAGGCTTCGATGCCGCCGATCACCACCGGAACGTGGGGAAAGAGACGCTTGAGGATCTGCGTGTAGACCGTCACGGCCCGGTCGGGGCGGAATCCCGCCTTGCCGCCGGGGGTGTAGGCGTCGTCGTGACGCAGCCGCAGGTTGGCCGTGTAGTGGTTGACCATCGAGTCCATGGCGCCGGCCGTCACGCCGAAGAAGAGGCGCGGCGCCCCCAGTTTGGTGAAGTCGCGCAGGTCGTCGCGCCAGTTGGGCTGCGGGACGATGGCCACGCGGTAGCCTTCGGCTTCGAGCAGGCGGCCGATCACCGCGGCGCCGAATGCCGGATGGTCGATGTAGGCGTCGCCCGTGAAGAGGATGACGTCCAACTGGTCCCAGCCCCGTTCGCGGACCTCTTTGATGGTTGTCGGCAGAAACATGTTTTCGTGTGGGCGTCGATGTCGGATTGACGCGTGTTATTCCCTTATTTTCGCGGCCGCAGCCTGCGGAGCGCTCGCTTCGTCAGCTGCGGGTCTCCGCAACCGGGAGGCTGCGGCCCGCACGGCTCTGCGAGCCGCCGAAAAATTCTTCCTTTCAAAATCACTCCTCGGCATTGGCCGACGAGTAGGTCTCCCATTTGGCGATCAGCGCCCGGAAATCCTCCGGCAGCTCGCTCTCGAAGAGCACGTCGCGCCCCGTGGTTGGATGCACGAAGCCCAGCATCCGGGCGTGGAGCGCATGGCGGGGCATCACCGCGAAACAGTTCTCGATGAACTGCTTGTATTTGGCGAAGGTAGTGCCCTTGAGGATGCGGTCGCCGCCGTAGCGTTCGTCGTTGAAGAGCGGATGGCCGATCCACGACATGTGTACGCGGATCTGGTGCGTGCGGCCTGTTTCGAGGCGGCACTCGACGAGCGTCACGTAGCCGAATCGGCGCAGGACGCGCCAGTGCGTCACGGCCCATTTGCCGTCGGAGCCGTCGGCGAAGACGTACATCTTCTGCCGGTCCTTGGGGCTGCGGCCGATGTTTCCGGTGATCGTGCCCTCGTCCTCGTCGAAGTTGCCCCAGACGAGCGCCACGTAGCGCCGCTGGATCGAGTGGTCGAAGAACTGCTTGCCCAGCCGTGCCAGCGCCTGCTCGGTCTTGGCCATCACGAGCAGCCCCGACGTGTTCTTGTCGATGCGGTGCACGAGTCCTGCGCGGGTGTTGCCCTCGCTGAACATCGGCAGCTGCCTGAGGTGGTAGGACATGGCGTTCACGAGCGTCCCCGAGTGGTTGCCGACGCCCGGATGCACGACCATACCGGCGGCCTTGTCGACGATCACCAGGTCGTCGTCCTCGTAGCGGATGTCGAGCGGAATGTCCTCCGGTATGATTTCGTACTCCCGTTTGGGATAGGGCATCACGATCTGGATGCGGTCCAGCGGCTTGACCTTGTAGCTCGACTTGGCCGGGGTGCCGTTGACCAGGATGTTGCCGCTGTCGGCCGCCGCCTGGATGCGGTTGCGCGAACAGTGCTCCATGTGGCTCGTCAGGAACTTGTCGAGCCGCAGCAGCGACTGCCCCTTGTCGGCCGTGATGGCGAAGTGTTCGTAGAGGCCCGACGCTTCGTCGTCCTCGCCCTCCTGCCGGAGCTCCTCCTCCGGATCCTCGTCCGTGTAACGTTCCGTCATCATCAGTCGAAGAATCCGTTATCGTCGTTCGTCGTCGTCTCGTCGGAGTCGGTCGCCTGCCGGAACTCCGCTTCGGCGAGCGAGTCGGCCCGCTCCTGCTCGATCCGCAGACGCTCCTCAGCCGCTTCGCGGGCCTGTTTTTCGGCTGTCGCGGTGTGGGAGGAGAGTTTCTTCGTGTCGAGCGTCAGCCGCAGGTCCACGCGCGAACCGAGCCTTGCGCCGCGTTCGGCCGACGGGCTCTGTACGTAGACCCGGGCCTCTTTGCGGTTGAGCAGGTTGATGCCCTCGTCGAAGTCGATGCGTCCGACGTTGAGGCCCGACTCCCAGAGCCGGCCCTTGGCCTCCTTGAGCGGGTAGCCGACCAGCAGCGGCACGATCGTCGTGCCGTGTGCGGGCTCCGCGCCCACGTGGAGCGTGACGCCCGACCCCATCTCCGCCTCGAACTTGCTTGCGGCGGTCACCTGGCGCCCCTGGCTGTACTCCGCGAGGACGTAGTTCGTGGCGATATCGGGGCGGTAGATCAGCTCGGCGATCTCCAGACCGGCGATTTCGAGCATGTTCTTGGCCTGCCGCAGCGAACGCCCCGCCACGTAGGGCACGGGCACCATCTTCTCGCGGAAGGAGTTGATCGTGATGTAGATCGTGCGGCCGGGCTTCACCTCCACGCCTCCCTTCGGGAGCTGGTCGAGGACGATGCCGCCCTCGTAGGCGGGCACGAAGAGCGAGTCGTTGATGTGGAGTTTCAGCCCGTGTTTGCGGGCGAGCTGTTGCGCTTCGTCGAGGCGGATGCCCGAGAGGTCGGGCACGGATCGCCGGGCGCCGTGGCGCGTGCCGGCTTGCATGACCAGATGGGCGGCTATGGCCAGCAGGAGCATGACGGCCGCGATGAGCAGCAGATTCCAGAGCAGCCGGCGTTCTCTGAGCCGGGCGAGCGGAGATGCGGGTTTGTTCATGTCGGGATCGTTATTTGGGCGCCTTCCGGTAGAGGTAGACGGCGATGACCAGGTAGATCAGGTTCGGGAGCCAGACGGCCAGCCCGGGGGGCATCGTGCCGCTCTTGGCGAACTCCTCGAAGAATCGGTTGAAGAGGATGTACGAGAAGCAGAGGCCCGTGCCGATGCCGATGTGCAGGCCCGTGCCTCCGCGCACCTTGCGCGAGGAGAGCGATACGCCGATGAGCGTCAGGATGAAGGTCGAGAGCGGGTAGGCGTATCGGGCGTGGCGTTCGACCTCGATGATGTTGATCGAGTCGGAACCCTTGGCCCGCTGCTGGTCGAGGAACTCGTTGAGCTGGGAGATGTTCATCGTCTGAATCAGCTCGTTGATGCGTCCCAGCTCGGTGACTTCGAGGTTGATGAGCGTGTCGAGGTTGCGGTATTGGGCGAAGGTCTCCATGCCCGTCGAGTCGAATTCGCGCCGCGTGTAGCGGGGAGCGGTCCAGCGTTTCGTCTCGGGGTCGAACTTCACCTCGGAGGCTTCGAGCGAACGGGTCAGCGTGCCGTCCGCGTAGTGCTCCAGGGCGAAGAACCGGGCCTGCTTCGAACCGTCGTTGTAGTCGCGGATGTAGGCGAACGTGCCGGGTTCGATCTGGCGGTAGATGTGGCGGTCGTAGGTGGCGTCCTGGCGGCGCTTGACGTATTTCTGCTCGAACCGGACGATGTTGCGCTGCGAATGGGGGATCAGCCAGAGGTTGAGCGTCAGCGAGATCGACGAGATGATGAATGCGCCGAGGAAATAGGGCCACATCAGCCGCCGGAACGACATGCCGCCCGAGAGCATGGCCACGATCTCGGTCTGGTAGG
>CAMWWU010000065.1 GCA_947178025.1 uncultured Alistipes sp. | reverse complement strand
TTTCAACGCCGAAAAGGACATTCAGTTCTTCGAGGATGTGCCGCAGACCTACTACACGCTGCGTCCCGGTCAGTTCACGATCCTCTTCCCCGAGGACGGTCACGCGCCGATGGTGGGCGAGGGCGTCGTGCGCAAGATCATCTTCAAGGTGCGCAAGTAGAGGCTTCGTGCGAAAAAAGAGAGCGGGATCCGGACTCCGGATCCCGCTTGTCGTTATTTGCCGATTCCCCGATATCGGAATCCGGCCGCCGCGAGCTCCTCGCGGTCGAAGATGTTGCGGCCGTCGACGACGAGCGCACCGCGCATCGCAGCGTGCAGACGGCTCCAGTCGGGCATGCGGAACTGCTTCCATTCGGTCATCAGCACCAGGGCGTCGGCTCCTTCAGCGGCCTCGTACATCGTCGTCGAGTAGGCGATGTCGAGCTCGGGATGGCGGCGCCGGCACTCCTCCGTAGCCGCCGGGTCGTAAGCCCGGACCTCGGCGCCGGCGTCGAGCAGCAGGCGGATGACCACGAGGGCCGGAGCTTCGCGGATATCGTCGGTCTCGGGCTTGAACGAGAGCCCCCATACGGCGATGCGGCATCCGCGCAGATCGCCCAGCTCCTGGCGCAGCTTCTCGAAGACGATGCTCTTCTGGCGTTCGTTGACTCGCTCTACCGCCTCGATGACCTGCATTTCGTAGCCGTGTTCGCGGGCCGTGCGGGCCAGGGCCTTGACATCTTTCGGAAAGCAGGAGCCGCCGTAGCCGCTGCCCGGATAGAGGAACTTGTTGCCGATGCGGATATCGGCGCCGATCCCCTTGCGCACCATGTTGACGTCGGCCCCCGTCAGGTCGCAGAGGTTGGCGATCTCGTTGATGAACGAAATGCGTGTGGCCAGCATGGCGTTGGCGGCGTATTTGGTCATTTCGGCCGATGCTACGTCCATGAACATCACCCGGAAGTTGTTGAGCAGGAACGGCCGGTAGAGCCGTGCCATCAGCTTGCGGGCCCGTTCACTCTCGACGCCCACGATCACGCGGTCGGGCGACATGAAGTCCTTGATGGCCGCCCCCTCTTTCAGGAACTCGGGGTTCGAGGCGACGTCGAACGGGATGTCGGCGCCGCGCGCGGCCAGCTCCTCGCGGATGACGGCCCGGATCTTCTCGGAGGTTCCTACGGGCACCGTGCTCTTGGTCACGAGCAGCGTGTAGCGGCGGATGTGGCGCCCGAACGTGCGGGCTACCTCCAGCACCTGGCTCAGGTCGGCGGCGCCGTCTTCGCCCATGGGGGTTCCCACGGCTGAGAAGACGATCTCCATGCCGTCGAGGCAGCCGGCCAGGTCGGTCGTGAAGTGGAGCCGTCCGCCTGCGACGTTGCGCCGGACGAGCTCTTCGAGTCCCGGTTCGTAGATCGGGATGCGCCCGGCGTCGAGCGCCTCGATCTTCCGGGTGTCGGTATCCACGCAGGTGATGTCGAGCCCCATTTCGGCGAAACAGGCGCCCGAAACCAGTCCCACGTAACCCGTTCCCACAATCGCTATCTTCATCGTTTCGGTCGTTGTGGCGGCCCGGAGCCGCCGGTGCGTTTATCGGATGATCCGTTCGGCGAGACGGCGGGCGAGCTCCCGGCTCGGGTCGCACTTCTCGTCGGTGTAGCCCTGCTTCATCTCCATGGGGTCGCAGGCGAGCTCCCATTTGAGCCGCTGCGTGAACTCCGAGAGGCAGCGCACGGCAGCGCTCGCCCAGCAGAAGGAGCCGAAGACGGCGAAGCGGCGGTGCGGGACGCAGCGGGCCGCGATCATCTCCAGCAGCTGCGCTACGGGCGGATAGAGGGCGCCGTTGTAGGTCGGGCTGCCGACGACGAGCGTGTCGTAGCGGAATACGTCGCGCAGCACGGCCGACGGATCGGCCGTCGAGAGATTATGTACCACGATGTTGCGGACGCCGGCCTCGGCCAGCTCGCGGGCGATACGCTCGGCCATCTGCTCCGTGTTGCCGTACATCGAGCCGTAGGCGATGACTGCGCCCGGCTCGCCCTCGTAGCGGCTCATGCGGTCGTAGAGATCGAGAACGGCGGGAATTTCGCGCTGCCAGACGGGGCCGTGCGTCGAGCAGATCGTCTCGGGTGCCAGCGGGCGGACCTTGGCGAGCGCTTTCTGCACCGGAGCGCCGTATTTCCCGACGATCGCGGCGTAATAGCGCCGCATCTCGTCCCAGTAGCGGGCCGGGTCGATCTGCGAGTCGGTGATGCCGCCGTCGAGTGCCCCGAACGTGCCGAATGCGTCGCCCGAGAAGAGTGTTTTCTCTTCGGGGCACCAGGTGACCATCGTCTCGGGCCAATGGACCATCGGGGCCATGTGGAACGAGAGGGTCTTGCCGCCCAGGTCGAGCGTGTCGCCCTCGCGGATCTCCTGCGTTTCGGTCTCGATGCCGTAGAAGCCGCGCAGCATGTCGAGCGCCTTGGCGTTGCTGACGATCCGCATGTCGGGCCAGATCCGTCGGAGTGCCGCGATCGACGAGGAGTGGTCGGGCTCCATGTGGTTGATGACGAGGTAGTCGATCGGCCGGTCGCCGATTTCGCGCCGGATGTTGCGCTCCAGCCGTTCGCCGAACGATGCCTCTACGGTGTCGATCAGTGCGACCCGTTCGCCTACGACCAGGTAGGCGTTGTAGGAGACGCCGCAGGGAAGCGGCCAGAGTCCTTCGAAGAGGTGGGTGGTTCGGTCGTTGACGCCGACGTAGCGGATGCCGGGGCGTATTTCCGTGATGTTCATATTTCGTGTTCGTTTGATTCCGCGACAAATGTACGAAAAATTCCCGGATCGGCGGTAGCTCTTTCGGGCGTTGTTGCGGCAGGTGCGAACAAAGAGAAACCGCAGCCGGGCGGGGCTGCGGTTCCGAATGCTTTTCGTCGGCGGATCAGAAGAGGTATTTTTCGTTCTTCACCTTGGTGACCAGCCGGAAGATATCCTCCCAGGCCTCCTCGCCGAAGGTCGTGCCCACGACTTCGATCACCTTGCCCGCCGTGATGGCGCCGATCGTGCCGCACTGGCGCAGCGAGAGCCCGTCGCAGAGACCTGCCAGGAAGCCCGCAGCGTAGAAGTCGCCGGCACCCGTGGTGTCCACGCGCTTGGCGGCGGCCATGATGCCCACGTGCACCACCTCGTCGCCCTGCTTGATGAGCGCGCCCTTCGTGCCGATCTTGACGACGGCCAGCGACGCCATCTCCGAGATGGCCTGCAAGGCGTTGAGCGGCTCGGCTTCGCAGGTGAAGGTCTTGGCTTCGTCCTCGTTGGCGAATACGATGTCCACGTAGTCGCGCACCAGGGTGCGGAGGAACTCCAGGTTTTCGGCCACGATGTTGAAGCTCGCCAGGTCGATGGCGACCTGCAAGCCGCACTCCTTGGCCTTGCGGGCCGCCGAGCGGATCAGTTCGTGGTTCTGTACGAGGTATCCTTCGACGTAGAGGCAGTCGTACCCCTCGAAGATCTCGGGTTCGATCTCCGGTGCGGTGAGTTCGAGAGCTGCGCCGAGGTAGGTGACCATCGTCCGCTCGCCGTCGGGTGAGATGAGCGATACGCACTTGCCCGAACGCTCCGTGCCGCGGAAGATCACCGGCTCGACGTTCAGATTTTCGAGTGCCTGGATGAAGAAGTCGCCCGTCGTGTCGTGACCTACCTTGCCGATGAAGCCGACCTGGCAGCCCAGGCGGGCCATGGCCCGGATGGTGTTGCCGGCCGATCCGCCCAGCGAGAGCGAGTAGGGCAGCCCGGCCACCGATTTCGAGATCTCCGTCTGGAGCTTCGTGTCCACGAGGCTCATCGAGCCCTTGGCTAAGTTGAACCGCCCCAGCACGGAGTCGGTTTTCAGGTTGACCAGCATGTCGGTCAAGGCATTGCCGATGCCTATTACGCGTTTCATTCGGTAGGGATGAGTTTGGGTTTCGGGGTGTTCTTAGATCGAGAGTACTTTTACCAGATCGAGTTTCGAGCGGTCGATGTCCTTGTCGTGCTTGACGGCCTTGGCGAAGGGGACGTAGACGATCTTGCCGTTTTCGGTGCCGATCATCACGTTGCGCTGGCCCTCCTGCAACGCCTGAATGGCCGCCGCACCGAGCCGGGAGGCGAGGATGCGGTCGAAAGCCGTCGGCGAGCCGCCGCGCTGGATGTGGCCCAGGATCGTGACGCGGGCGTCGTATTGCGGGAACTCCTCCTTGACGCGCTGTGCCAGGGCCGTGGCGCCTCCCGTGGTGGGATTCTCGGCCACGATGACGATCGCCGAGTTCTTGCTCTTGCGGAATCCGTTGTTGATGAGTTCGGCCAGCTGGTCGACCTCGGTCTCCATCTCGGGGATGATCGCCGCCTCGGAGCCCGTGGCGATGGCGCTGTTGAGCGCCAGGTAGCCGGCCGTGTGGCCCATCACCTCGACGAAGAAGAGCCGTTCGTGGCTCGACGCCGTGTCGCGCAGTTTGTCGACCGCCTCCATGATGGTGTTGAGCGCCGTGTCGTAGCCGATCGTCGAGTCGGTGCCGCCCAGGTCGTTGTCGATCGTGCCGGGCAGGCCTACGATCGGTACGTTGTACTCCTGGGCGAAGATGCGCGCTCCGGTGAGCGATCCGTCGCCGCCGATGACCACCAGGGCGTCGATGCCGGCGGCGGTCATGTTGTCGTAGGCCGTCTTGCGGCCCTCGGGGGTGGTGAACTCCTTGCAGCGGGCCGTCTTGAGGATCGTGCCGCCCATCTGGATGATGTTGCTGACGCTCTGCGAGCGGAAGTCGACGATCTCGTTGTATACGAGCCCCTTGTATCCGCGCATGATGCCCTTCACGGCGTAGCCGTTGAAGATGGCGCTGCGGGTCACCGCACGGATTGCCGCATTCATGCCCGGAGCGTCGCCGCCCGAGGTCAGAATGCCGATACACTTGATTCCAGCCATAGCTTGTCGTAGGTATGAGGTCCGATTCCGTGCCGGCCGGGTGTCGCTCTCTCGCGGCCGACTCCGGCACAAAAACGTCCAAAGATAGTAATTATTTTTCAAAAAACGCGGGCACCCCCGAAGGGTTGCCCGACATTCGAAAAAACTTTTTATTTTAAAACGGTTCGTTACTCTTCCGGTGCTTCGTCCTGCACGTCGGCGCGGATGGTCATCACCTTGCCGTCGGCCGTGACCTTGACCTGCGACTGCTGCTTGTCGACGGTGATGTCGAGCGATTTCGACGGAACGCTGATGCGCAGCTGTTCGCCGTTCTCGGTCACCGAACCCTCCTCCAGCCGTTCGAGCAGCTCTTCGAGCGACGTGGATTCGCCGTCGACCTCCACTTCGGTCTGCAACATGCGGCGGATTTCGCGACGCTTCTCGCCGATCTTGTCGGGCAGGTTCTCGCGGATGGCCACGCAGGCGCAGGCGATCACCGTCGCGATCCAGAGCAGGAAGATGGCCAGCAGGGTCTTGCCGCTGGGTTTGCGCGATGCGATCAGGCACATCAGCACGTAGATCAGCAGCATGACTGCAATCAGTGCAATAAGCGTGCCGAGAATCGGAACCGCCAGCGTCATGCCTTCGTTCAGGTTGAGCAGTTCGTGTCCGCCGACGGCGATGGCGAACAGACCGATGATCAGTCCGCAGGCCGACAGGATGAGGCCGAAGACGAGCAGTCCGGCGAAGAGTTTGAGCAGCGCGAGCACGACCTTGCCGAAGAGCGAAACGGCTTCGGCGACGATGGATTTCGCCTGGGTGTCGACGTCGGCGGAGCCGGCGGCCGTCGTCGAGGCGACGGAGTGCACGGTGATCTGCTCGCCGTTCATTTCGAGTTTCTGCCGGGCCGTGCGGGCCGTCGGTACGGCGAACCACATGATGAAGTAGCAGATCAGGAAGATGCCGAACAGATTGGAGAAGAGCTGCGACATCCAGTGTCCGATGAACGGGAAGCCGCCCATGCAGACGAAGAGCAGCGGCAGGAACATCGCCAGCCGGACCCATACGGGGTCGATGTCGAAATATTTGCCGATGCCGGCGCATACGCCGCCCAGCTTGGCGTTTTCCGGATCCCGGTAGAGCCGGCGCGGGATGCGCGGGGTTTCGGGTTGCAGATCGGCGTCGGCATCCGTGTCGGTGATCTCGGCCGTCGAGCCCAGCTGGCGGATGATGTTGAGCACGAGCGGCAGCTCGACGACGCGCTCGTTGTCCTGCGCCGAGAGGATCAGTTCGGCGATGCGGGCTTCGATGTCGGCGACGATCTCCGTGCCGTCGGGCGAATCCTTGTAGGCTTTTCTCAGACTTTCGAGGTAGTTGCCGAGGGTTTCGTAGGCGTCGGCATCCATCGTGAAGGCTACGCCCGATATGCTGCATTTTTTGACCTCTTTCATGGTGTGCGGTTTGTGCGGGGTTAGTTTTTACGAACGCTTGCGCCGCTCGATTTGTCGATGCTGGTCTTGCAGTCGCCCGAGTAGCGGATCGAGCTGCCGCTCGATGCGTCGGCTACGAGCATCTCCGAGCAGTTCACCTCGGCGTGGGCGGCGCTCGATGTGTCGAGCGAGCACTTGCGGGTCCGGAGCTTTTCGGCGTCGAGCTTCGAGGCGGAGCTCAGGTCGGCTGTGAGTCGGTCGGCCCGTCCCGAGAGCCGGACTTTGGCGGCGCTCGACAGGTCGGCGCTGCACTCGTCGGCCGAGATCGCGGCGTGAACCCTGGCGGCGCTCGTTGCGTCGACGAGGCACTTGCGGGCCTTGACGGCGACCTCGATATGTGCGGCGCTCGATGCGTCGATTTCGAACTGGTCGGCGGTGAGGCCTACCTCGGTGCGGATCTTCGCGGCGCTCGATGCCGAGAGCGATGCGATGCGGCCGTTGTCCGGCACCTTGACGGTGACGTGGATGTCGGAGAGCGACTGGCACTTCGACGAGATGCCGATGCGGAGCGTCCCTTTGGAGGCCTTGACCTCGACGAGATCCATCACGTTGTCGTCGGCCTCGATGTGGATCTTGTCGACTTTGTCCGTGATGACGACGTGCACGGCGCGCGAGGCGTCGATGGCGTCGAATGCGGGGACCGGCATCTCGGAGGCGATGAGTTTTCCGCTGCCCTTGATGCGGCGGCCGCTGCCGGAAGTGGTGTTGCAGACGGTGCAGGAGGTCGCGAAGGCGGCGATGGAGATCAGGAGGATGAGCAGGAATCTTTTCATGGTTTGCGGAGTTATTCGAGGGGTTGGTTTTCGGATTTTCCGTGGCGGATCACGCGGATCTGCCCGACGAGTTCGTCCCACGCTTCGTCGAACGTATGCAGGTAGTCGGCGCCTTTCTGCGTGAGCGTGTAGTACTTGCGGGGGGGGCCCTGCGGCGACTCCTCCCAGCGGTAGGAGAGCAGTCCGGCGTTCTTCTGCCGGGTGAGGATCGGGTAGAGCGTACCCTCGACGACGATCATCTCGGCCTGCTTGAGCTCGGCGATGATCTTCGGAGCATACGAATCCCCGCGGGAGAGTATGGCGAGGATGCAGTACTCCAGGATTCCTTTGCGCATCTGCGCTTTTACGTTGTCTTCAGCCATGATTTACGGATTTAAATGCTTCGGAGCCTTCGGAATGATCAGCCAGAGGATGATGTAGACCCAGAGGGAGAGGCCGCCGAAGAAGATCAGCAGCAGGGTCATGAGACGGACCAGTGTCGCGTTCAGTCCGAAAAATGCTGCGATGCCGCCGCAGACGCCGGCGATCAGGCCGTCGCGCGTCCGGAGGAGGCGTTTGTTTTCGTTAGTTGCCATATCGGTTGTCGGATTTGCTGATGTCGAATTTCGGGAGCGGGGCTTCGGGGATCACGAGCCAGAGGATGAAGTAGGCCCAGATGGAGAGACCGCCGAAGAAGACCAGCAGCAGCATGGCCAGACGCAGCATCGTGGTGTCGAGACCGAAGTACTCGGCCATACCGCCGCAGATGCCGGCGATCGAGCGGTCGGCGATCGAGCGGTAGAGGCGGCGGGGTGTCGCGGCTGCGGGTTGCTCCGGGGCGGTGCGGCCGTTGTCGTGACGCTCGCCGAACTCGGCGGGCGCTCCCATACGGGCCATGGTGGCCCGGACGATCTCCGACGTGATGACACGCATCGGCGAGTTGACCCGCTCGCGGAAGATCTCGGCGACACGGACTTCGATGTCGTTCATCGTCTCCGTATCCTCCTCGGGCAGACGGCTGCGGATATCCTCGAAATAGCTCCGCAGCGTGCGGTAGGCGTCGTCGTCGAGGGTGAAGGCCTCGGAGCCGATATTCACGTTTACTGTCTCTTTCATGGTGACGTGCAGTTGTTGTCGGTTATTCTTGATAGTTTGGTAATGCAAATATAGTGCATATTTTTATACTATGCAATACAAAGTACCATTTTTTGTGAAAAACGCCGTTTTTTCTCCGGCGGGCCGCCGTCTGCGGTCTGCGGCGGTAATGTGATAAGGTGAAAAAAGCCCGGGAACGGATCCCGGGCTCGATCGGCGTGGCGTCACTGGGGGCGGACCGAGGAGAGGCGCATGACCTGCTTCAGATCGAAGATGCCGAAGATATCGACGAAGACCGTCTCCTTGCTGCCATAGGTGAGCATGACCAGCTCGGAGCACTCGGAGAAAGATCTGTTTTGCAGGTAAAATTCGGTGCGCTGTCCCTGCTCGGTCGTGGAGGTGACCAGGGGGAAACCTCCGCCCGAGGCCAGCGCGCGTCCGGCTTCCTCGACGAATCGCTCCCGGTCGCCCTCTTTGAGCGCGATGATGCGGATGAACCGGATGTTGCGCAGCAGCGTGGCGAGCTGGTCGTCGCCGCGTTCGCGGGCCTGGGCGCTCATGAGCTGCATCATCTTGGGTTCGAGCTGCACGCAGGTCACGCCCTCGGCGGCGGCATGACGGTCGAAAAACGTCTCGATGGCTTTGCTCTGCGCGGCCAGCCCTTGCGGCAGGGCGAGGATCAGGAGTAACAGAAGTCGTTTCATGGTCGGGGCGATCAGAGGGTGAACGAATAGGTCAGACCGAAGGTAAGGGTGCGGCAGTCGGGGCCCGCTCCGTTGCGGAAGAGCGGCGTGGTGTTGTAGCGGGCGAAGAGTCCGAATCCGTAGTAGGCGACCGAGGCGCCGACGCCGAGCTGATAGTCGCTGAAGCCGCTCACGCCGTGTTTCGATTTCGGTTTTTTGTAGATGGCGTCTGCACCGAGCAGGAAGTCGTTGTGCAGCGTTCCTTTCAGGACGAGGCGCTTGGCCGGAGTGTAGGCCAGTTGCAGGGGGATGCCCAGATACGAATAGACGATCTTCGATTTGGCGGCCGGAGTGTCGAGAGCGATGGGGACCAGCTGTCCGTCGCGGTTGCCGACGGTGATCGAGGGGTCGGTCAGCCGGATGTTCTCCAGCCGGTAGTCCAGACCGAGGCCGAGATGGAGCGTGCGTTTCTTGTTCAGGTAGGTGTTGAACGAGAGGATCGAGAAGCCGAAGTGGAACGACGGGGCGAGCTGCTGATCGAGGAATCCCTGCTCCTCGGGGGCGTAGCCGGCGTAGTCGATACCGGTCAGGCGGGTGAATCCGAACTCGAAGTCGGTGAACATCGAGAGCCAGAACCGCGAGCGCTTCAGGTCTTGCCAGGTTTTCGTCGAGTAGGCGTTGCCGAGTTTGATGCCGAAGCTGCCGACTTCGAGCACGACGCTGCCTTCCTGACCGCCGTCGCGCAGGGTGACCAGTTCGCTGTCGAGCGTGTCGAGGCGGCGCAGCGTGTCGAGACCCGCCTCCCGGCGATCGAGGGTCTCGACGGGAAGCCCGTTCGTGGCGGAGGCGTGCGCCAGCGAGTCTTGCGCTGTCCTCTGTACGGTGATGATTTGCGCTGCGGCGGGCAGCACGAGCAGGAGCAGGGCGCCTGCGAGAAGCGTGATTCGTTTCATATGCGTTCGGTGTGTTTTGAAGTCGTCGTTCGGTAGCGATCAGGGGCGGGAGTCCTCCAGCAGGCGGTCCATCAGGCGGATCGGGTCGTCGAGCTGGGCGAATCCGTCGAGGTAGACGGTCGTCGAGAGCGCCACCTCTTTATTATAGATCGCCTTGCCGTCGACATAGCAGTAGGGTTCGCGGTGCTGCTGCCAGGAGAAAACTCCGACGGCGATCGCTGCTGCGGCAGCCAGCCCCGAGAGGACGATGCGATGCAGGGGGCGCCGTGCGGGCAGGGCGATTCGCCGCTCCGTGGGGAGGGTTTCGGCAGCCAGGTCGTCGAAACCTTCGAACAGCATGCCCAGATCGTCGAATGCTTCGGGGAGCGCCGCTCCCTTCCGGACGAGTTCGCGCAGGGTGCGCTCTTCCTCTTCGGTCGCCTGCGCCGTCAGCCAGCGCTCCGCGAGTTGGTCGATCCGTTCATTTCGTGCCTCCATCGTTCATCATTTTTTGCAGTACCTCTCGCAATTCGTGGCGGGCGCGGGAGAGGATCACGCGCACCTGGGCTTCGTCGCAGGCCGTCAGTTCCGCGATTTCGCGGGTCGGATACCCCTCGATATCCTTCAGACAGAGCACCTCGCGCTGTCGCGACGGGAGTCGGGCGATCGCCCGGCGCACCAGTTCGCGCGTCTCCCAGCGCTCGGCCTCTGCGGCTGCGGAACGCTCCGAGAATCCGGTTACCGCGTCGTTGCGCCGTTCGACGGCCTGCCGCCTGCGCAGCAGGTCGTAGCAGCGGTTCCTGAGGGCGGTCATCACGAACGGCTCGGCCTGGCGGCATGCGAGCCGCTCCCGCTCCGTCCACAGCCGCTCCAGCAGATCGTGGACGGCATCCTCCGCTTCGTCGGCCGAGAGCAGCAGGGTCCGCGCGTAGCGGAACATGCGGTCGCGCAGCGGGAGGATGCGGGCGGTGAATTCGGATTCCTTCATGGTATCTGTAAGACGAAGCAACGCTTCAAAACGCAACAAAGAACGCGAAAAAAATCGAAAAAACGGCTTTGGGGCGGGCGAGTGGCATAAAAAAGCCGCAACCTTTTCGGCTGCGGCTTCTCTGTCGGGCGGATACGCTTAGTCCTCGAACTTCGCGGAGAGGAACTCGCGGTTCAGGCGTGCGATATGCGCGATGGAGATCGACTTGGGACACTCGGCCTGGCAGGCGCCCGTGTTGGTGCAGTTGCCGAATCCGAGCTCGTCCATCTTGGCGACCATCGCCTTGGCGCGACGGGCACCCTCCACGCGGCCCTGCGGCAGCTTGGCCAGCGACGACACGCGGGCAGCGACGAAGAGCATCGCCGAACCGTTCTTGCAGGTTGCGGCGCAGGCACCGCAGCCGATGCAGGCAGCGGCGTCCATCGACTCGTCGGCGTCGGCCTTCGGAATGGGAATGGCGTTGGCGTCGGGCACCGAGTTGGTGCGTACCGAGATGAAGCCGCCGGCCTGGAGAATTTGGTCGTAGGCGCCGCGGTTCACCACGAGGTCCTTGATGACGGGGAACGCCGCCGAGCGCCACGGCTCGATGGTGATCGTCGCGCCGTCCTTGAACTTGCGCATGTAGATCTGGCAGGTCGTCGCGCCCTGGCTGGGGCCGTGGGCCTGACCGTCGATGTGCAGCGAGCACATGCCGCAGATACCCTCGCGGCAGTCGTGGTCGAACGCCACGGGCTCCTTGCCTTCGTGTACGAGGTTGTTGTTCAGGATGTCGAGCATCTCCAGGAACGAGGTGTCGGCCGAGATGTTCTCCACTTTGTAGGTTTCGAACGCTCCTTTGCTCTTAGCGTCCTTCTGACGCCATATCTTTAACGTGAAATTCATGGTTTTCAGTAATATTGAAGTGTTACGACGTCGTTAGTCCTTGTAGTTGCGCTGTGCGGGGTGTACGAACTCGAAGTTGAGCGGCTCCTTCGTAAGCTCGGGGGCCTGGTCCATGCCCTTGTACTCCCAGACGGCGGCGTAAACGAAGTTCTCGTCGTCGCGCTTGGCTTCGCCCTCCTCGGTCTGGTGCTCCGAGCGGAAGTGGCCGCCGCACGACTCCTCGCGGTTGAGGGCGTCGCGGGCCATCAGCTCGCCCAGTTCGAGGAAGTCGGCCAGACGCAGCGCCTTTTCGAGCTCCACGTTGAAGTCATCGGCCTTGCCTACGACCTTGACGTCCTTCCAGAACTCCTTGCGCAGGGCCTGGATCTCGACGATCGCCTTTTCGAGCGACTCCTTCGTGCGGGCCATGCCGACGTTCTCCCACATGATGTTGCCCAGCTTCTTGTGGATGTCGTCCACGGACTGCTTGCCGTTGATCGCGAAGAGCTTGGCGATCTTCTCCTTGACAGCCTTCTCGGCCTCGTCGAAAGCCTTCGTGTCGGTCTTCACCTTCGGAGCCTGGATCTTGTGCGAGAGGTAGTCGCCGATGGTGTAGGGCAGCACGAAGTAACCGTCGGCCAGACCCTGCATCAGGGCCGAAGCGCCGAGGCGGTTGGCGCCGTGATCCGAGAAGTTGGCCTCGCCGATGGCGTACAGACCCGGGATCGTGGTCATCAGGTTGTAGTCGACCCAGATACCGCCCATCGTGGAGTGTACGGCGGGGAAGATCTGCATC
>CAMWWU010000064.1 GCA_947178025.1 uncultured Alistipes sp. | reverse complement strand
AACGATCTGCTCGAAGAGCTCCATCGTCGGCGTCTGACCCGTCGGCATGTTGGGGTAGTTGACGAGCATCATCTTCACGCCGTCGAGTCCGGCCCGCTCGATCGCCTCGAAGTCGGGGTAGAACCCGGTCTGCTTGTTGAGCGCATAAGTCACCATCTGACCGCCGGCCAGCCGCACGGCCGACGAATAGGTGGGGTAGCCCGGATTGGGCACGAGCACCTTGTCGCCCTGATTGAGGAACGTCATGCAGATGTGCATGATGCCCTCCTTGGAGCCGATCAGCGGCAACACCTCCGTGTTGTAGTCGAGTTCCGTGCGGTACCATTTGCGATACCAGTCGGCGAATGCCTTGCGCAGAATCGGTTCGCCCTTGTAGGACATGTACTTGTGTACGTCGGGACGCTGCGCCTCCTTCGCGAGCCGCTCGATGACCGAAGCATGGGGCGGAAGGTCGGGGCTGCCCATGGCCAGCTTCACGATCTGGCGGCCGGTAGCCGCTTCGATTTCGGCGATTTCGCGCAGGCGGCGCGAGAAGTAGTACTCACCGGTACCGTCCAGCCGGTGCGAACGGGGGATGTTGACTGATTGTGCCATAATTATGCAGGGTTTAAGAGGTTACAGGGCGAAAAGAATGAAGATCTGGGCCGTCAGCACACGCAGGAACATGACGATGGGGTAGACCGTCGAGTAGCCTACCGCAGGCATGTCGTTGCCCGCCGTGGCGTTGGCATAGGCCAGGGCCGGGGGATCGGTCGTCGATCCGGCGATCAGACCCATCAGCGTGTAGTAGTTCATCTTGAGCCACAGGCGCGCTACGACCGATACGATGAGCAGCGGCACGACCGTGATGATGAAACCGTATCCGATCCATCGGTAACCGCCGTCGACGATGGCGTCGACGAATCCGCTGCCCGCGCCGATGCCCACCGCGGCGAGGAAGAGGGCGATGCCGATCTCGCGCAGCATCAGGTTGGCGCTCACGGTGGTGTAGGTCACCAGGTGGAAGTGCGTGCCGAAGCGTCCGATCAGGATGGCTACGATCAGCGGGCCGCCGGCCAGACCCAGTTTGACGGGCTGCGGCACGTTGAGCAGCGGTATCGAGCCGAGCAGCACGCCGAGGGCGATGCCGACGAAGATCGTCACCAGATTGGGGTGGTCGAGCTTCTTGAGCGAGTTGCCCAGCACGTCGGCCACCTGCTTGACGGCCTTCTCGTTGCCGACGACCATCACGCGGTCGCCGACCTGAAGTTCGAGGCCCTGGTAGGGAATCAGATCCATACCCGCGCGGTTGACGCGCGTGATCGTGATGCCGTATTTCGTGCGCAGACGCAGGTCGGAGAACTTCTTGCCGTTGATCGACGGCTTGGTAATCAGAATGCGGCGCGAGATCAGCTCCGAGTGGGGGGTGTTATTTCCCCACTGCTCGTCGTCCATCTCGACGCCGTGTCCGAAGAAAGCGACGATCGCCTCGCTGTCCTCGGACTGGCAGATCACGCAGAGCCGGTCGCCGAGGTGGATGCGGCTGTCGGCATCGGCCATCAGGATCTCGCCGTCGTGCAGGATGCGCGAAATGACGAACTGCCGGTTGATCAGATCGCGCATGTAGGCCACGGTGCGGCCGTCGAGCATCTGGTTGGTGAACTCCACCGAGACCTTTTCGGCCAGTTTGTGCTCGTTGGTCAGTCGGGCGAGATCCTCGTCCTCCTTCTCGAAACGCACGCGCAGCGCATAGCGGATGAAGATCATCGTGAAGATGATGCCGACGACGCCCAGCGGGTAGGCCACGGCGTATCCCATGGCAATGGTCGTATCCTGAATGCCCGAGGCGTCGGCGTAGGCCTGTTGTGCGGCGCCGAGTCCCGGGGTGTTGGTCACGGCGCCCGAGAGAATGCCGACCATCGTCGGGATGGGGGTGCCCGTCGCGACGTGGATGACGTAGGCCGTCAGCACGCCCAGCAGCACGATCGCCGTCGCGCAGCTCACGAGCGTCATGCCGCCGTGCTTGAACGACGAGAAGAAACCCGGTCCGACTTGCAGGCCGATCGAGAAGACGAAGAGAATCAGACCGAACTCCTGCACGAAGTGACGCACTTCGTTGTTGACCGTCATGCCGCAGTGGCTGAGCAGGATACCGACGAAAAGAATCCACGTGATGCCGAGCGACACGCCGCAGATTTTGATTTTTCCGAGCAGGATGCCGATCGTGATGACCAATGCGAAAGTCAGGACGGCGTGGGCGATGCCTCCTCCGAAAAAGAGCGAATAGAACCAATCCATATATTATTTTTATGCTTGTTGCAGGATCGGGCACAAAAATAACATATTTGTAAGAATTTTGAAAATCAATACAGGTATTTTTCCAGAAAAGGCAGCAGCAGGGCCGTCGCCAAACCCATCAGCGCCATGGCCAGTCCGCTCAGCGCTCCTTCGGCGGCCCCGAGCTCGATGGCCCGCGCCGTACCGATGCCGTGCGCGGCCGATCCCAGTGCGAAGCCGCGGGCTTCGGGATCCGTAACGCCGCAACGGCGCAGGATCCACTCGCCGAAGATGCTGCCGAAAATCCCGACGCAGAAGACCACCACCGATGTAATCGACACGATGCCGCCCAGCGGGCCCGAGACCGACACGGCGATCGGTACCGTCACCGACTTCGGGGCGATGGAGGTGAGGATCGTGCGCTCGGCGCCGAATGCCGAGGCGATATAGACGACGCTCACGATGCCGGCCAGACACCCCGCGAGCGTCGATATGCAGACCGGCAGCAGGCTGCCGCGCAGCCGCTCCACCTGCTCGTAGAGCAGATATCCGAGCGCCACGACCGACATGCCGAGTGCGAAGTCGAGCACGGAGGTCGCTTCGCGGTAGCGAGCGTAGTCGATATCGGCCGTCTTCAGAAAGACGATGATGGCGAGAAAAGTCAGCAGAACGGGGTGCAGCAGCGTCGTGCGCATCCGACGGTAAATCATCCCGCCGAGGCAGTAGATGCCTACGGTGAGGGTCAGCAGGAAGAGGTCCGATTCGAGCAGCGTTTTCATGCGGTCGGTTTTTTGTGGCGATTGAGGCGCTGGAAGATGCGGCCGCAGAGTCCCAGGACGATAGCGGTCGATAGGATGCCCGATACGACGATCGCCCACAGGTTCTCGACGATCACGCCGAACGAGTCCATCAGCCCGACGCCGTAGGGAACGAAGAAGAGCGCCATGGCGCCCAGCAGGAATCGGGCGGCCGGACGCACCGTTTCGGCCTTCACCCACCGGAGACACAGCGCTCCGAAGAGCAGCATCATGCCGATGACATTACCCGACACGACACCTCCGGTCAGACGGCTCAATCCGTTGCCTATGAGCCAAAAAAGCAATATCCAAAATATTCCGGTCATCGTTTTTCGTCGTTTTTGAACGGGCACCCGCCCTTTTCGCACGAAGCGCAGCGGCTTCGGCGCCGTCCGGTCAGCAGCTCGAAGAGTCTTCGCAGGACGACGAACGCGGCCGACAGCACGATCCCCCAGACGATATAATCCTGCCAGCCCATCAGAACCACAACATGAAGTGATATACGCACCATGCTGCCAGCCAGGCCAATCCCGTGTTGTATACGAGCGATGCGAACGCCCATTTCCAGCCGGCTTCCGCCCCGATGGCCGAAACGGTGGCGATGCAGGGGAAGTAGAGGAGGATGAAGACCAGGAAAGCCAGGGCCGAGGCGGTCGAGAAGTCGCCGCTGGCCGTGAGCCGCTCGGGAAGCGACGCGGTGCCCGCCTCGCTCGCATCGCCGCTTTCGGATTCGGAGTAGAG
The DNA here is from genome assembly GCA_947178025.1 of uncultured Alistipes sp. GTDB lineage: Bacteria > Bacteroidota > Bacteroidia > Bacteroidales > Rikenellaceae > Alistipes. Next base: position 8,837 of record CAMWWU010000064.1, on the reverse strand, counting down.
TACACCGAGCGTGCTGACGACGATCTCCTTGGCCGGTACGCCCGAAAGCAATGCTACGCCGGCTTTCCAGTCGAGTCCCAGCGGACGGAACACCGGCTCGCAACGCTTGCCGAGCTCTCCGAGGTAGGAGTTTTCGTAGTGAACGATGCGGCTTTCTGCCGGTCCCGAGTGCTGCGGATAGTAGCTCAGAAACCAGACGATCACCGAGGCGACGAGGATCATGCCGCCCATCTTCCGCAGGTATTGCGCGCACTTGTCCCACATGTGCGAGAGGGTGGTCTTCCAGGTCGGCAGCCGGTAGGGCGGGAGCTCCATGACGAACGGCGTCTCGTCCACCGGGAAGAGGAAGCGCCGCATCAGCCGGGCCGTCAGCACGGCCGTCAGAATCCCCAGCACGTAGAGTCCGATCATGACCAGTCCGGCGTCGGCAGCAAAGAACGTTCCGGCCAGCAGCAGGTAGATAGGTATTCGTGCGCTGCATGACATGAACGGGGTTATCAATATGGTAATCAGTCTGCTGCTTCGGCTTTCGATGGTTCGGCACGCCATGATCGCCGGGACGTTGCACCCGAATCCCATGACGAGCGGGATGAACGATTTGCCGTGCAGGCCGATGCGGTGCATCACGCGGTCCATGATGAATGCCGCGCGGGCCAGGTAGCCCGAATCCTCCATGAACGAGATGAAGAGATAGAGGATCATGATGTTGGGCAGGAAGACGATGACGGCCCCGACGCCTCCGATCACGCCGTCGACCAGCAGGTCGCGCAGCGCTCCGGCGGGCAGCAGGGCGTCGGCCGCCGCGCCGATCCAGCCGACCAGCGTGTCGATCCACTCCTGCGGGTAGGCCCCGAGGCTGAACGTACACCAGAACATCAGCCACATCAGGGCGAAGAAGATCGGAAATCCCCACAGCTTGTGGGTTACGAACGTGTCGATGAGGGTCGTGGCCGACGCCTCCTCGCGCTGTCCGGGGGTATAGGTCTCTTTCAGCGCTCCCGAGATGAAGCCGTACTTCTGATTGGCGAACGCCGTCTCGACATCCTCGCCGAGCGCTTCGGCGATGCGATGGGCCTCGCGGTCCCGGATCTGCGTCCAGTCGGCGTAGCGGGCGCATCCGCGCAGCAGCTCCTCGGCCTGCCGGTCGCCTTCGAGCAGCTTCATGGCGTAGTAGCGCGGCGGGAAGGCCTTGGGCAGCTCGTCGCGCGAGGCGCCGAGCTCGGCATTCAGCCGCTGGAGCCCCTCTTCGATGACCGCACCCTGATTGATATGAATATGCCGGACGCGCTGATCCTGACTCTCGTAGACGTCGATCACGGTGTCGAGCAGCGCCTCGATGCCCTTGCCGTTGCGGGCCTCGACCGGCACCATCGGCACGCCGAGCATGCGTCCGAGATTCTCGTAGTCGAGCTTCGCGCCGCTGGCCTCCAGTTCGTCGTACATGTTCAGCGCCACGACCATCCGGGGGTTGATGTCGATCAGTTCGGTCGTGAGGTAGAGGTTGCGTTCGAGGTTGGAGGCGACGACCGAGTTGACGATCACGTCGGGGGTCTTCTGCGCGATGTGGCTGCGCACGAAACGCTCTTCGGGCGTGTAGGCCGACAAGGCGTAGGTGCCGGGCAGGTCGGTGATCTCGAAACGATAGCCGCGGTAGTTGCGGCGGCCGATCTTGGCTCCGACGGTCACGCCGCTGTAATTGCCCACGTGCTCGTGACCGCCCGATATGGCGTTGAAGAGCGATGTCTTGCCGCTGTTCGGATTGCCGACGAGCGCCACGGAGATCTCCCGGCTGCGGAGGTCGATCACCTCGTCGGCGCTCCGGCAGCCGTCGCGGCGCTCGACCGGTTCGGCGAACGCCGCATCCCGCGGAGCTTCTCCGGCGAGCAGCTCCGCCACTTCGGCGTCGGAGAGCACGACGATCATCTCGGCCTCGCTGCGGCGCAGCGAGATGTCGTACCCCATGATCCGGTATTCGATCGGATCGCGGAGCGGGGCGTTGAGCACTACTTCGACCCGCTGACTGCGGACGAAACCCATCTCCATGATGCGGCGGCGGAATCCGCCGTGTCCCATGACCTTGAGAATCGTCGCCGATTCGCCGGTCTTCAGTTCGGAAAGACGCATGCGCTTCTTGTTTTCTGGAGCGCAAAGGTACGGATTTGCGACGAAATGTGCAATCCCTATTTATAGGTACTCTCCGGCGACCATCCGCCGCCCAGCGCCTTGAAGAGGTTGACGTAGTTGATGTGCTGCTGGGCGAGCAGGTTCACCAGCTGCATCTGCGAGGCGTAGAGCGAGCGCTGGGCGTCGATCACGTCGAGATAGTCGGAGAATCCGCTGCGGAAGAGCGCCTGCGTCATCTCGGCGATGCGCCCGTTGGCCGCCACCAGCTCGCCGTAATGCAGCGCCTCGGTCCGGTAGGTTTCGATCGCCACGAGCGCCTTTTCGACGTCGGCGAGCGCCGTCAGCACGGTCTGCTCGTAGTTGCGGGCCGCCTGGTCGTATCGGGCGATCGCCGCCTGTTCGCGACGCTTGAGCCGCCCGAAGGCGAAGATCGGCTCCACGAGCGAGCCGGCCGCCTCCCAGGCCCAGGGATTCGCCGCCGTCAGCCCCTTGAGCGACGCGGCGGCCACGCCGCCCTTGGCGGTCAGTGCGATGGCCGGAAAGCGGGCGCTGCGGGCCGTTCCGGCATTCGCCGCGGCCTCCCGCACCTCGGCCCGGGACTGCATCACGTCGGGGCGCCGCACGAGCAGCTCCGACGGCAAGCCGACGGGAATGTCGGTCGGATGGGTGTCGAGCACGAGCCGCTCCCCGGAACCGTAGTTCCCGGACAGCCGCTGCGGCTCGCCCAGCAACGTGCTCAGCGACAGCCGGGCCTGCTCCACAGCCCGCCGGTAGAGCGGAATGTCGGCCGCAGCGGAGTAGACCAGACTGCGTGCCTGGTCGAGCGCCACGCCGTCGGACATGCGTAGCGGAACATCGAGTCGATGAGGGCTGCGGATTCGCGCCGCAGGTCGTAGCTGCTGCGGGCGATCGCGAGGTCGCGTTCGTATTCGAGCAGCGTGAAGTAGGTCGTCGCCACCTCGGCGGCGAGCGAAAGCCGCACCCCGGCGTAGGCCCATTCCGATGCTGCGAGCTGTGCCCGGGCGGCCTCCGAGGCGTGCCGGAGCGCCCCGAAGAGCGGCACTTCCCACGAGAGCGTCGGCTCGACGGCATACGACTGCACGATCTTCGTCGCGGCGGTGTAGTCGGCTCCGGCCGAGATGTCGACGCCGATCTGCGGCAGATATTGGGCCCGGACTGCGCCGAGGCTGGCCCGTGCCTCCTCGATGCTCGAAGCCGCCGCCGCGAGGTCGCGGTTGTTCTCCAGCGCCCGCTCGACGAGGCGGTTGAGCGTCGTGTCGCCGAAAAGGCGCCACCAACGGTCGGGGATGTCGCCCGACGCTGCGGAGTACCCTGCGTCGTGGAGGTAGCGGTCGGGCAGATCGACCTCGGGAGGGTAGAGTCGGGGCGTGCAGGCGAGCGGCAGCAGGAGGAGGATCAGTGCGGACAGACGTTTCATGATTGCGGTGTTTTTTGTGCCCGCCGCTGCTCGAATCTGCCGATGCGGCCGACGAAGTAGTAGAGCGCCGGGTAGAGGAAGATGCCCAGCAGCGTAGCCAGCAGCATGCCGCCCGTCAGAGCCACGCCCATGATGTTTCGGGCCGTGGCGTAAACCCCGCTGGCGAAGACGAGCGGCATGACGCCGAGAATGAAGGCGAAGGCGGTCATGACGATGGGTCTTACGCGCAGCTTCGCGGCACCGATGGCGGCCTCGGCGAGCGAGGCGCCCTGCTCGCGGAAGAGCCGGTCGGCGTATTCGACGACCAGAATGGCGTTCTTGGCCGCCAGACCGATCAGCATGACCAGCGAGATCTGCATATAGATGTCGTTGACGTAGAGCGGCTTCATCAGGTGTGCGCCGCCGATGAAAAGCAGGGCTCCCAGCACGGCGGCCGGCACGCTCAGCAGAATCGCCAGCGGCAGCCCCCACGACTCGTAGAGCGCGGCGAGCGCCAGAAAGGCGAAGACAAGTGCCAGCAGATAGACCAGTCCGCCCGCTTTCGAGGCTGCGGCCTCCTGATAGGAGATGCCGCTCCAGGCGGTTCCCACGTCGTCGGGCAGCACCTCGGCGGCCGTGCGGGTGATCTGCTGCATGACCGTCGCGGTCGAGGCCCGGGCCGACGGGATGACTGTCAGCGAGATCGAGCGGTAGAGGTCGAACTGCGAGACGTAGGCCGTACCCACCGTATCCGCCACCTGCACGAGCGAGGCCATCGGAATGCTCTCGCCCGACGACGCGGTGATGTAGTAGCTGTCGAGCGACCGTTCGTCGACCCGATATTCGGGTGCGGCTTGCAGATAGATCTGATAGAGTCGTCCGAAACGGGTGAAGCTGTTGATATATTGCCCGCCCAGAAGCGCCGTCAACTCGTCGTAGAGGGTACCGGGGGCGACTCCGACGGCCAGCGCCTGCTGCATATCGACATGCAGCCGCCGCTGAGGCACATCGGCGTCGAACTGCGTGGTTACCGACGCCACGGAGGGGAGTTCGCGCAGTGCCGCCATGAGCTTCTCCGTGTGCTCCAGCAGGTATTGCGTGCCCTGTCCTTCGAGGTCCTGCACCTCGACCGAAACGCCCGACGCGACGCCCAGTCCGGGGATCGAGGGCGGCGTGAATGCGTAGCACTCGGCCGCGGGCACCGCGACGTAGAGTTCGCCGGTCAGCTTCTCCGCGATCTCGGCGGCCGTGAGTTTTCGATCGTCGTAGCCGACGAGCGAAACGAAGATGATGCCGCTGTTCGTGGCGGCGACGCCGGCCATCATGTCGAATCCCGCGGCGAACGACGTAGCTGCGACTTCGGGCAGCTGCCGGATCACGGCGTCGGCCTGCCGCATGGCGGCTTGCGTGATCTGCAACGACGACGCTTCGGGCGTCGCGACCATCACCATCAGATAGCCCTGATCCTCTTCGGGCAGAAATCCGGCCGGCAGCTTGCGCCAGACGACGAAGATCGCGAGCAGCATCGCGGCGACGAGCACGCCCGTGCGGGCGACGTGGCGGATCAGCGTCGGAGCGAAAGCGGTGTAGCGCCCCATCTGTCGGCCGAACCAGCGGTTGAATCCGGCGAAGAAGCCCTTCTTCGGCGCTTCGCGGCGGCGCAGCAGCAGGGCGCACAACGCCGGAGAGAGCGTCAGGGCATTGAACGCGGAGAGGACCACCGACACGGCGATCGTCACCGAGAACTGCTGGAACAGCCGTCCCGTGATGCCGCCCGAGAACGATACGGGGACGAAGACGGCGAGCAGCACGACGGTCGTGGCCACGATGGGCGAGGCGACGTTGCGCATCGCTTCGAGGGCCGCCTCGCGCGGGGTCATGCCCTGACTGATATAGACCTGCGCGGCCTCTACGACGACGATCGCATCGTCGACCACCAGCCCGATGGCCAGCCCGATGGCCAGCAGCGAGATGATGTTAATCGTGAACCCCAAGAGCGGAAAGAGCGCGAAGGCTCCGACGAGCGAGACGGGAATCGCCACGAGCGGGATGACCGTCGCCCGCCAATCCTGAATGAAGAGGTAGATGATCAGTATCACGAGCACGAGGGCGATGCCCAGCGTGCGGAAGATGTCGCGCACGCCCGCTCCGATGCTCGATGTCGCATCGACGATCGTCGTGAGCTCCACGCCGTCCGGGAATCGGTCGGCGAGCCGGCCCATCTCGGCCCGCACCCGGTCGCCCACCTCCATGGCGTTGCTGCCCGGCTCCTGGTAGACGATGACCAGCGCCGTCGGGTCGTCTGCGAAGCGCGAGGCGGTGCCGTAGCTCTCGCTGCCGAGCTCGACGTCGGCCACGTCGCGCAGGCGGATCTGTTCGCCCGACGACGTGGTGCGGATCACGATGTCGCCGAACTCTGCGGCGGTCGAGATCTGCTCGGGCAGGGTCACCGTGTAGGTATAGACGGTGCCGTCGGGCGCGGGTTCCGCGCCGAACTGCCCCGCCGGATAGAGCCCCGACTGCTGCGAGATCGCCTCCGAGACCTCGGCGACCGCCAGGCCGTAGTATTTCAGTACGTCGGGACGCAGCCAGATGCGCATGGCGTACTCGCCGGCCCCCATGATCGACACCTTGCCTACGCCGTCGATCTTCAGCAGCGGATTCTGCATGTTGATGTAGGCGTAGTTGGAGAGGAACTCGTCGTCGTAGCGGCCGTCGCTGTGCAGCGCGTAGACCAGCAGGAAGCCGGTCATGGTCTTGCGCGTGGTGACGCCCTGGCGGGTCACGCTCTCGGGGAGCTGCGCCGTGGCCGTCGCCACGTTGTTCTGCGTGAAGATGGCGTCCAGATCGGGATCGGAGCCGATGCCGAAGGTCACCTGCATGTTCATCGTGCCGTCGTTGGCACTCGTCGTCTGGAGGTAGAGCATGTCGCTGACCCCCATCACGGCCTCGGCGATCGGCGTCGCCACGGCGTTGTTCACCGTTTCGGCATCGGCGCCGGAGTAGGTGGCCGACACCTCGACGACCGGAGGCGTGATGTCGGGATACTGCTCGACGGGGAGCCGCAGGATCGAGATCGCGCCGGTCAGCACGATGGCCGCAGCCAGCGAGATCGCGAATATCGGTCGCGTGACGAAGAATCGTTCCATGGCGTTACTGTTTTACGGGGATGATCTTGCTGCCGTTGCGGAGCTTCTGCCCGCCGCCGGCCACCACCCATTCGCCGGCCGAGAGCCCCCGGTCGATGCACCACATCCGGCCCCAGGTGTCGCCCGGTTCGACCCGACGGTAGGAGACCGTGCTGTCGGGTCCCACGACCCATACCGACGCGATATCCTGGGTGCGGATCACGCTCTGCTGCGGCACGACTACCCGAGGCTGCACCGCGCCTACGTTGGCCTCCACACGGGCGAACTGCCCCGGCTTGAGCGCCCCTTCCGGATTCGGGAACTTCACCACCATGACGATGGTCCCCGTCGTCGTCGAAATATCCTTGCGCGTGTAGGCGTAGCGGCCGGCCTCGGGATACTGCGTGCCGTCGGCCAGCGTCAGCCGGATGTCGGAGAGCAGGGCGGCATTGTCGTAGCGGGGCGCATCGCCGCCGGCAAAACGCAGGTACTGCGCCATGGGGACGGCGACCTCTACCGAGAGCGTATCCACATTCGACACGGTGGTCAGCACGCTGAACTGCGAGCCGGGCCCCACGTAGTCGCCCACATGCGCCGACGTCCGCTCGGCGATGCCGTCGATGGGAGAGCGCAGCTCCGTATAGCCGACGTTGAAGCGGGCGCTCCGCAGCGCCTGTTCGGACGAGCGGACGGCAGCCTCCGCGGCTTTGTACTGCGCCGTGTACTGATCCAGCTGCGACCGGCTGATGGCGTTGATGCGCGCCAGCGGCACGGCCCGCTCGTAGTTGTTGCGGGCTTCGGCCAGCTGCGCGCGGGCCGATTCGAGCGAGGCCCCGGCCGACAGCATGTCGGTCGAGAGCTGCGCGGGGTCGATCGTGAAGAGCAACTGCCCCTTCTTCACGGGCATGCCGTCTTCGTACTGCTTGGTCAGCAGGTAGCCGTTGACGCGGGGTTGAATCACGGCGTTGTAGTTGCTTGCCAGCGTGCCGATGAAACGCATGCGGTTGGGCACGCTGTCCGTCGCAGCCCGAAACACTTCGACGCGCAGGGCCGGAGGCTGTGCCTGCTTCGTGCGGTGCTTGCCGCATCCGGCGAGCAGGGCGGCTGCGATGCCCGCCGCAAGGGTAAATCTCTTCATGGATAGGCTTTTTGGGGCGTTGCCGGGGCAAAAAACATACCGCGGACGGCTTAAATCGCACCTTTTATACGAAAATTCCCGGGCCCGAAGTAGGGAAGTTTGATAATTTTGTTATCTTTGCCATGATAACAAACCATAAAATCAAATTGCTATGAAAGAGTTGGTAGAAAAGATCAATGCCGAATACGAGGCATTCGCAGCCAATGCCGCTGCACAGGTAGAGAAGGGCAACAAGGCAGCCGGTACGCGCGCTCGCAAGTCGGCTCTCGAGCTCACGAAGCTGCTGAAAGAGTTCCGCAAGGTTTCCGTCGAGGCTACGAAATAATTTGCCGGCACTCGAAACGACAGAGGCTGTCACCATGCGTGACAGCCTCTGTCGTTTTCTCTTCGGAAGCCGTTTTACGGCTCGATGCCGTATTTCCGGAACACCTCCATATCCTGCTCGCGGAGGCCCGTCTTGCGGAACGGCACCGCCTCGTTGTGGTCGTTGAGATAGTAGCGCGGAGCCTCGCGGTCGAACTCGGGGCTGACCAGCGAAACCGACGTGTCGACATAGCGGCTGCGGATCGACGCGATATCGGCGATCGTGTGGAACATGGCGTGCGTCGTGGCGGCGCTGCGGTTGTTCGCGGCGGCCGTTTCGACCTTCTCGGGGAAGCGGTCGCGGTAACTCTCCGAAAACCAAGCCAGCGACGCTACGTAGAGCTGATAGGCCGTCGTGGTCGGCGAGGCATGCAGGAAGCGGCCGCGGTCGTCGTCGAAGAGGTCTTCGCCGTGGTCGGCGCAATAGAGCATGGCGGAAACGGTTCCGGAGAGCGACCGCAGGTAATCGATGGTGCGGGCGAGGAAGTGGTCCGTGTAGTAAACCGAATTGTCGTAGGCGTTGCGGATCACAGCCATGTTCTGCTCCGAAATAGCGACGTCCGCATCGGGCTGGAAACAAGCGAATTCGCGCGGATACCGCTGGTAATAGCTGAAGTGCGACCCGTAGCAGTGCAGGATGAAGAAGAGCTTCCGTGCCGTACTGTTG
>CAMWWU010000063.1 GCA_947178025.1 uncultured Alistipes sp. | reverse complement strand
TGAAGGACTGGCGCGGCGGCCGTGCCGCTTCGGGCAACATCATCCCCTCGTCGACGGGTGCCGCCAAGGCCGTAGGCAAGGTGATCCCCGAGCTGAACGGTAAGCTGACGGGTATGTCGATGCGTGTTCCGACCCTCGACGTGTCGGTTGTCGACCTGACCGTGAACCTGGCCAAGCCTGCCAAGTACGACGAGATCTGCGCTGCCATGAAGGAGGCTTCGGAGGGCGAGCTGAACGGTATCCTGGGTTACACCGAGGAGGCTGTCGTTTCGTCGGACTTCCTGGGCGACGCCCGCACGTCGATCTTCGACAAGGCTGCCGGTATCGCACTGACCGACACGTTCGTGAAGGTCGTTTCGTGGTACGACAACGAGTGGGGCTACTCGAACAAGGTCCTCATGCTCATCGAGAAGATGGCTGCTTACAACAACAAGTAGTCCTCTTTCGCGAGAACGAAAAGAGCGTCCGGAACCCGACGGTTCCGGACGCTCTTCTTTTGCGGGCGCGGCGTCCGCAGTATGCTCCGGCCGGTTCTTGTGTCGCGGCGGACGCCTATCGTGATTTTTCGGACGGGATGCGCATTTCGAGCGAGCAGCCGCTCCACTGGTTGATTGCGATCCGTTCGCGGCTGATCCGGCGGCCGTCGTGCGAAACGGTCAGCTGCACGTCGAACGGCTGGGTGTGGCTGACGTCGTTGTGCTCGGGGAGCCGGTGGGGGACGATGTAGACGTAGAGGAGCAGATGGTCGCAGGAGGGCGTTTCGAGCGTGAGGCTCCGGTGCGGATCGATATCGGCCGGGCGCTCCCGGAGGCCCGAGCCAACCTCGGCCACGAACGATTCGGCCGATGCGAAGCCGATTCGCGCGCCCGTGCTGTCGAAACATCCGCACATAAGCGTCGCATTGTATTTCCACCATATTTCGCTGCGGCTCGATAACTCGATGATGAATCCCTCTTTGTTTGCCATACGTTCATTGTTGTTCGGCAAAGATAGTGCAAGCCGAGAGCAAAAGCAAATCGGTTTTGCGGTTTTGACGGCGCGGAGTCCGCGATCGGAGAACGGTGGTTTTCTATCGGCTCTTGTCGGCGGGTGCGAGTTCGGCGACGAGGCGGTCGGCGTCGGCGCAGGAGACGTAGAGACGCTCCTCGTAGATGTCGGTGATCTCGACGAAATTCCGCCACTCGGAGGCGTAGATGCGCACCCGCTCCAACCGGCGCAGGTCGATGAAGTGGCCGTAGTAGCCGAAGAATCCGCAGCTGCCGAAGAGCGGCAGGAACCATTTCATGCCGCGGGCGTCGACACGACGGACCGAAGCGATTTCGGAGCGGGGGATCTCGGTGATGTCGAGCAGACAGCGGACCTCGACCTGCTCCTGCGTGACGACGATCCGGCGGGGGATCGAGAGGGCCATCAGGGCGACGAGCGCCACGATGAACGACGTGAACCAGGCCGAAAGGTATCCGCCTTCGTAAAGGTAGTAGAGCCCCGCACCCAGCAGGACGAAGATCACGAAGTAAGTCATCGTCCAGTAGATCGTGCGGCGGTCGAAACGGTATTTATAGCTGCTCGTCATCGGTTTCGGGCGTTTCGCGAAGCGCCAGCAGCGCTTCGGCCAGGGTGAAATCCTCTTCGGTCGTGAGTTTGAGATTCGTGCGGTCGCCCTCGACCAGCGCGATCGGATGCCCGAGGCGTTCGACCGCCGAAGCGTCGTCGGTGAACTGCCGGTCGAACTCGGCCCGATAAGCCTCGCGCAGGAGGTCGGCCCGGAAAATCTGCGGGGTCTGCACGATCCGCAGGCGGCTGCGGTCGACGACGTGCGAGCGTTCGCCCTCCGCCTCGCGGAACGAATCTACGGGGAGCACGACGGGAATCGCTGCTCCGGATCGCTCGGCCTCCGCGGCGACGCGGCGGATCGTCTCGACCGTGACGAGCGGCCGCACGCCGTCCTGCACGACGATCAGCTCCGGATCGCTGCGCAGGGCTTCGATGCCGTTGCGCACGGAGTGGAACCGCTCCTCGCCCCCCGCGACGACGGCATGCCCTGCGATGTCGAAGCGTGCCGCCAGGTTTTTCCAAAAGTCGAGGTAGCCTTCGGGCAGCACGACCGCGATTTCGGCTCCGGGCAGCGCCTCGGCCATACGGTCGATCGTGCGCGCCAGCACGGGACGCCCTCCTAAGAGGCGGAACTGCTTGGGGAGTCCGCCGCCGCAGCGCGAGCCGCTGCCGCCCGCCACGATGATGGTTGCGATACGTGTCATGGCCGGTTATTTTCTTGCCGCAGGGGCGGTGTCCGTATTCGATGCGGTGCCCGGCGTCGCGGGAATCGCGAGCGAGTCGAGCTGCGTGATGCGCTCCTCGTCCGGCACCTCGCCGTTCAGCTCGGCCACGATGCGGTCGCGGACGAACTCGAAGGCCCGGCGGTTCTCCTGCGCGATGGGTTCGGCGGGCTCCTGCGGAATCTTCAGCGGGTCGATCGGCGTGCCGTTCTTCCAGACGCGGTAGTCGAGGTGGGGCCCCGTCGAGGCGCCCGTCGAACCGACGTAGCCGATCAGCTGGCCCTGCTTCACGCGCACGCCCTGCGCAATGCCCTTGGCGTAGCCGCTCAGGTGCATGTATCCGGTCTGGAGCGATCCCGGATGCTTGATTTTGAGTGTGTTGCCTCCACCTCCGGCCCATCCCTTGTAGATCACTACGCCGTCGGCCACGGCGTGCACCGGCGTGCCTTTCGGCGCGGCGTAGTCGACGCCCGTGTGGGGGCGGTAGACCTTGTAGATGGGGTGTTTGCGGGCGTAGGTGAACTTCGAGCTGATGCGCGAATACTTGAGCGGTGCCTTGAGCATCTGCTTGCGGAGGCTCGCGCCGTCGGCCTCCCAGTACTGCACCCGCTCGTTCTGCCGGAACGGAATGGCGTAATACTCCTTGTCGCCTTGGGTGAAACGGGCACCCCAGACGCGGCCGATGCCCACCGATACCGTGTCGTCTATGAACCGCTCGTCGTAGATCACCGTGAAGCCGTCGCCCTTCTGAATGCCGAAGAAGTCGACCGTCCACTGGTAGATGTCTTCGAGCTCGGCCGCCAGCGCGTAGGGCAGCCGCTCCTCCATGATGGCCCCCCAGAGCGACGAGTTGATCGTGGCGCTCCGCTTCGTGCGGCGGATCGTGCAGGGCTTCGTGTCGCGGCGGATCGCGATCGAATCGCCGAGACTGAAGACCACGTAGTCGGTCACGCTGCTCTCGTAGACCAGGTGGTCGACGTGGGGCGTGTTGAGCGAATCCTCGTGGATGAAGACCGTATAGCGGTGCCCGGCGCGGATGTTGCGCAGCGGGAAGATCTCCTTCGCCGCGCGGTCGAGCCGGTCGACCGTGACGGCCGGTACGCCGTAGGAGGCGAGGATGCCGCCCATCGTTTCGCCGTTGCGCACTTCGCCCGTTTCGGTGCGGTAGTCGTCGGCGTTGATGCCGTAGAGGATATTGTGCGGTTCGGCTTCGACCTCCGTTTCGGGGGCCGCGGGCCGGTCGGCGCATGCCGTCGCTCCGAGCAACAGCAGGGCGCAGAGATATGCTTTCGGATTTTTCATAGATGGAAGCAAAAGTAGAAAAAAATTGCCTAAAACGGGAATTTTCCGTCCACTTTATCGCCGCGGCCCGAGATTTGTCCCGTTTTGTTTTGCCGGACCGGAATTTATCGCTACTTTTGAAGATCGTGTGTAAAACAGCGTCATGATGTTGAAGTTTCTGCTCGCGCCGGCTGCCGTCCTCTACAAGGCGGCGGTGACTTTCCGTCACCGCCTTTTCGACTGGGGCGTGCTCAAGAGCGAACGGTTCGACATCCCGATCATCTGCATCGGCAACATCACCGTCGGCGGCACAGGCAAGACCCCGATGGCCGAGATGGTCATCGCCTACATGTCGCAGATGCACAACGTGGCGCTCCTCTCGCGCGGCTACGGACGTCGCACGAAGGGCTATCTGGAGGTGCGCACCGACTCGCACTACCGCGACGTGGGCGACGAACCGTTGCAGATCAAGTTCAAGTTCCCGGATACGGTGGTCGCCGTCTGCGAGAAACGCGCCGAGGGCATTCGCCGCATCTGCGCCGAGCACCCCGAGGTGGATCTCATCGTCATGGACGACGGCTTCCAGCACCGATACGTCGAGCCGAAAGTCAACGTCGTGATGATCGACGCCACGCGCCCCGTGCAGCACGACCGCATGCTCCCCGTGGGCACGCTGCGCGACCTGCCTGAGGAGCTGCACCGGGCCCACTACTTCGTCGTCACGAAGTGTCCCGAGCGGATGGCGCCCATCGAGCGGCGCATCCTGCGCAAGGTGCTGATCCAGTATGCCTACCAGCAGGTCTACTTCACCCGCTTCGAGAGTTTCATGCCGCAGCCGATCTTCCCGGACGAGGCGCCCGGCGAATCGCTCCGTCCCCGGCAGCGGGTCATCGCCCTCTCGGGCATCGGCAATCCGAAGCCGTTCCTCGCGACGCTGCGCGAGCGCTACGAAGTGGTGGCCGAGATGACGCTGGACGATCACCACGTCTACCGCGTGCGCGACATCAACCGCCTCGGCGAACTGCTGGCCCGCCATCCCGAGGCCGTGGTCGTGACGACCGAGAAGGACGCCGTGAAACTGACCAACCGTGCGCGCATCCCCGGCGGGACGCGGCGCAAATTGTACTATTTACCGATAAATATTTCATTCATAGAGGATTCGGCAACGGATTTTCTGCAAAAACTCGAAGAAGATGTTAGAGGAAATTAAAAAGACCGCGGCCTTCATCCGGTCGCAGATCGGCGATTTCAAGCCCGAGGCGGGCATCATTCTCGGCACCGGACTGGGCGGTTTCGCCGACCGGATCGAGGCCGAATATACGATCGACTACAAGGATATTCCGGGATTTCCCGTTTCGACCGTGCAGGGGCATGCCGGACGCATGATCTTCGGCAAGGTCGAGGGGCGCAGCGTCGTGGCCATGCAGGGCCGCTTCCACTTCTACGAGGGCTACGCCATGAAGCAGGTGACGCTCCCCGTGCGGGTCATGGGGCTGCTCGGCATCCGCTACCTCTTCGTGTCGAACGCCTCGGGCGGCATCAACACCTCGTTCCGCGTGGGCGATCTGATGATTATCACCGACCATATCAACCTGATGCCCAACCCGCTGATCGGGCCCAACATCGAGGAGCTCGGCCCCCGCTTTCCGGACATGCACAACTGCTACGACAAGGAGCTGATCGCCGAGGCGACGCGCATCGCCGAGCAGGAGGGGATCAAACTCCAGTACGGCGTCTACGTCGGCGGTACGGGGCCGACTTTCGAGACGCAGGCCGAGTACCGCTACTTCAAGGCGATCGGCGGCGACGCTGCGGGCATGTCGACGGTTCCCGAGGTGATCGTGGCGCGTCATATGTCGATTCCGGTCTTCGGCGTCTCGGTCATCACCAACTGCGGTCTTTCGGACGAGGTGGGCGACCACGAAGACGTGCAGCTGCAAGGTCGCAAGGCGGGCGTCAGAATGGAGAAACTCTTCTGTGAAATGATCAAAAAGCTGAAATAAGGATGGTGAACAAGGTGATTCTGGTCGGCAACGTGGGCATGGATCCCGAGGTGCGGACCCTGGAGGGCGGCGCCAAGGTGGCCCGCATCCGACTGGCCACGACCGAACGGCTGTTCGACCGTCAGGCCAACGAGACGAAGGAGCACACCGAGTGGCACACGATCACGCTGTGGCGCGGTTTGGCCGACGTCGTGGATCGCTACGTCCGCAAGGGCACCCAGATCTACGTCGAGGGGCGTCTGCGTACCCGCGAGTGGATGGACAAGGAGAATAACAAACGCTATACGACCGAGATTCTGGCCGATACGATGAACCTGCTCGGACGCCGCAGCGACAATCCCGCCTCGTCCGAGAGCGGTTCTTACGGCAGCCAGCAGAACGGGGGCTACGGCGCCTCCTCCTATGCGGCTCCGGCCGCGCAGGCTCCGCGCCCCGCGGCACAGCAGCCGGCTCCGGCCGTTCCGGCCGACGATCCGGACGATCTTCCGTTCTGATGCGTGCGCCGCCGGACCGGCAGGCGCTCGATGCACTTCGAACAGGCCGCACCGAATTTCGGTGCGGCCTGTTTCATGCGGTCGCAATGCCGAAAGATCCGAAAATCGCCTGAGGGGGCGTGTCAGATTCAGATAATCGAAACGGGTGCCCGAACATATTTCGGGCACCCGTTTCGATTATCCGGTCGCAGCCGCAGGTTATTCGGCTTTCGCGGTCAGTTTGTCGATCTGCTTCTCGGCTTCGGCCGTGAGGGCCGCTGCCTGCTTCTCGGCCTCGCTCACCAGCTTGTCGCCCGCTTTTTCGGCGGCCAGCTTGGCCAGGGCGCCTTTCGGTGCGGCGGCCTCGACGAGCTTCGTGCGCTGGGCCTGGGCCGCTTCGATCAGCTTGTCGCCCGCGTTCTTCGCCTCGCGCCGCAGGTTTTCGGCCTGCTTCTGCACCTCCTCCGAGAGCGAGGCGCTGCCCGTGAGCTGCTGGATCTGCTGGTCTACGACGTTCTTCACGGCCTCCTCGACCGCCTCCTTCACGCCGAGCGTGATTTTGGGCGACGAGAACGTGCCGCCGATGTTGACGCCTATGGTTTGCAGCACGCCGCCCGCGGCACCCGCCGGCAGCGACACCTTGGCTGCGTAGTCGATCGTCTGATCGAGCCCCGTCGAACCCGAAAGGTTGAGTTTGATGTCGCCCAGCTTCAGGTCGAACGGCTGCGTCGCGATGCGGCCGTCGCGGATCGTGAAGCGGATCGCCACGTCCTTGGCTTCGATCTTGCTCAGCGCATCGTTGCCCAGGGCCTTGGCCAGGGCGTCGAAGGCCTCGATGTTCTGCACCCGGATGTTGGCCGAGCGGATCTCGCCCGAGGCATCGAGCGTCTGCAATTCGGGCGACATGGCGGCGTCGAGTGCCGTCGAGAGGTTCAGCGAGAGCGAGTAGTCGCCGCCCGTCTTGGCGAAGAGCGGCACGAGCCGGCGCACCATGTCGAGCTCCTCGAAGGTCTTCTGGAACGAGGCGCCCGAGAAGGCGGCCGAGAGCCGGAGCTGCGGACGTGCGGGGTCGGCAGCCGTGGAGTAGCTGCCCGATGCCGAGGCGCTGCCGCCGAAGAGCTGCATCTTCAGCTTGTCGAGCGACGCCGTGCCGTTCGACAGACGCACCTCGCCCGTGAAATCCGAGATCGTCATCTGCTGGAACAGGATCTTCTTCAGGTCGGTCGAGAGCGACAGCGAGAGGTTCTTCGGCACCTCGAAAGCCTGCGTATCGCCGGCCGGTGCGGGCTCCGACGGCTCCTCCGTTTCGGAGTCGGGGACGATGCCCGTCAGCTCGTTCAGATCGAGCAGGTCGGATTTCACGTACAGCCGTCCGGAGAGCGTTTCGCCGCGCAGCGCGTAGCCCAGATACCCCGAGAGCTGGCCGTTGGCCGTCAGGTCGCTGCGGCCCACCGTCGCCCCGAACTCGCCGAGCGTCATCGCCTCGGGGGTGACCGTCGCCGCAGCGCGGCGGATCTCCACTGCCGGCAGATCGGGAAGCGTGAGCCCCAGCTGCTCGACGACGAACGTTCCGGCGGCTCCGAGCCGCTCGTAGCGGTTCTTCTCGATGTCGGACATGCTGCCCGAGAGCTTCACGTCGGCCGTGATGACGCCGCCCAGCTCGACGCCCTTCTCCAGCGGGTAGACCTCCTTGATCGCCCCCAGGTCGAGACGTCCGGCCGCCGTAGCGCGGAAGGTCGGATCGCTGGCCAGTTTCGTGGCGTAGAGCGTCGCCGAGAGGCGGTTGCCGGCCATCTGCAAGCCGAATTTCGAGAGGTCGAACTCGGTCCGGTCCATCGGGCCGCCGGGATTGGCCACCCGGGCCGCGATGTTGATGTCGGTCACGCCTTTCGGCAGCGACGAGTAGCGGAAGCTGCCGTTCTCCACTCCGGCCTTGAGTTCGAATGCCGGAAGCGTGTTGCTGGCGAGTGTGCCGCGGGCCCAAAGCTCCATCGAGAGGGCGCCTCCGGCGGTCAGGTTGCGAAATTCGCGTGTGTAGAATGCGGGAATCAGCGACAGGATGTCCTTGAACTCCACCCGCTCGCAGCCGGCCCGCAGATCCATGTCGATCGCTTCGTCGGCCAGTTCGACCCAGCCGTCGAGCCCCAGCTCGATGGCGTTGAGCCGGAAGCGGTTGTCGGAGAACGTGAAGCGGTTGGCGGCCAGGTCGGCGGCGATCGTCGCCTGCAACTCGGCCTCGGCCTCGCTCAGCAGCGGAATGCCGCCCGACACGAAGCGCATTCGCTCGGCCGTGAGCCGCAGGTCGAGGTCGGTCTGCGCCGCCGAGAGGTCGCCCCGCAGGCGCAGGGCGAGCGGTGCGGTCGAGAAGTGCATACCCGTCGAGTCGTCTTCGTAGCGCACGGCGGCGTCCGAGATCCGGAAGTCGCGCACCGAGAGCCGGAATGCCGAGGGGGTCTCCTCCTCGGCCGTCTGCTCGGCGTCGGGCTCCTCCGAAGGCTTCATGACGTCCCAGTTCACGGCGCCGTCGGCGAGTTTGTGCGCATGCACCGACGGGGCGGCCAGCACGATCTTCGAGACGACGAACCCCTCGTCGCCGAAGAGCGACAGCAGGTCCACGACCACCGAGATGCGCTTCGCCGCGACGATCGTGTCGCCTTCGAAGCGGTCGACGCCCACCAGCGTCAGCCCCTTCAGGTCGACCGACGCATGGGGAAAGTGGCGCAGCAGACTGATGTCGAGCCGCTCGAAGTCGAGCCGTGCGACCAGCGTTTCGTTGGCCTGCTCTTTGACGATCCGGGCGATCTTGCCGCGGAACAACAGGGGGACCGTAAGGGCCGCCGCCAGCATGACGGCCACGACGAGGGCCGCGATTTTTGCGAGTTTCTTCATTTTTTATCCGTTTCGAGTACGAAGAGCGTGGTCTCCGCCTCTTTGAATCCCATTTTCCGGTAGAGCGCCCGGGCCGCCTCGCGATGGGGCGCCGAGGTGAGCTCCACCCGTCCTGCGCCGATCCGTGCGGCGTGACGCAGGGCTTCGGCGACGAGCCGGTGTCCGGCGCCGCATCCGCGTGCCGATCGGTCGACCACCACATCCTCGATCCACGCCTTGCGGCCCGAGGGGGCGTCGTACCACGCGAGGGTCAGCAGTCCGACGATGCCCTCTTCGCTCCGGGCGGCGAAGAGCGCCGTCGCGGGCGAGGCGACGATCCGCTCCGCCGCTTCGGGCGCGAGCGCTCCGAGGCGGGGCGAGAGCTGGGGCAGCAGTCGGGCGAATGCCTCCAGAAGCTCCTCCGTGCAGGCGGTCTGTCGTCGTACTTCGAGTGTCACAATCGGCAATTTGGGACAAAAATACGATATTTTATGGGATTACGGGGCCTCTTTTCCCGAAAAAAGATTACTTTTGCGACGCAATGGTTCCGCACCCCGTCCCGCGGACGGGAGGATCAAAAGGGAATGCCGTGCGAATCGGCGACAGTTCCCGCTGCTGTGTGTTGCATATGAGGTTCCGACAATCGGGCCACTGTCCCCTTCAGGGGGCGGGAAGGCGTCGGAACGGCAACGAGTCAGAAGACCTGCCACTGCATTTCACTCGAACCGAAACACCCTGCGGAGAATGGGGTGCGACGGTCGTCCGGTCCCCGCGGCCGCTTTCGACCCCTGCACGCCTTTCCGCTGCCGAACGACAACCGATGCGCGGAATCCGACATATCGCCGCCTGCGCGGCTCTGCTCCTGACGGGCGCCTGCATGGATTACGGGCCGCTCGACGAGGAGGCTTTCGACCTGAGCGGCCGGGGGCTCTTCATCACGTGCGAGGGAAATTTCACGTCGGACAACGCCACGCTCACCTACTACGATCCCGCGACGCGACGCGTCGAGAACGAGGTCTTCCTGCGTGCCAACGGCATGAAGCTGGGCGACGTGGCGCAGTCGATGACCATCCGCGACGGCCGGGGTTACGTCGTGGTCAACAATTCGGGCGTCGTCTACGAGATCGACCCCTCGACATTCCGCGTCACGGGGCTCATCGAGGGGGTGGTGTCGCCCCGTTACCTGCGCTTTCTCGACGCCCCGAACGACACGACGGCCTACCTGACGGACCTCTACGATCCGCATATCGCCGTCATCGACACGCGCAACAACCGCATCCGCAACCGCATCCCGACCAACGGCCACAGCTCCACCGAGCAGCTCGTGCAGTGGGGCGAGGAGGTTTTCGTCAACTGCTGGTCCTACGACAGCAAGCTGTTGGTCGTCGATACGCGGTGCGAACGGGTCGTCGATTCGATCGAGGTGGGGTGGCAACCCTCGTCGATCGCCCTGGACCGCTACGGCAAGCTCTGGGTGGCGTGCGAGAGCGTGAACTCCGCTTCGCCCGAGCTGCGGCGCATCGATGCCGCGACGCGCACGACCGAGCGGATCTTCTCGCTGCCTCCCGGTTCGAAGCCCTCGCAGCTGACGCTCAACGGTGCGCGAGATACGCTCTACTTCATCTGCCGCGACGTCTGGCGCCTGCCCGTCGGGCGGGAGACGCCCGAAATCTTCCTCCCTTACGCCGGGACGATCTACTACGGCCTGGGCGTGGATCCCGCTACTTCGGAGGTCTACGTCGCCGACGCCGTGGATTACGTCCAACACGGCGCCGTCTACCGCTTTACGGCGCGCGGTGCGGCGGTCGATACGCTGCGTGTGGGGATCACCCCCGGATCGTTCTGTTTCAATCCCTGAAAAAACACCTGAAAATCATGAAAAGATACGCACTCGCCCTGCTGCCGCTGCTCGCCGCGGCCTGCAACTCCTCCGAGGAGATCGCTACGACCCGCGTCGCCGAACGGGCGGCCCGGGTGCTGGAGTACACCCCCGCACCGGGGCAGTTCATCAACGAAAGCAGCGCGATGAGCGGCTTCGCCGGCGAGACGACCCCCGCCGGAGCCTGCGCCTATGCCGAACGCCGTTTCGGCGAGGGGCTCTTCGTGTCGCTCGGCGGCTGGGGCGGCTATATCGTCGCGGCGTTCGATGCCCCCGTGCCCGCTTCGGCGTCCGACTACGACCTCTTCGTCATCGGCAACCAGATGCTCACCTCGTCCGAGCCGGGCATCGTCTACGTGGCCCGCGACAGCGACGGCGACGGCTCGCACCTCGGCGAGACGTGGTACGAGCTCCGGGGCAGCGAGTTCGCGAACTCGAACCGTCGCTATGCCGTCACCTACCGTCGTCCGGCCGCCGACGGCGATCCCGTGACGTGGGAGGACAATACGGGCCGCAGCGGCGAGATCGGCCGCATTGCCGAGCATACGCAGAACTACTTCCCGGCCTGGATCGGGGGCGACGAGCGGACCTATGAGGGGACGCTGCTGCCCGACAACGTGGATGAGGGCGAGGTCGACGATCAGGGACGTCCCGTGACGGCGTGGATCGCCCGTCCGTTCCTGTGGGGCTACGCCGACAACTGGTCGTCGGTCGACCGGCAGGGGGCGACCAACCGCTTCCGCATCGCCGATGCCGTGACGGCCGACGGTGCGCCGGCCGGCCTCGCCGAGATCGATTTCATCAAGATTCAGACGGGCGTCAACCTCTGGCGGCCGGCCATCGGCGAGCTCTCGACCGAGGTCGTCGGCATCGGCTGCTACCGCACCGTCGTCACCGTAGAGTAGTCCGCCGTGCGTCCGCTCCTTCTGCTGTTGCTTCCGTCGCTGTGCTGCGCCCTCCCCGTGGCGGCGCAGCGTGATACGGTGTCGCGCACGGTGTCGCGCACGGTGGCGATCGAGCGGGTCGACATCGCGGGTTTCCGGCCGCTGAAGCGCACCGGTATGCAGAGCACCGAGATCGACAGCCTCGTGCTGCGCGAAACGATCTCCTCGTCGCTCGCCGACGTGCTGAGCAGCGGGTCGACGATCTTCATCAAATCCTACGGCCGCGCGACGCTCTCGACCGCCTCGTTCCGCGGCACGGCCCCCTCGCATACGCAGGTGACGTGGAACGGCATGAAGGTCAACTCGCCGATGCTCGGGCAGGTCGACTTCTCGCTGATCCCGGCCTACCTGGTCGACGATGCGACGCTCTACCACGGCGCCAGTTCGGTGGCCGTGACCGGCGGCGGTCTGGGCGGCGCCGTGGCGCTGGACAACCGGCCGCTCGACGAGCAGGGGTTCGCACTGCGCTTCGTGCAGGGCGTGGGGTCGTTCACGACCTTCGACGAATTTCTGCGCGCGAGCTACGGCGGCCGGCGCTGGAGCGGCTCTACGCGCCTGCTGTACAGCACGTCGCGCAACGACTTCCGCTACCACAACTACCACTCCAAGGCGCTCGTTACGGACGACGACGGCCGCGTTGTCGGGAGCTACGTTCCCCTCGAACGCAACCGCAACGGCGGCTTCGGCGACCTGCATCTGATGCAGGAGCTCTACCGCACGGGCGAGCGCGGCGGTCGTCTCTCGCTGGCTGCCTGGTACCTCGATTCGAACCGCGGCCTGCCGATGACTTCGGCCGACCGCAACGCCTCGAAGCGCAAGAAGGAGGAGCAGGACGAACGGACGCTGCGCGTCGGCGCGGGGTGTGAGCGCCTTGCGGGCGGGCTCAAGCTCTCGGCCCGGGGCGGCTACACCTATACCGACCTGCGCTACCGGCGGCTGCACGACCCCGACGGCAGCGGCGAGCTGCGGGGGCTGACCCAAGCCCGCCGCCGGCGCCCCGCCCGTTTGGCCAAGGCCCCGGCGGGGTATGG
>CAMWWU010000062.1 GCA_947178025.1 uncultured Alistipes sp. | reverse complement strand
GACTACAACATGGGTCTTATCACCAACAACGAGCGTTACAACCAGATCATCGACGTCTGGACCAACATCAACTCCAAGCTCACGAAGTCGGTGATCGACACCCTGGTCAAGGATAACGACGGTTTCAACCCGGTATACATGATGCTCGACTCGGGAGCCCGCGGTTCGAAGGAGCAGATCCGTCAGCTGAGCGGTATGCGCGGTCTGATGGCCAAGCCCCAGAAGTCGGGCGTCGAGGGTGGCCAGCAGGTCATCGAGAACCCGATTCTTTCGAACTTCAAGGAGGGCCTTTCGGTGCTCGAGTACTTCATCTCGACGCACGGTGCCCGTAAGGGTCTTGCCGATACCGCCCTGAAGACGGCCGACGCCGGTTATCTGACCCGTCGTCTGGTCGACGTGGCGCAGGACGTCATCATCAACGAGGAGGATTGCGGCACGCTGCGCGGTCTGACGGCTACGGCCATCAAGCGCAACGACGACGTCGTACAGACGCTCTACGACCGCATTCTCGGCCGCACGGCTCTGAACGACGTGATCCACCCGCTTACGGGCGAGGTGATCTGCAAGGCCGGCGACGAGATTACGGAGGCCATCGCCGAGGCGATCGAGAAGTCGCCCCTGGAGTCGGTGGAGATCCGTTCGGTGCTCACTTGCGAGGCACGCCGCGGCGTCTGCGCCAAGTGCTACGGCCGCAACCTCGCTACGGCCCGCATGGTCCAGAAGGGCGAGGTGGTCGGCGTGATCGCCGCCCAGTCGATCGGCGAGCCGGGTACGCAGCTGACTCTGCGAACGTTCCACGTCGGTGGTGTGGCCGGTGGTACGGCCGTCGAGACCAACGTCGTTTCGAAGTACGAAGGTCGTCTGGAGATCGACGAACTGCGCACCGTCAAGAGCAAGAACGCTGCCGGCGAGGCGATCGACATCGTGATCTCGCGTCAGTCGGAGTTCCGCATCGTCGACCCGAAGACCGACATCGTACTCTATACGCATAACCTGCCCTACGGTGCGACGCTCTTCAAGGAGGAGGGTGCCGAGATCAAGAAGGGCGATCTGATCTGCGAGTGGGATCCCTACAACGCCGTGATCATCTCGGAATACGAGGGACGCGCCGTTTACGAGAACATCATCGAGGGCGTCACCTACCGCGACGAGCGCGACGAGCAGACGGGTCTGTCGGAGAAGGTGGTCATCGAGTCGAAGGACAAGACCAAGAACCCCGTCATCAAGATCGTCAACCGCGAGGGCGAGGAGGTCAAGCAGTACAACCTGCCTGTGAACGCCCACGTCGTGGTGAAGGACAACGCCAAGATCAAGACCGGCGATATCCTCATCAAGATCCCGCGTGCCGTCGGCAAGTCGGGCGGCGACATCACCGGTGGTCTGCCGCGTGTCACGGAGCTCTTCGAGGCCCGCAACCCGTCCAACCCGGCTATCGTGTCGGAGATCGACGGCGAGGTTTCGTTCGGCAAGATCAAGCGCGGTAACCGCGAAATCGTCATCACCTCCAAGGAGGGCGAGCAGAAGCGTTACCTCGTGCCGCTGTCGCGTCAGATCGTCGTGCAGGAGAACGACTACGTGAAGGCCGGAAGTCCGCTGTCGGACGGCGCCATCACTCCGTCGGACATCCTCAATATCCTCGGACCCACGAAGGTACAGGAGTACATCGTCAACGAGGTGCAGGAGGTGTACCGCATGCAGGGCGTGAAGATCAACGACAAGCACTTCGAGGTGATCGTGCGCCAGATGATGAACAAGGTGCGGATCGAGGATCCGGGAGATACCCGCTTCTTCGAGGACCAGGTCGTCGACAAGTGGGAGTTCATGGACGTGAACGACGAGCTCTACGACAAGGTGGTCGTTACCGACGCCGGCTCTTCGACGACGCTCCAGCCCGGCCAGATCGTTTCGCTGCGTAAGCTGCGCGACGAAAATTCGAGCCTCAAGCGCCGCGACCTCACGCCGGTGCAGGTGCGCGACATCGTGCCCGCGACCTCGACCCAGGTGCTGCAGGGTATCACCCGCGCCGCACTCCAGACGTCGAGCTTCATCTCGGCCGCTTCGTTCCAGGAGACGACCAAGGTGCTCAACGAGGCCGCTATCCAGGGCAAGGTCGACCCGCTGGAGAACCTCAAGGAGAACGTCATCTGCGGTCATCTGATCCCCGGCGGTACGGGTCTGCGCGAGTACGAGAGCCTCGTGGTCGGTGCGAAAGCCGATGTGGAGGCCTTGCAGCAGCAGGCATAGCGACACCGCGTCTTAGTAAAATCGCCGCTTTCCCGTTCGTCGGGGAAGCGGCGGTTTGCTTTTCATGCGACCGGCTGCGTCTCGAGACGGCCGGTTATTTTTGATCGTTCGGGGATAAATCGAACAAATCTATACCATATAGTCCAATTTTTCAGAATTTTCGACCAAAATGTTTGGGCGGCGGGGATTGTTTTCCTACCTTTGCCGCGATTTCCCGCATGCGCAATGCGGGCCTTATTAACCAAACCGATCGATTATGAAAAAAACTCTCCTGCTTCTGGCCGCCGCCGTCGCCTCCACGGGCGTATTCGCCGAGGGCTACCAGGTCAACAACCTCTCCTCCCGCCAGAACGGTATGGGACACGTGGGCACCGCCATGAAGCTCAACTCGGAGTCCTTGTGGTTCAATCCCGCTGCTGCGGCGTTCCAGACCACGAAATTCGACATCTCGGCAGGTGTCACGGGCATCGCCTCGAAAGCTACCTACACCTCGCTGCCGGATTACGCCAACCCCGAGAACGTGACGAAATACGTTTCCGACAACAAGATTTCGACGCCGATGTACGTCTACGCCAACTACAAACCCACGGAGTGGATGTCGGCCGGCGTGGTCTTCAACACGCCGTTCGGCTCCACGATGAACTGGGGCAACGACTGGGCCGGCGCACACCTCAGCCAGAGCATCAACCTGGCGGCCTACAACCTCCAGCCCACCGTCTCGTTCCGCATCGGCGAACACTTCTCGATCGGTGCGGGTCTGATGATGACGTGGGGTAACTTCGACCTGTCGCAGTCGCTGCTGCCCGTAGGTGCGCAGACCAACACCATGCTCGACGGGCTGCTGAAGCAGGCGATGCAGAATCCGGCTCTGCCCGATATTTTCGCTGCCGCCGGCAACCGCAGCATCGCTTCGCTCGGCCTCGAAGGCAGCGCCAAGATGGCCTTCGGCGTCAACCTGGGCGTCATGTACGACATCAACGAGCAGTGGTCGCTCGGCTTCAGCTACCGTTCGCAGCTCAAGATGAAGGTGGATTCGGGCGACGTCGCGCTCAATCTGATCGACGATCCGACCATCGCCGCCACCGTCAACCAGATGCTTCCGGCGCTGGGCGCCAAGCTCGGTCTGGACTTCTCGCAGCTCTCCTCGTGCAAGATCAAGACGGAGCTGCCGCTGCCCGCCACCCTGACGTGGGGCGTCAGCTTCCGCCCGGTGCAGAAGTGGGAGTTCGCCGTGGATCTTCAGTACGTACTCTGGAGCGCCTACGACCACCTGAAGGTCGATCTCGTAACGCCTGACGGACAGCAGAAGCAGCTCGCCGACAACACGAAGAACTACTCCAACACGCTGGCGTTCCGCTTCGGAGGCCAGTACCATGCACTGGACTGGCTTACGGTCCGCATGGGTATGTACGTCGACGAGAGCCCCGTCAGCAGCGACTGGCTGAACCCCGAAACCCCGTCGATGACCAAACTCGCCTATACGGCCGGTTTCACGATCCGTCCCGCCCGTTTCTGCTCGCTCGACTTCGCCTACGGCTTCGTCAACTCGGCCGACCCCGAGCGCACCGGTTCGACGCGCTATACGCACCTGCTGACGGGTGAGACTTCGGCTTTCTCGGGCAACTACAAGGCCCGCGCCCATACTTTCTCGTTCGGTATGCGATTCGCTTTCTAATTTGTAAAAAAACCGTTATCTTTGCGGTGCATCGCTTTCGGGCGGTGCACCGCAATTGCATCGGCTCTATAGTTCAAGGGATAGAACGAGGGTTTCCTAAACCCTAAATCCGCGTTCGAGTCGCGGTGGGGCTACGACACACCGCAGCGGAAAGGCGACCGGTCTTTCCGCTGTTTTTCGACACGTTCATGCACATGGAATCGCTCAGAGAGTTATACAAAATAGGAAACGGCCCGTCGAGCAGTCACACGATGGGACCCAAGAAAGCCGCCGAGAGCTTTGCGGCGCGCTGCCCCGAGGTCGACGCATACCGCGTGACGCTCTACGGATCGCTCGCCGCGACCGGCAAGGGACACCTCACGGACGTGGCGATCCGCTCGGTGCTCGAACCGCTGGCCCCGACCGAGATCGTCTGGAAGCCCGACATCGTGTTGCCGTTCCACCCCAACGGCATGCTTTACGAGGCGCTTCGGAATGGCGAGGTAGTCGACAGCTGGACGATTTACAGCGTCGGCGGCGGAGCCCTGGCCAACGAAACCACGGGGCGTGCGGTGCCTCAGAGCATCTACCCGATGTCGACGATCTCCGAGATCAAGGAGTGGTGCTACCGCGAGGGCAAAACCTATTGGGAGTATGTGCAGGACTGCGAGGGGCCCGAGATCTGGGATTTCCTCGACGGCATCTGGACGGTGATGTGCGAGACGATCGAGCGCGGACTGAACAACGACGGCGTGCTGCCCGGCGGCCTGAAGGTCGCCCGCAAGGCCAGCACCTATTGGGTCAAGTCGAAGAGCTACGCCGGCTCGCTTGCTTCGCGTGCCCGGATCTACGCCTACGCGCTGGCGACCTCCGAGGAGAACGCGGCGGGCGGCGTGGTCGTGACGGCTCCGACCTGCGGATCGAGCGGCGTGGTGCCGGCCGTGCTCTACCACATGGCCACCTCGCGCGACTTCCTGCGCATCCGCATCCTGCGGGCGCTGGCTACGGCCGGACTCTTCGGCAACGTGGCCAAGACCAACTCCTCGATTTCGGGAGCCGAAGTGGGCTGCCAGGGCGAGGTGGGCGTGGCCTGCGCCATGGCGGCGGCAGCCTCCTGCCAACTCTTCGGCGGCACCCCGGCGCAGATCGAATACGCCGCCGAAATGGCCCTCGAACACCACCTGGGCCTCACCTGCGACCCCGTGTGCGGGCTGGTGCAGGTGCCCTGCATCGAGCGGAACGCCGTGGCCGCGGCCCGGGCCTTCGATGCCAACACCTACGCGACCCTCTCCGACGGTTCGCACCTGGTGAGCTACGACAAGGTGGTCGAGGTGATGAACGAGACGGGACACCACATCCCGAGTCTCTACCGCGAAACTTCCGAAGGAGGTCTGGCCAAGCGGGTCGGACAGAAATAACGGAAAGGGGACCTCGCGAGGTCCCCTTTTTTCATCGGTTCGGATCCGCGGCTGGCTCCGACGGCTGCTTGCGCCGCCCGCCGCCCGGTCCGTAAGAGCGTACCGCCTTACCGGTTGTTGTACGCTTCGAGTGCCTTGGCCAGGACGATCAGTGCGTGTTTGAGATCCTCCTTGCAGAGGATGTAGGCGATGCGGACCTCGTTGCGGCCGCGCTCGGGGTCGGAGTAGAATCCCGAAGCGGGGGCGAGCATCACCGTCGCACCTTCGTAGCTGAACTCCGAGAGGCACCAGGCGCAGAATTTGTCGCAGTCGTCGACCGGGAGCCGGGCCACGGTGTAGAATGCGCCCATCGGGATCGGCGAGTAGACGCCCGGAATGCGGTTGAGACCGTCGATGAGGCACTTGCGACGCTCGATGTACTCTTCGTAGATTTCGGCGCTGTAGGAGCGCGGGGCGTCGATCGACGCCTCGGCGACGATCTGTCCGAGCAGCGGCGGCGAGAGGCGGGCCTGGCAGAACTTCATCACGGCGTCGCGCACGGTGCGGTTCTTGGTGATGAGGGCGCCGATTCGGATGCCGCACTCGGAGTAGCGTTTCGAAACGGAGTCGATCAGCACGACGTTCTGCTCGATCCCTTCGAGGTGGCAGGCCGAGATGTAGGGTGAGCCCGTGTAGATGAACTCGCGGTACACTTCGTCGGAGAAGAGGAACAGGTCGTATTTTTTCACCAGGTCGCGGATGCTGTCCATCTCGCGTCGCGTGTAGAGGTAGCCGGTCGGGTTGTTGGGGTTGCAGATCAGGATGCCGCGCGTGCGCTCGTTGATGAGTTTCTCGAACTCCGCGACGTCGGGCAGCGCGAACCCCTGCTCGATGGTCGACACCACGGGGCGGATGACCGCGCCGGCCGAGATGGCGAACGT
Source organism: uncultured Alistipes sp. (assembly GCA_947178025.1). Classification (GTDB taxonomy): domain Bacteria; phylum Bacteroidota; class Bacteroidia; order Bacteroidales; family Rikenellaceae; genus Alistipes. The sequence continues at coordinate 6,981 of CAMWWU010000062.1, read as the reverse complement.
CATGTAGTTGGCGTAAGCGGGTTCGGGGACGATGATCTCGTCGCCCGGGTTCAGACACGACATGAAGGCGAAGAGCACGGCCTCCGAGCCGCCCGTCGTGACGATGATCTCCTCGGGCGAGAGTTTGATCTGATACTGCGCGTAGTACTCGGCCAGCTTCTCGCGCAGCGAGCGGTAGCCGTCGCTGGGGCTGTATTCGAGAATCGTGCGGTCGATGCGGCGCAGCGCGTCGAGCCCCACCTCGGGGGTCGGCAGGTCGGGCTGACCGATGTTCAGTTGATAGATCTTCGTGCCACGGGCACGGGCAGCTTCGGCCAGCGGTACCAATTTGCGGATCGGAGAGGCCGGCATCAGTTCGGCGCGTTGTGAGATTTTGGGCATGGCTTACGTAGATTCGTTTGTCCGATTGAGACAAATTTAAGTAAATTTCGGGAAAAAAGGAAATTCCCGGGAGATTCGGTGCGAAGATTTGGCGGAATGGAAAATAGGTGCTACTTTTGTCGACGGAAAGTTGGCGGAGTGGTCGATCGCGGCGGTCTTGAAAACCGTTGAGCTGCAAGGCTCCGGGGGTTCGAATCCCTCACTTTCCGCATCGGAGCGTCGTGCTGGCGGGGGACCCGCCGCTCTTCGCTCCGTCTCTTTTTCGGGCGCAGCGCCCGACGATCTCCCCGGCCGATGGTGCCGGCGGTCCGAATCCGGCCGGATTCGGCTGCATTCGATCGCACGGACGGATCTTTCGGAACCTCTTCTCCGATTTTTGCATGGGTGGGCCGTAGTGCTTTTTTTTCGTGATGATCTCCCTGCTGCGTAAAACGATCCGATTCTATGTCGACGGATTCCGTGCGATGACCCTCGGGCGGACGCTGTGGATGATCATTCTGCTCAAACTCTTCGTGCTCTTCGGCGTGCTGCGGCTCTTCTTCCTGCCCGATCCGCTGGCGGGCAGAAGCCCCGCACAGCGAGCCGAGTCCGTGCGGGAGAATCTGCTGCCTGAACCTTAATCTTCGTGTCATGTCGTCCGATTACCTGCAAACCGTCGACTGGTCGCGTGCGCAATTCGCCATGACGGCCGTCTATCACTGGCTTTTCGTGCCGCTCACCCTGGGGCTGAGCGTGCTGATCGCTATCATGGAGACCCGCTACGTCCGCACGGGCGATGCTTTCTGGCGCCGCACGACCCGCTTCTGGATGCGTCTGTTCGGCATCAACTTCGCCATAGGCATCGCCACGGGCATCATCCTCGAATTCGAGTTCGGAACCAACTGGTCCAACTACTCCCACTTCGTGGGCGACATCTTCGGCGCACCGCTCGCCATCGAGGGCATCATGGCCTTTTTCATGGAGAGCACCTTCATCGCCGTGATGTTCTTCGGCTGGGACCGGGTGTCGAAGCGCTTCCACCTCGCCGCGACCTGGCTCACGGCACTCGGCGCCAACCTTTCGGCAGTGTGGATTCTGGTGGCCAACTCCTGGATGCAGTACCCCGTCGGCTGCACGTTCGATCTGGCGACCGTGCGCAACGAGATGTCCTCGTTCCGTGAGGTGGCCTGCTCGCCGGTCGCCGTCAACAAGATTTTCCATACGGTTTCGTCGTCGTTCACCCTGGCGGCGCTCTTCGTCGTGGGCGTCAGCGCCTGGTACCTGCTGCGCCGCCGCGAACAGCGGATGGCCCGGCAGAGCATCGCCCTGGCGTCGCTCTTCGGAGCGGTCTGCGCGCTGCTGACGGCCGTGACGGGACATCGGTCGGGGGCGATCATCGCCCGCGTGCAGCCGATGAAGCTCGCCGCCATGGAGGGGCTCTACCGCGGCGGCGAGGGGCTGCCGCTCACCGTCGTGGGGCTGCTGCGCCCCGCCGGCGGCGAGGAGAACGGGGATCCGTTTCTCTTCCGGATCGGCGTGCCGCGCCTGCTCTCCTTCATGAGTTTCAACGACCCGAATGCCTACGTCCCGGGGATCGACGAGCTGATCGAGGGGGACTCCGTGCGCGGGATGCTGCCGGTCGCCGAGAAGATCGCCCGCGGCCGCCGCGTCATCGACAGCCTGGCCCGCTACCGGGAGGCGCTCCGCACCGGCGATGAGGCGGCGAAGGCCGGGATCGAGGCGCTGTTCGATCCGGCGACCGCCGAAGGCCGGGAGTTCCTGCGCGAATACTACGCCTATTTCGGATACGGATATCTTGAGTCGCCGCGCGACGTCGTGCCCGACGTGCCGCTGCTCTTCTACTCGTTCCGCGTGATGGTCGGGGCCGGAATGCTCTTTCTGCTGCTACTGGCCGTCGTCTGGCTCTGCAACCGGTGCGGCCGCCTCGCCGGACAGCGGTGGCTGCTGCGGACGGCCGTCTGGGTCGTGCCGCTGGCCTGGATCGCCTCGCAGGCGGGGTGGGCGGTGGCCGAAGTCGGCCGGCAGCCCTGGGTCGTGCAGGATCTGATGCCCGTGACCGTCGCCGCGTCGAAGATCCCGAGCAGCTCGGTGAGCGTCACGTTCTTCCTCTTCCTGGCGCTCTTCACGGTGCTGCTCGCGGCCGAAATCGGCATTATGCTGCGGCAGATAAGCATTGGCCCCGAACCGGAAAATTAGTCGAACTATGGATACCTTGACGCTGTTGCAGCACTATTGGTGGTTGCTGATTTCGCTCCTGGGAGCCTCACTCGTCTTCCTGCTCTTCGTGCAGGGAGGGCAGGGGCTGATCTACCGCATCGGACGCAGCGAAGCGGAGCGCGAACGGCTCGTCGCGGCGCTCGGCCACAAATGGGAGCTCACCTTCACGATGCTCGTCACCTTCGGCGGCGCCTTCTTCGCCTCGTTCCCGCTCTTCTACACCGTATCGTTCGGCGGGGCGTTTTACGTCTGGATGGCGATTCTCTTCCTCTTCGTGATCCAGGCCGTTGCCTACGAATATCGGCTGAAACCGGCCAACCTGCTCGGTACGCGGGTTTTCGATCTCTTCCTGCAGCTCAACGGCCTGCTCGGGCCGCAGCTGCTCGGCACGGCCGTCTCGACGCTCTTCACCGGGGCGCCCTTCACGGTCGACCGGCTCAATCTGGCCCGGGTCGGCGGGGGCGGGGAGGTCGTCATCGCGCAGTGGACGACCCCCTGGTACGGCCTCGATGCGCTGGCCTCGACGCGCAATGTCGCCCTGGGCCTCGCCGTGGCGCTGCTGGCCCGGATGCTCGGCTGCCAGTACTTCCTGAATACGGTCGATGACGGCACGCTCGTCGAGCGGGCCCGTCGCCGGATGCTTCCCGCGGCGGTCGGCTTTCTGCTGCTCTTCCTCTATTGGTTCGTCCGGCTGCTCGCGGCCGAGGGGTGGACGGCCGGTGCCGGCGGCGTGATCGTTCCGGAGGCGTACAAATACCTGCACAACCTCGTGGAGATGCCCGCTGTCGCCCTGCTGCTGCTCGCCGGCGTTGCGTCGCTGCTCGTGAGCATGTGGCGCGGATGGCGCGGCCGGCGCGATGCCCTGTGGTTCGGCGGGGCGGGGACCGTGCTCGCCGTCATGGCCCTGCTGCTGCTCGCCGGGTGGAACGATACGGCCTATTACCCTTCGACGGCGGAGCTGCAATCGTCGCTGACGATCCGCAACTCCTCGTCGGGCGAGTTCACGCTGCGGGTGATGAGCTGGGTGTCGTTGCTGATTCCGTTCGTCGCGCTCTATATCCGTTGCGTGTGGCTGGCGCTGCGCCGGCAGCGGTAGGGGGCGCGTGCGCGATCCGAAAGAGAAAGGCACTCCTTGCGGGAGTGCCTTTTCTCGTGTCGCGGGAGGGGCGGTTACTCCTCCGACTTGCCGAACGGATACTGGTTGTCTTGCACGTCGTCGAAGCGCATGCCCTTTTCGTAGGTGCGCATCGCGCGGCGCGACATGCCCATCGACGAGAATCCGCCGTCGTGGTAGAGGTTCTGCATCGTTACCTTGCGCGTGAAGTCGGAGAAGAGCGTCAGCACGTAGTCGGCGCAATCCTCGGCCGAGGCGTTGCCCAGCGGCGACATGCTGTCGGCGAACGACATCAGGTCGCCCAGACCCAGCACGCCGTTACCGGCGGTCGTCGGGGTCGGCGACTGCGATACGGTGTTGATGCGCACGTGTTTCTCGCGGCCGTAGATGTAGCCGAAGCTGCGGGCGATCGATTCGAGCAGCGCCTTGGCGTCGGCCATGTCGTTGTAGCCGTAGAGGGTGCGCTGCGCCGCGATGTACGACAGCGCTACGATCGAACCCCACTCATTGATGGCGTCCTTGCTGCGGGCCACCTGGATGGCCTTGTGGAACGAGATGGCCGAAATATCGAGCGTCTTCTGCAAGTAGTCGTAGTCCAGATTGTCGTAGGTGCGTCCTTTGCGGACGTTGGGCGACATGCCGATCGAGTGGAGCATGAAGTCGAACTTGCCGCCGAAGTGTTCCATCGTCTTGTCGATCAGGTTCTCCAGATCCTCGACGCTGGTCGCGTCGGCCGGAACGACGATCGTGTTGCATTTCTCGGCCAGCTGGCCGATCGTACCCATGCGGATCGAAACGGCGGTGTTCGTCAGGACGATCTCGGCTCCCTCGGCTACGGCGCGTTCGGCCACCTTCCAGGCGATCGACTGCTCGTTGAGCGCTCCGAAAATCAGTCCTTTCTTTCCTTTCAATAAATTGCTTGACATCCTGTTTCTGTTTAAAAATTCGGGCAAATGTAACAATTTTTTCGCAACTAACCGCCCGACGGCCGGTAAAACATGCAATAAGCAGCGGGGGCCGGCTTCCGAACGGGGCCGAAGGCCGCGGACGGTTCCGTTCGGAGCAGGCCGGGAGCGGGGGACATATAAGTGTATCGTCGCGCCTGCGAATATAAATTGCTGCGAAAGCCGTATCCGACGCTTTTTCGTAACTTTTTGTTACTTTTGCACCCGTTATGAACAATCCCGAAGAACGAACTCCCTCGCCGTGGGTATCGGCCCTGCCGCTCGGCGTACTGACCCTGTTGCTCTGTCTGGTGATCCGCTGCTTCGGCGGCGATGCGATCGACGGAGGCAGCCAGATGGCGCTGCTCTCGGCCGCCTCGGTCTGCGTGATGCTCTCGATCGGCATCTACCGCTGCCGCTGGGCGGTGCTCGAAGAGGCGATCGTCGACAACATCCGCGCCTCGGCCTCGGCGATCGTCATCCTGCTGCTGATCGGCGCCATCGCCGGCACGTGGATGGTGAGCGGCGTGGTGCCGACGATGATCTACTACGGATTGCAGATTCTCCACCCGTCGTTCTTCCTGGTCGCCTCGTGCATCATCTGTGCCGTCGTGTCGCTCATGACGGGCAGCTCGTGGACCACGATCGCTACGATCGGCGTGGCGCTCATGGGCGTGGGGCGCGCGATGGGCTTCCCCGATGGCTGGGTCGCCGGCGCCATCATCTCGGGGGCCTACTTCGGCGACAAGATTTCGCTTCTGTCCGACACCACGGTGCTGGCCTCCTCGACGGTCGGCGTGCCGGTCTTCACGCACATCCGCTACATGCTCTATACGACCGTGCCGTCGTTTCTCGTGGCCCTCGCAGTCTTCGTCGCCGCGGGGCTGATGCTGCGGCACGACGACGCGGCGCACGCCGGTCTGTATGCGGAGACGCTTGCCTCGACCTTCCGCATCACGCCCTGGCTGCTGCTGGTGCCGCTGGCGACGGGCGTGCTGATCGCCCGCCGGCTGCCTGCGCTCGTCACCCTTTTCGCGGCCGTAGTCTTCGCCTGCGCGGCGATGCTTCTCGCGCAGCCCGAGCTGGTCGCCGAAGTGGCCGGCGTGGAGCGTCTGGAGTTCCTCTCGGCATTCCGGGGCGTGCTGACGAGCTGCTTCGGGCCGACCGCCATTCCGACCGGCACGCCCGAGCTGGACGAGCTGGTCGCCACGCGCGGCATGGGCGGGATGCTCAACACCGTGTGGCTGATCATCTGCGCCATGTGTTTCGGCGGTGTGATGACCGGCAGCGGCATGCTGCGCTCGCTGACGGCGGTCTTCCTGCGCATCGTGCGTCGGGTCTTCTCGGCCGTCGCATCGACCGTCGGCGCGGGCATCTTCTTCAACCTCTGCACCGCCGACCAGTACATCTCGATCATCCTCACGGGGCGTCTGTTCCGCGATCTCTATGCCGAACGGGGGCTGGAGGAGCGACTGCTGAGCCGCTCGGTCGAGGATTCGGCCACGGTCTGCTCGGTGCTGATCCCCTGGAACTCGTGCGGCATGACGCAGGCCACGGTGCTCGGGGTTTCGACCTTCGTCTACATGCCGTATTGCATCTTCAATATCGTCAGTCCGCTCATGTCGCTCCTCGTGGCGGCGGTCGGATACCGGATCGTAGTTAAGAAGTAGGAATTTTCCTGTTGTTGGGATATATTTCCGACAAGCAGAGGATTTAGGAAGGTCGGTCGGATTTATAGTTTTGATCGGTTTTAAAGTGTAGGTATATAAATTATTATCGAATGAAACAGACCATCAAAATTGCAGAGTTGGCAACGTTTATTTATGCTTTTCTTTTTTTTGGTGCATTGTGTGTTAATATGTCGTATTATGCTGTATTTAGTATAAATATTGTTGCGTATGTAGAAATGTCAGAAATCATGTTAATGTTTTTAACATCTCCAGTATTGTATGTTCCTGTGTTATTCATGATATTTTATTTTATATATCAGCCTTCTATTGCGATAGATGATATTTCTGCGCATGTGCCTCAAATAAGTGTAATTAAGCGTGGATTCCAAAAACTGAATACAATGATAATACTTATCTTTTTCAGTTTGTTGTTCTCTTTGAGAATTGTATTGGATATGAAAATATCTGAATCTATATTATGCATGTTGATAATGTTGTTTTTTGTGTTGCCGTGTCGGACTGTTATGTTTGACAATGTGATAACGCAAGCTATGAAAAACCTATGTAGAATAGGAACTGAAGATTTTCCGAGATTGTGGAAGCAAGCGCGGAATAATATTAAAGAGGCTTTATTTAAAGATCATGAAGATATTCC
>CAMWWU010000061.1 GCA_947178025.1 uncultured Alistipes sp. | reverse complement strand
CGATCACGCAGCCCGAAATTCCCGAGAGCGAGCAGCAGAATATCCTCAGCACCTCCGGTTACACCGGCCTGAGCCGCGGCCACATGCTCGCTTCGGCGACGCGTCTGGCCACGTGGATGACCAATGCGCAGACGTTCTACGCCACCAACATGATGCCGCAGAACAGTCCGTTCAACAGCGGCTCGTGGGCGACGCTGGAGAGCAAGGAGCGTCTGTGGGCCGGCAGCGGCCGCAACGACACGCTGTGGGTGGTGACGGGCGCCACGTTCAAGAGTTCGGAGACTTTCTCGAACAACGGCAACCGCGTGGCCGTGCCGTCGAACTGCTGGAAAGTGATGCTCCGCATCCGCAGCGGTTCGGGCTCGAAACAGCTCTCCGAGTGCACGGCCGACGAACTCAAGGCCATCGGCTTCTACTATGAGAACGCTCAGTCGGCCAACAGCGTTTCGAACCGGGAAGCCGCCCGCTCGGTCAAGGAGATCGAGCAGCTCACCGGCTTCGAGTTCTTCCGCAACCTGCCCGAGGAGATCGCCGACCAGGTGAAAGGCTCCTACGATCCGTCGCTCTGGAGCGGCCTCTGACCTGAAAACCGAAAAACTTTTAACAAATATCCGTTATGAAGAAATTCCTATTTACCGGTCTCTTTGCGGCGCTGATCGCGGTATGCTTCGCGCAGAAGCCCTACAAGGTGGTCTTCTACAACTTCGAGAACCTCTTCGACACGATCCACGATCCCGGCGTGTACGACGAGGAGTTCACGCCCGAGGGGGCCAAGCAGTGGAATACGACCAAGTACAACAAGAAGCTCGCGAACCTCGAGCGCGTGTTGTTCGACATCGCCGCCGAAGACAAGGACTTTCCGGTCGTGATCGGCGCTTCGGAGATCGAGAACCGTTCGGTGCTCGACGACCTGCTCGCGCAGCCGAAGCTCGCGAAGAGCAACTACCGCATCGTGCACTACGATTCGCCCGATGCCCGCGGTGTCGACGTCGCTTTCTTCTACCGTCCCGACATCTTCAAACTCGAAGGCAGCAAGGCCGTCAAGTTCGAGATGCCCGGCATGCCCAACTTCCGCACGCGCGATTTCGTGACGATGTGGGGCACGATCGAGGACGAACCCTTCTTCTTCATCGTGGTGCACTGGCCCTCGCGTCTGGGCGGCAAAGAGGCTTCGGCGCCCAAGCGTATGGCCGCTGCCGAGCAGTGCCGCGCCATCATCGACTCGGTGCTCCAGGCCAATCCCGCGACCAAGGTAGTCATCATGGGCGACCTGAACGATGACGCTACGGACGACAGCGTGGTAGAGGGTCTCGGTGCCAAAGGCAAACTCAAGGAGGTCGGTGCGGGCGACATGTTCAATCCGTTCATCGGGCTGCTCAAGGCCGGTTACGGTACGCTGGCTTATCAGGATTCGTGGAATCTGTTCGACAACATCATCGTGTCGGAGAATCTGGCTACGGGGTCGACCGGCAAGCTGAAGATTCAGCCCGTGGGCGGCTCGAAGTTCTACGGAGGTATCTTCAAGCGTCCCTATCTCTTCCAGAAAGAGGGGCAGTACAAAGGTTATCCGCTGCGCACGTTCATCGGCAACAACTTCCAGGGCGGTTTCAGCGATCACTTGCCCGTCTACATCTACATAGCCAAATAAACATTCAAAATAATTGTATGAAACTGAAAACTTTACTTCTTCTGGCGCTCGCCGTCCTCTCCGTCTCCGCCTATGCGCAGCAGGGAGGAATCAGCGGTAAGGTCGTTTCGCGCAACGGTCGCGAGGCGCTGAGCAACGTCAAGGTGACCGTCGAGTCGACGGGCCTCTCCGTCATGACCGACCGGGACGGTAATTTCGTCTTCGAGAACCTGCCCAAAGGCGACTACCGCCTGCTGTTCGAGGCTCCCGATTTCGAGGAGCTCGACATGCCGGTACGCGTCGACGGCAACAACATGAAGAACCTCAAGTCGGTGCCCATCGTTCCGGCTACCGCGACCGGCGATTTCGACGATTCGATCTTCGCCGAGTTCGACACCGATTCGTCGGCTTCCGACACGCAGGCGCTGCCTTCGTCGCTCTCCGCGTCGAAAGATGTCTTCAACAACATCGCCTCCTATCGTTTCAGCGAAATGCGTTTCAACGTCCGCGGATACGACTCGCAGTATTCGGACGTATACCTCAACGGCATCCGCTTCAACGACGCCATGACGGGCTACGGCCCCTGGTCGCTGTGGAGCGGTCTGAACGACGCTACGCGCAACCAGGAGACCGTGGCCGGTCTGACCGCCACGGAGTACGGCCTGGGCGGCATCGGCGGCGTGACGAACATCAACGCCCGTGCGTCGCAGATGCGCAAGGGTCTGCGCGTGAGCGTGTCGAACGGCAATCAGATGTATCGTCTTCGCGCCCTGGTTTCCTACGCATCGGGACAGCTCGACAACGGCTGGTCCTACGCTTTCTCGCTCGGTACCCGTCAGGGCGGTAACGGCTATATCGACGGCGTGTACTATAACTCCTACTCCTACTTCGCATCGGCCGAGAAGCTCTTCGGTCAGAACCACCGTCTGGCGCTGACGCTGCTGGCGTCGCCCTCGGAGCGCGGAGCGCAGCAGGCTGCGACGGAGGAGGCCTACAACCTCTTCGGCAACCACTACTACAACCCGAACGTAGGTTATCAGGACGGCAAACTGCGCAACTCGCGCGTGCGCAACACGCACGAGCCGATCGTGATGCTCAACTACACGTGGGACATCTCGGACCGCACGCGTCTGAACGCCGCCACGTCGCTCCGCTTCGGTAAGAACGGCTATTCGGCCCTCACGTGGAAGGATTCGGCCGATCCGCGCGCCGATTACTATCGCTACATGCCCTCGTACTACCTCAATCAGATCCTGCCGGGTGCTTCGCCCATGGACGACAAGGGGGCTTACGACCTGCTGATGAAGGCCTACACTGCCGGTCAGGACTTCACGGGCATGCTCGACTACGACCGTTTCTTCGCCGAGAACCAGTATGTCGATCCCTCGCTCGAAAAGTACGCCGGTGCGAACGCCCGTCGTTCGAACCTGATGATCGAGGAGCGTCACACCGACCAGCTCGACTATAACCTCGCGCTCAACGTAGCCCACCAGATCCGCAACAACATGCGCATCGTCGGCGGTGCCAACCTGCGCGTGAACCGCACGTGGTACTACGATCAGGTGAAGGATCTGCTCGGCGGCGACTACTGGTACGATATCGACAAGTTCGCCGAGCGCGACAAGGGTCACAGCGAGCTCAACTACCAGAACGATCTGGATTACTACCTGGCCAACGGTCACGCCCGCATCGCGCGCGTCGGCGACAAGGTCAACTACAACTACCGCGCTCACCTGCTCGAAAGCAGCGCCTGGGCCATGTATACCTACGCTATCGGCGGCTTCTCGATGAACCTGGGCGGTGAGGTCGGCTACTCGTCGATGTATCGCGAGGGTCTGTGGCGCAAGGGTCTGTTCCCCGAAAACTCGAAGGGCAATTCGAAGACGCTCGACTACCTGACCTACAACGTCAAGGGCAATTTCGGCTACAAGTTCTCGGGCGCACACTCGATCGAGGCCAATATCGGCTACCGTCAGCAGGCTCCGAAGTTCGCCAATGCCTTCGTTTCGGCCCGCACGCGCAATACGACGACTCCGGGTCTCTCGGCCGAGAAGATCTTCGGCGTCGACCTGACCTACAACCTCAACCTGCCTTACATCAAGGCGCGTCTTTCGGGTTACTACACGACGATCAACGACCAGTCGAAAGTGATCTCGTTCTACGACGACTTCGAGCACACCTATACCAACTTCGCCATGAGCGGCATCGACAAGCGCCACTACGGTCTGGAGCTGGGTCTGTCGGTTCCCGTATGGAACGGCATTTCGGTGGTCGGAGCGCTGAGCTGGGGCGACTACACCTATACGTCGAACCCCAACTTCACGCAGACGGTCGATAACAGCGAGGAGGTGATCCGCGGCAGCCAGGTGCTCTGGAAAGGCATGCACGTGGAGAGCACGCCGCAGATGGCTTTCAACGTCGGCCTCGACTACCGCGGTCCGCGCAACTGGTTCGCATCGGTGAACTTCAACTACTACGACAATCTCTACCTCTCGATGAACCCGCTCTACCGCACCGCTACCGCCGTGACGGGTTACCTCAATACGTTGCAGAACCCTGGTTCGACCAACGAGCAGAAGATCGCCGCCGTGCAGGGCATCCAGACCATGCGCAGCCAGGAGAAGTTCGATGCCGCCTATACGCTCAGCGCAAGCGTCGGCAAGAACTGGTATATCCACCGCGTCTACATGCTCGGCTTCAGCCTGGAGGTGAAGAACATCCTCAACGATCAGGATATCCGCACGGGCGGTTACGAGCAGATGCGTCTGAACCGCATGCGAACGAGCGACGGAACGGAGTATACCCGCTTCCCGTCGAAGTATTTCTATATGCTCGGTACGACCTATTACCTGAACGTATATTTCCGATTCTAACCAAAACAGAGGAATTAATCTATGAAAAAGATCAAAATATTGCTGGCAGTCGCCCTGGGAGCCTTCCTTACGGGCTGCTATAACGATTTCGAGACGCCTGCCGTGAAAGTTTGGCAGGAGGAGGAAGTGGAGGCCATGGGACTGACACGCATCTCCATTGCCGAGGTCAAGGCGAAGTTCACCGAAGTGTACGGCGGAATCTCCAAAACCGGCGTCAACAAGAGCTGGGCCGACACGAAGTCGATCAAGTTCGGAGCGGCTTATCCGGGCGAGGCGCAATTCGAATCGCAGGGCACCTACTTCTGGGAGGAGGCCGCCAACTACTATGTCAAGGGTAAGGTGATCTCCAGCGACGAGGAGGGCAACATCTACAAGTCGCTCTACCTGTGGGACGACGGCGAGTGGGCCGGCCAGCCGGGCGCAGCCATCGAGTTCCGTCTGAGCGGTACGCTCTATTCGACCTACCAGCTCGACCTCGACACGAAGGAGAGTACGTGGGTTTACGTGCTGCTCAAGGACCTCTACCTGGGCAACTACCGCATGATGCTTTCGATCGGCGCGGCTCCGACCTGCTCGTACAACGTCGTGAAGGAGCTCAAGTTCTACGCCAACTCGAATATCGATCTGCCGCAGCAGGTCAGCGCCCATGTGCTGCCGGGTGACCGCTGCATGCTGGAGCCCGAGGATATTCTGACCGTCGATGCGTCGGATTATCAGACCAAACTGGGCGACAAGGCTACCATCGAGGCCGCCCTGGGCCGTCTGGTGCAGTTCAACGGAATCAAGGTGCGTTATGCCGGTGTCAAGAATCAGGACGGGGTGACGAACCCTGCCATCAAGAGCGGCAGCTACGACAACATCTATCCGAGCTGGCTCTGCACCGACGTGCGTCCGACCGTTACGCAGCCCTGGTACTACCTGGCCTACAACGTGGACAACGACAAGCTCTACGGTTCGCTCCTGATCTCCTACGTCGACGAACCGACCATCACCTCCCAGCGCGGCGTCTATTCGGTGCGCACGAGCGCCTATTCGCGCTTCGGCACGAAGCCGGTGCCGAAAGACGGTGAGGAGGGCAGCGTGCTCGGCATCTTCGCCATCTATGCTCAGCAGAGCGACTTCTCCGGTACGGCGAACGACTATGCGCAGTATCAGATCACGCTGAGCCGGCATAAGGACCTCGGGTTCTCCGAGCTGCTCGACACGGCTTGGATCGAGGCCAATACGCCGGCCGAGTCCTACGATCCGCCGATCTCGGACGATACGCTCATGGACGACTTCGATTGATGTCGATGCGATAGAAAGAACAGCCCGATACTCGGTTATCGGGCTGTTCTTTTTTTGCGGACGACATCCTCCGGAGGGGACGGACTTGCCGTAGCCTGCGGGGTGCAGCACGGCTCCGCGGCGGGTTTTAGGCGGCAATGGCGGGCAGCAATGGCGGCCGATCTTGCACCCGGCAGCGTATTCCCCGACAGGTGTATTATCGGCTCTTTAGAGCTGGTTGGTTGCTGGCCGGCCGCACTCTCCGGTAGCGGAGGGCCGCCTGCTTTCTCCCTCCCGCAGGCTGCGACTCCGCAATGATCTTGCAGTTCGCTCCCCTGGAGCGGTGGCCGCTTTTTGCAGACGCCCCGCCGAGCCGGTCTTTCAGAGCGGACCGGCCATAAGAAAACCGCCCGACCGGAGAGGTCGGGCGGCTGTCGTTTGCGATGCGGCCGGGGCTACTCCTCGGGACGCATGATAACCTGCACGAGGTTCTTGTCGTCGAGGATCTTGCGGGCCAGCGCCTGCACGTCTTCGCCGGTGAGCGACTGGAGCGTCTGCTCGTATTCGCCCAGGTAGTCGAGTCCCGAGCCGTATTTGGCCTGGATGTAGCTCATCCAGCCTCCGTTCTGTTCGAGCGTGTTCTTCCAGTTCTTCGCGAGAAATTCGCGGGTCTTCTCGATATCCTCGGCCTTGGGACCGTTCGCGGCGATCTGCTCGATCTCCTGCATCACGATCGCGCGGAGTTCGTCGGCCATCTCGGCGTTCGTGTCGAACTGAATGTCCATCTGATAGCTCTCGGTCGGGATATAGGTCGTCGAACCCGAAACATGTACGCCGTAGGTGCCGCCCTTCTCCTCACGGATCGAGATCAGATAGCGCGAATTGAGGGCCTGCGTCAGCAGGGTCATCGCCAGCTTGTTCTTGAGCGTGTGGGGCATCTCGCCCGTAAAGAGGTAGTGAACCGAAACCTTGGGCTGCTGCATGGCGGCCGTGAAGTCCTTCGTCACCTCGCCCTTGACCGGTGCGGCGTTGTCGTCGACGAACGTCGAGGGGGTGCCGGTGGTCGGGAGCGAGCCGATGTACTTCTCGACGAGCGGCTTGAGCGTGTCGAGGTCGACGTTGCCCACGAAGAAGAACGTGAAGCTGTCGGCACCGGGGTAGAGTTTGCGGTAGATCGCGGGCAGCTCCTCGAAGCGGAACCGGTCGACGATCTCGGGCGACATCAGCTGACGGCGCGGATTGCTGCCGTAGGCCACGTCGGTGAAGGTCTCCTCCATGAGGTAGTCCGGGTTGGATTTCACGTTGTCGAGCTGCGAGCGGATCATGCGGATGAGCGTGTTGTAGTCGTTCTCGTCGAAGCGCGGCTGCGTGAAGTTGAGCCACAGCAGCTGGAGCATCGTCTCGATATCCTTGGGCGAGCAGACGCCGCCCATGGCGCTCGAATAGTTGCTCGTCGAGGGCTGAATCGTCGCCGACTTGCCGGCGAGCTGCTTCTTGAGCTCCGTGGCGGAGAACTTGCCGACGCCCGACATCGCGTTGACCGAGGGCATCAGCTCGCCCATGTAGAACTCGGCATCGGTGAGCAGCGAGAGACCTCCCTCGGCACGGGCGGTCATGCGCACCTCGTCGGCCTTGTAGGTCGTGGGCTTCACGACGATCTTCGCGCCGTTGGCCAGCGTCCACTCCGTCGTTCCGAGCTGCTCGTCCTGCGACGTGGCGACTACGGGCGAACCCGTGAGAACGACGTCCTCGGCGATCAGCGGCTCCTTGACGACGTTATCCTCGTAGGCGGCGATCTCGGCTGCGGCTACCCGGTCGCGGATGGCCAGAATCTCGGCCTCGGTGGGGACCTTCGCACCCTCCTTCTCGGGGGCGGTGACCACGATCACCTGGTTCTGCGGATAGATGGTCTGCTGGGCGAAAGCGTTCACGGCGTCGACGTTGATCGACTTGATGAGCAGGCTGTCCAGCTGCCACTCGGTCTCGGCGTCGGGCATCGGAGTATTTTTCGAATAGTTGTTCAGTGCCGTGCGCACGAACTCGGCGTTCATGCGGTCGTTGCGGTTGGTGTAGCTGCGCTCGGCCTGACGCATCAGGTTCTCCTGCGCACGCTCGAACTCGCCCTGCGTGAAGCCGTAGCGGCGCACCTTCTCCAGCTCGGTGTAGAGCGCCTCGAAGCCGCGTTCGAGCTGGCCGTCCTGCGTCATGGCGACGAATGCCGTGGCGTTGAGCGTGGGGATGATGCCCACGATGTCGCCCGTGCCCATGCCTCCGCCGAGGAACGGTGCGTCGGGCTGCATGGCGATCTCTTGCAGACGGGCGTTGCCCATGGCGCTCATGTAGGCCGAGATGACGTCGAGCATTTCGCCGTAGATCAACCCGTTGATCTGCTTGGGCGTGGCCGGGCGCTTGATGAAGAGCTGTATTTTCGAGCCCTGCATCTCGGGATCGGTGTAGATGCTGACGATCGGCTCCTCGTTGTCGGGCACGACGTAAGTCTCCTTCCGGGCGGCATCGGCGGCCGGAGCCGGGATGTCGGCCATCAGGGCCTTGAGCTTGTTCTCCACGACATCCACGTCGATATCGCCGACTACGATCACGGCCTGGTAGTCCGGGCGATACCATTTGTTATAGAACGCCTCCAGATCGGCGTGCTCGAAACTCTTCAGCCCGTCGAGGTAGCCGATCAGGTTGCGGTGCTCGTATTTCGAGCCTTTGCCGTAGGCTTTCATGAGCTCCATCATCGAGCGCCACGAAGCGCCGTCGCGCGTGCGGAGCTCCTCCATGATCACGCCGCGCTCGGAGTCGATCTCCTTGGGTTCGAGTGCGATGAAGTGCGACCAGTCGTGCAGGATCAGCAGCGCGCTGTCGATCACTCCTTCGCGCTGGGTCGGCACGTCCTTCATCAGATAGGTCGTCTGGTCCCAGCCCGTCGAGGCGTTGAGGTTGGTGCCGAACTTGACGCCCACGCTCTCCAGATACTCGATCGCCTGCTTGCCGGGCAGGTTCTTCGTGCCGTTGAAGGCCATGTGTTCGAGGAAGTGGGCGAGGCCCTGCTGCGAATCCTCCTCCTGGATGGCGCCCACGTCATGCAGGATGTAGAAGTCGGCCTGGTTCTTCGGCTTTTCGTTGTGCCGGATGTAGTAGCTCATGCCGTTCGGAAGTTTGCCCGTGCGGAACTCCGGGTCGGCCGGGATCGGCGACATGGGGTCGATCTGAGCGATTGCGCTGCCCGCTCCCAGCATGTAGGCGGCGAGTAGCAGGATCCTGATTTTTTTCATAGGCTTATCGATTAAAAAAGTTTTGCGTTATTCTGCGGATCGCTTCTCGGGACGATATTCGATGATGTCGCCCGGCTGGCACTCCAGTTCGCGGCAGATCGCTTCGAGTGTCGAAAAGCGGATGGCCTTAGCCTTGCCGTTCTTGAGGATCGAAAGGTTGGCGGGCGTGATGTCGACCCGCTCGGCCAGTTCGCCGAGCGACATCTTGCGTTTGGCCATCATGACGTCGATGTTGATAATTATTGCCATGGTCTCTTCCCCCCCCCTTTATAAAAGTGTATCATAGTCATGTTGCGTGTTTTAGATAGTCAGTTTCTGCTCTTCGCTCAGCTGCGTGCCGATGGAGAATACCTCGGCCATGAAGAGGAACAGGATGACGTCGATCAGGTTCCAGTAGTCGATCGGGAAGCAGAGGGCCACTTCGTAGGAGGTGCCTGCGAGCAGTTCGGCTGCTTCGCGATTGTTGATGTACTGCATCGTCGCCTGGCACAGTTCGGCGGCGAGGATCAGGATGCCGATCGCCCGCGTGCGTGCGATGTTGCTGTGGCGGATCGGTTGCTCGTCGCGGATCGACTTGCGCAGTGAGTTGATGATCAGGGCGATCAGCACGAAGATGGCCAGATACGAGCAGCCCGATACGGCCAGCATCAGATAGGCCCAGCTGCTGTTAGCCAGCACCTTGAAGATGTTGCCGGGCGTGTACTCTTCCGGGACCGAGACGTGCAGTTGCAGCCGGTCGATGTCGGCCGCGACGTTCTCGGAGAGCCCTGCGATCGGCAGATCGCCCCGCCCGTCGTTCAGCAGCTGTGCCGAAACGTAGTAGGTGCGTTTGCCCTGGAGCTCCTCCCGGGCCATCGAACTCTGCGCGCTTTGCCATCCGCGCGAGAAGCCCGGAACGAAACTCGCCAGAAATCCGACGGTCAGCGCTGCGCAGTAGATGATGTAGATGAGCAGCAGATGTTTGTGCAGTTTTCTCTTGTTCTGCATGGTGGGTATGTTTGATGATTCGTAATGTTTTCTCGTCGTTGCAAAGATACGATATATTTCCGAAAAACAAATAATATTTATCGTTTTTCGATAATATTTTTCGGCGCTTGCGTCGTCGGTTGTGCGCCGCGCGGCCTCGGGCTGCGGTGCCTGCGAGACAAGCGGGCCTCGGGCTGCGGGCGCGGACGAAATAAAGCCGGTTCTTTTGGCCGGTTTGCTGAAAAATCGTTAAATTTGCGGAAAACGCAATCGAGATGGCAGAAAAATCCTGTTACGACTATCGGATCGAGCCGCAGGACGTGGACTTCACCCTGCGCGCGACCATTCCCGCCCTGGGATCGGCGATTCTCAATACGGCCGGCATCGACGCCCACGGCAAGGGCTTCGGGGTCGATGCGCTCAATGCCGGCAACCACACCTGGGTGCTCTCGCGCATGGCGCTGGAGTTCGACCGGCTGCCCGGGCAGTATACCGACTACACCATTGCCACGTGGATCAACGAATACGGTCGAGTCCTTTCGACGCGAAACTTCACGCTGACCGATGCGGCCGGCAGCGAGTTCGGCCGGGCCGTGACGCAGTGGGCGATGATCGACCTGGCGAGCCGTTCGGCGGTCGATCTCTCGTGGGTGGGCGACGCGCATGCCGAGGCGATCGTCGACATCCCGTCGCCGACGGAGAAGCCCCGCAAGGTGCGGGCCGTGATGCCGACGCTGCGGGCCGAACATCGGGTCGTGTACAGCGACATCGACTTCAACCGTCATGTCAACACGTTGCGCTACATCGAGATGATGCTCGACCTGCTGCCGCTGGAGCTGCTCACCGAGCAGGCGCCCGTGCGCTTCGACGTGCATTTCCTGCGCGAGTGCCGCTATGGAGCGACGCTTACGATCGGCTGCGAGTCGAAGGAGCGCGGTGCGGCGTTCGAGATCTGCGACGAGCAGGGGACCGCGGCGGTCCGCGCCTCGATCGAGTGGAAATAGGCGGCGGAGTGCCGCCGGAACGGCCGGAACCGGCGATCGAAGCGACCGGCCGGAGCGGTTGTTGGAACGGGTTTTGCAGCGTCGGGTTGCAAAACCTTTTTCGTTATGGAAAGCGCAACCGAAACACAGAAACAGAACAAGTATCGGGTGAGCATCGACCTGCTGAACGAAGCCGTCGGCCGGGAGATCTCCGCCTCGCTTCAGTACATGTACTTCCACACGCACTTCGAGGACGCCCGCTACCGCTATCTTTCGCGCATCATGCGCGAGATCTCGATCGCCGAGATGCGGCATATCGAGGAGTTCTCCGAACGCATTCTCTTCCTGGAGGGCGACGTGAACATGAATCCGGCCTACCGCACGCGGCAGATGACCGACGTGTCGGAGATGCTGCGTCTGGCCATGCAGTTGGAGCAGAGCACGATCGACCACTACAACGAGGCTTCGCGCATCGCCTCGGAGCACAAGGATGCCGTGACGCACAAGATGTTCCAGGATATCATCGCCGAAGAGGAGCAGCACCTTGACACGTTCCGCACCGAGTTGCAGAACCTCCACGACTACGGCGAGGAGTACCTCGCCCTGCAATCCGTGGCGGGCAGCAAGCATGCCGCACAGTCGTTGCACCATTCGCACGGCGAGGAGTAGGCAGCCGCGGCGGCCGTTCGCCCGTCGGATACTCGGCGGGCGAAACGTGCCCGTTGCGGCCGCGTGCGTCGGGGGGGGCGTCTTGTGCCCGTTGCGGCGATGTGCGTCGGGGGGAGACTGCCGGAAAGACGGTTTGCGGGATCGGGAAGGGCCGCCGCCGCGATAATTTCCCGGTACGAACGGTCGGGTTCTCCCGAAAATCGCTATCTTTGTTCGTATGAAGATCTTGATTTTAGGCCCGGCGCACCCGTATCGGGGCGGCTTGGCGTCGATCATGGAGACGATGGCCCGGATTTTCTCCCGCCGGGGCGACGACGTGCGGATCCGCACCTTTACGCGGCAGTACCCTGCGCTGCTCTTTCCCGGAAAGAGCCAGACGGTCGACACGCCGCCGCCGGGCGACTTGTGCATCTGCCGCTGCGTCGATACGGTGAATCCGCTGAACTGGCTGCGGGTCGGGCGGATCGTCCGCCGCGAACGTCCCGACTTCGTGCTGATGAAGTACTGGACGCCCTTCATGGCGCCCTGTTTCGGCACCATCGCCCGCATCGCCCGCCGCAACGGGCATACGAAAGTGCTGTGTCAGATCGACAACGTGGAGCCGCACGAACACCACCTGACGGACCGTCCGTTCAACCGCTACTACCTGCGGGCCGTCGACGGTTTCGTCTACATGTCCGAGCAGGTGCACCGCGAACTGGCGGCCTATACCGATGCCCCGGCGCTCTTTTCGCCCCATCCGCTTTTCGAGCACTTCGGCGAACGGGTCGACCGCACGGAGGCGTGCGTGCGGCTCGGGCTCGATCCCGCCTGCGGCTACGCGCTCTTCTTCGGGCTGATCCGCGACTACAAGGGGCTCGATCTGCTGCTCGACGCCTGGGCGGCGCTCAAGCGTGCCGGGCGCCTCGGCGGGCGGAAGCTCATCGTAGCGGGGGAGTTCTACACCTCGCCCGAACGCTACCTGCGGCAGATCGCCGCGAACGGTTTGCAGGAGGAGGTGCTGTTGCACGACCGGTTCATCCCCGACGAGCAGGTGAAGTACTACTTTTCGGCCGCCGATTTCGTCGTGCAGCCCTACCGGACCGCCACGCAGAGCGGCGTGACGCAGATCGCCTACCAGTTCTGTACGCCGATGATCGTCACCGACGTGGGCGGCCTCGCGGAGATCGTCCCCGACGGTCGCGTGGGCTTCGTCTGCCCTCCGACTGCGGAGGGAGTGGCTGCGGCCGTGGAGCGGATCGCGGATCCGCAGACGCTGGCCCGCTTTCGGGAGAACTGTCTCGACGAGCGCAAACGCTTCTCGTGGGAGCGCATGTGCGACCGCATCACGGAGCTCTACGGACTGGTTAGGAGCTGAGCGTTTTTTCGTCGGGAAGCACTGCCTGCCGAAAGTCCGCCGCGATGGCGGGCCGACCGAATCGGGCCTGCCGATTCGTCGGATCGCAATCTCCGATCGCGGGGCTGCATCCGGAGAGGCCTTCCGCCGGCGAGGTGCTTTGCCGCAGGCCGCAATTATCTTTTACCGCTGCGTATTTCTTACCGCAGTGTGCGTCCGGACGTGCTGCTTGCCGCTGCACCGGGCCTCTTAGAGCGGCAGCCCGAACTTCGCGGCGGCACAGCAGAGTTCGTCGCAGAGATAGGCAGCCTCGTGCAGCCGGTCGCGCGTGGCGGGCAGGGTGTTGTGCCGCATGTTCTCCAGCAGGTCCAGCAACCGGTTGATGTCATCGTCGAGCTCCTTCGTCGGTATCTGTGTGATATCGGCGCAGGGCATCAGACGGATCAGCGACCGGGATATTACCGGAATGGTCGCTTTGAACTCCGCTTCGGCCTGCTCGAACGCCTGGAACATCCGGTCCTCTTTCTCCTTTATTTCGGGAAACATATTCGCGGGTTCGGGAAGCGGAGCGCCGGGCCGGCCCAGCAGCCAGTCCGTCGGGATCTGCGGGAATGCGCGGTTGATTTGTTTGGCGAGTTTCTCGTCGATGCCGCATTGGGCGTAACGGATGTGGGTGATGATTCCCGGATCGTCCAGCTGCGCGAACTCCGCGAACTCCTCGTTGGACATGCCCGATTGTTCGATCGCGAATTTGAGTCTTCTCCAATCCGGTTCGAACTTCAGATCGGGAACGTTGCGCATCGGTTTCATACGGCAAAAAAGTTTTTTAAGTTCTGCTGCGTCCTTTTTAATCGGGCGGACAACTCGTTACTTATTTGCCGTTCTGGCTCTGGAAAACCGTCGATCAATAAGCGCTTGTGCCCGCGCCATTACGACGTAGGTGTCCACATTCCATGT
>CAMWWU010000060.1 GCA_947178025.1 uncultured Alistipes sp. | reverse complement strand
AGGCAGTTGATCGCCTTGGCGAAGATGCGGGCGCAGGTGGTCTTGCCCACGCCGCGCGGACCGCAGAACAGGTAGGCGTGGGCCAGCTGTCCGCGTTCGATGGCGTTGCGGAGCGTGGAGGTGATATGTTTCTGTCCGACGACCGATGCGAAGGTCGCGGGGCGGTATTTGCGTGCGCTGACGATGAACTCACTCATGATAGCGCAAAGATACATCTTAAAAATTAAGAATTGAAAATTAAGAATTAAAAATTTCTCTGTCGGTGCGACATGCCGGGCCGGTATCCGCCGGTTATTTTGTCCGTTTTTGTCAGCCGTGTCGTGACATCGGGTGACAAAAGAGGACACTTTGTCTGCCCGGCGGGGCGTGGCAGGCCTTTTGCTGCTTTCGGGATGTAAACGGAAATAAAAAACGGATACCATGAACATCAACACGTTAACGGTAAAGGCGCAGGAGGCGCTCCAGGCAGCGCTCGTCCTGGCCCGGGAGCGGGGGCAGCAGGCTGTCGAGCCGCTCCATCTGCTGAGCGTCCTCGTTCGCGAGGAGGATTCGCTCGCGACGTTTCTGCTGGGACGCGTCGGGGCGAACGTGCGGGCGTTGCGCGACGAGGTGCAGCGCGCCGTGCAGTCGCTGCCGCGCGTCGAGGGGGCCGGCGAGCAGTTCTTCGCCTCGGAGACCTCGAAAGTCGTGCAGCGCGCCGTCGACTTCACGAAGAAGTTCAACGATAAATACGCTTCGGTCGAACACCTGCTCCTGGGGCTCGTGGCCGAGCGCGGGCAGGCTGCCGAGCTGCTCAAGCGTCACGGCGCCACGGAGAAGGAGCTCGTGGAGGCGATCCGCACCTTCCGCCGCGGGGCGACGGTCGATTCGCAGACCGCCGAGCAGCAGTTCGACGCCCTGGGCAAATATGCTGTCGATCTGAACGAGCAGGCTCGTTCGGGCAAACTCGACCCGGTGATCGGCCGCGACGAGGAGATCCGCCGCGTGTTGCAGATCCTCTCGCGCCGCACGAAGAACAACCCGATTCTCGTCGGCGAGGCGGGCGTGGGCAAGACGGCCATCGCGGAGGGCATCGCCCACCGGATCGTCGACGGCGACGTTCCCGAGAATCTGAAATCGAAGGTCATCTATTCGCTCGACATGGGGGCGCTGATCGCCGGCGCCAAGTATCAGGGCGAGTTCGAGGAGCGGCTGAAGGCCGTCGTGCAGGAGGTCGTGGCGAGCGACGGCGAGATCCTGCTCTTCATCGACGAGATCCACACGCTCGTGGGCGCCGGCAAGTCGTCGGGGGCGATGGATGCCGCCAACATCCTCAAGCCGGCTCTGGCCCGGGGCGACCTGCGGACGATCGGCGCCACGACGCTCGACGAGTTCCAGAAATATTTCGAGCAGGACAAGGCCCTCGAACGCCGCTTCCAGAAGGTGATGGTCGACGAGCCGTCGCAGGAGGACGCCGTGTCGATCCTCCGCGGGCTGAAGGAGCGCTACGAGAATCACCATCAGGTGCGGATCAAGGACGAGGCGATCGTGGCGGCCGTCGAACTCTCGTCGCGCTACATCACCTCGCGCTTCCTGCCCGACAAGGCGATCGACCTGGTGGACGAGGCGGCGTCGCGCCTCAGGCTGGAGATGAACTCCGTGCCCGAGGAGATCGACTCGCTCGACCGCCGCGTGCGGCAGCTCGAAATCGAGCGCGAAGCGATTCGCCGCGAGAAGGACGAGGAGCGCGTGGAGCATCTCACGCGCGAGATCGAGGAGCTCAAGGCCCGCGACGCGGAGATGCGCGCCAAGTGGCAGGGGCAGCGCGACCTGCTGCGCAGGATCCAGGAGGACAAGGACCGGATCGAGCAGCTCAAGATCGAGGCGCAGCAGGCCGAGCGTCAGGGCGACTACGGCCGGGTGGCCGAGATCCGCTACGGCCGGATTCAGGAGGCCGAGAAGCGGATCGGGGCCTGGCAGGAGGAGTATCGGCTGGCGTCGGCCGGCGGTTCGATGATCAAGGAGGAGGTCGATGCCGAGGACGTGGCCGAGGTGGTGTCGCGCTGGACGGGGATTCCCGTATCGCGCATGCTCGCTTCGGAGCGCGAGAAGCTGCTCAACATGGAGCGCGAGCTCCATAAGCGCGTCGTGGGGCAGGAGCAGGCCATCGTCGCCATTTCGGACGCCGTGCGCCGTTCGCGCGCCGGGTTGAGCGATCCGCGTCGTCCGATCGGGTCGTTCATCTTCCTCGGAACGACGGGCGTCGGCAAGACCGAGCTGGCGAAGGCTCTCGCCGAGTTCCTCTTCAACGACGACCAGATGCTCACGCGCATCGACATGAGCGAATACCAGGAGCGTCACAGCGTGTCGCGCCTCGTGGGAGCGCCTCCGGGATACGTCGGCTACGACGAGGGCGGCCAGCTCACCGAGGCCGTGCGGCGCAAGCCCTACTCCGTGGTGCTGCTCGACGAGATCGAAAAGGCGCATCCCGATGTCTTCAACATCCTTTTGCAGGTGCTCGACGACGGGCGTCTGACCGACAACAAGGGGCGCACGGTGGATTTCCGCAACACGATCGTCATCATGACCTCGAACATGGGGTCGCAGATCATTCAGGAGCACTTCGCGGCGGCGTTCGACGGAGAGAAACTCCCGGAGGAGCTCGTCGAGCGGACGCGCGGCGAGGTGGTCGACCTGCTCAAGCAGCAGCTCAAGCCGGAGTTCCTGAACCGAATCGACGAAATCGTGCTCTTCGAGCCGCTGACGCGCCGCGATATCGAGCGGATCGTCGACATTCAGCTGACGACGGTCCGCAAGCGGCTCGCCGAGAACGGCATCCGCCTCGAGTATACGGATGCGGCCCGCGCATGGATCGCGTCGGCGGGGTACGATCCGCTCTACGGCGCCCGTCCGGTGAAGCGGACCATCCAGCGGACGATCGTCAACGAGCTTTCGAAGCGGATTCTGGCTGGCGAGGTCGACCGCACGAAGCCGATCCGGATCGATGCCGGCGGCGATGCGCTGACCTTCTCGAACTGATTGCGGACGAGGGGCGCCCCTCGTTTTTGTCGCCCGGGCGCTCCCGCAATAAAAACAGCAGCGAAATCCGATGAGGGTTTCGCTGCTGTCGTATCGAATGCGGGGCGCTTACTCCTCCGCTTGCTTCAGCTCCAGGCAGAGCTCGTCGAGCTGCGCGGGGTCGATGTAGCCCGGAGCGTCGAGCATCACGTCGCGGCCGGCGTTGTTCTTCGGGAAGGCGATGTAGTCGCGGATCGACTCCGTGCCGCCGAAGAGCGAGCAGAGACGGTCGAAACCGAAGGCCAGACCGCCGTGGGGCGGCGCGCCGAACTTGAAGGCGTTCATCAGGAAGCCGAACTGCTCCTGCGCCTTCTCGGGCGTGAAGCCCAGGCACTTGAAGATCAGGGCCTGCAGCTTGGCATCGTGGATACGGATCGAACCGCCGCCGATCTCGGTGCCGTTGCATACGAAGTCGTAGGCGTTGGCGCGCACGCGGCCCGGGTCGCTTTCGAGGTACTGCACGTCCTCGGGTTTGGGCGAGGTGAAGGGGTGGTGCATGGCGTAGAAGCGCTGCGTCTCGTCGTCCCACTCGAACATCGGGAAGTCCACGATCCACAGCGGGGCGAACTTTTGCGGATCGCGCAGGCCCAGCTGCTGGGCCACTTCGAGGCGCAGGGCGCAGAGCTGCGTCAGGGCCTTGAACTTCTTGCCGCAGAGGATGAATACCAGGTCGCCGGCCTGGGCGCCGCAGCGCTCGGCCATGGCACGCACCTCGTCGGGCGCGAAGAACTTGTCGACGGAGGATTTCACGCCGCCTCCGGCCTCCAGGCGGATCCAGATCAGCCCCTTGGCGCCGACCTGCGGACGCTTCACGTAGTCGGTCAGGGCATCGATCTGCTTGCGCGTGTAGGTCGCGCAGCCCGGTGCGGCGAATCCCGTGACGTACTCCGCGTCGTCGAAGACGGAGAATCCGTGGCCGTGCGCCAGGTCGGTCAGGTCCGAGAATTCCATGCCGAAGCGCAGGTCGGG
This sequence comes from uncultured Alistipes sp., assembly GCA_947178025.1. GTDB lineage: Bacteria > Bacteroidota > Bacteroidia > Bacteroidales > Rikenellaceae > Alistipes. The sequence goes on along the minus strand of CAMWWU010000060.1, from coordinate 9,969 downwards.
TTTGTCCGAACCGTACTTCTCCATCGCCTCGATCCACGGCATGCGGCGCAGCGGCTCGGTCAGCTCGATGCCCATCACGGTGCGGAACATGTGCTTGGCCCACCGTTCGAAGACGGCGATGATATCCTCCTGCTCGACGAACGACATCTCGCAGTCGATCTGCGTGAACTCGGGCTGACGGTCGGCGCGGAGATCCTCGTCGCGGAAGCAGCGTACGATCTGGAAATACTTGTCGTAGCCGGCCACCATGAGCAGCTGCTTGAGGGTCTGCGGCGACTGGGGCAGGGCGTAGAACTGATTGGGGTTCATGCGGCTCGGCACCACGAAGTCGCGGGCTCCCTCGGGCGTCGAACCCACCAGGTAGGGGGTTTCGATCTCGAGGAATCCCTCGCTGTCGAGGAAGCGGCGGATCTCCTGCGCCATTTTGTGACGCAGGATCATGTTGCGCTGCAACGGTGCGCGGCGCAGATCGAGGTAGCGGTACTTCATGCGCAGGTCGTCGCCGCCGTCCGAAACCTCTTCGATCGTGAAGGGCGGGGTCTGGGCCTCGTTGAGCACCGTGATGCTGCTGGCCGACACCTCGATGTCGCCCGTGGGCATCTTGGGGTTCTTGGATTCGCGCTCGATCACCCGTCCGGTGACCTGCACGACCCATTCGCGGCCCAGACGGAGGGCTGTTTCGCGGGCTTCGGCGGGCGAGTGCTCCTCGACGACCACCTGCGTGATACCGTAACGGTCGCGCAGGTCGATGAAGGTCATGGCGCCGAGATTTCGCACTTTCTGCACCCATCCGGCCAGGGTGACGGTTTCGTTTGCATTGCCGGCTCTCAGACAGCCGCACGTGTGGGTTCTGTACATATGGCGTTGTGTTTTTTCGTTCCGTTTTTGCAACTTACAAAGGTATATAAAATTCATGATTTGCGATTGATTATTCATAATTTTTTCGGACGATGGCCCTCTTGCGGCAATTTTCGCTAATTTTGGGCGTTTGTCTTGAAAACCCCGAACCAATGGAACAGCAGCAGAGAGAGGACGAAAAGTTCATGCGCCTGGCGCTGGGCGAGGCCCGCAAGGCGTTCGATGAAGAGGAGGTGCCGATCGGTGCGGTCGTCGTGGCCGCCGGTGCGGTCGTCGGACGAGGCCACAACCTCGTCGAGACGCTGGCCGATCCCACGGCTCACGCCGAGATGCAGGCGCTGACGGCCGCGGCATCGACCTTCGGAGGCAAGTATTTGCAGGAGTGTACGTTGTATGTGACGGTCGAGCCGTGCATCATGTGTGCCGGAGCGATCGGCTGGGCGCAGGTCGGGCGCGTGGTGTGGGGGGCCGACGACCCCAAAAAGGGATATCGCCGCTATTCGGAGGCGGTGTTCCATCCCCGGACGACCGTTGCGGGCGGGGTGCTCCGCGAGGAGTGCGAGGAGCTGATGGCGTCGTTTTTCGCCGCTTTGCGGGCGTAGATTTGGATTTATAGGAAAATTTTCACTAATTTTGCATCCATACCCCGATGCGGGGCGGATGAACGAGCAACTCAAAATTAAAAAATAGGAAAATGAAAAAATTATTTGTATCGGTAATCGCGCTGCTGGCGACCGTGTCGCTCTCGGCGCAGGATCTCACGGCACTCTTCAACGAGGCCGTGGATTCCTATCAGAACAAGGATTTCGCAGCTGCCGCCGCCAAGTTCGAGCAGGTGATCGACGACGGCATGGACAGCGAGGAGGCTGCGTCGTTGGTCGCTACGGCTAAGAAGACGCTGCCGATCTGCTATCAGAGCCTCGGTACGCGTGCCGCCGGTCAGAAGAACTTCGACGAGGCGATCGCCAACCTGACCAAGGGCGCCGAGCTGGCCGAGCTTTACGACGACGCCAAGCGTCAGGCGACGATCAACGGCATCCTGGCCAAGGTATATCAGGTGCAGGGCGGTACGGCTTTCAACTATAAGGATTACGCCGTGGCAGCCGAGATCTTCGCCAAGGGTTACGAGGCCAATCCCGACAACACGGCGATGGCGCTCAACCTGGCGATGAGCTACTGCGAGCTGGGCGAGTATTCCAAGGGTATGGAGATCTACGAGGCCATCGCCGCCAAGACGCACCCCAAGTATGCCGAGGATGCGGCCAAGGCCAAGGAGATGATCGCTTTCTATACCAACAACCAGGTTGCCAAGATGCAGGCTGAGAACGATTTCGACGGCATCATCGCCATGGCCGACGGTATGCTGGCCCAGAATCCCGAGAACGCACTGGCTCAGAACGTCCGCTTGCAGGCCTATGCCAACAAGAAGGACTACGCCAAGGTGATCGAGCTGGGCGAGGCTGCCGCCGAGGCGCAGGTCGAGGAGGCCGACAAGAGCCTGATGTACTACCTGCTCGGTGCCGCCTACAACGCCAAGGATATGAAGCCGCAGGCGATCGCCGCATTCAAGAAGGTGACCGCAGGTGCCGCTGCCGAGAATGCCAAGGCCGCTTTGGCCGAGCTTTCGAAGTAATTTCCGGTCCGAGATACGACGAGCGGGCTCCTGATGAGGGGGCCCGCTCGTCTTCCATATCAAGGGGCGTAGGGAGGGCTCGATCGGCTGCCGCCGGAAATTCCTAATTCTTCCTTATATTATTGCGTATGCGCTCCAGACCGCTGCGGGTGAGCGGGGTCTCGCCCAGACGCTCTGCGAACTCCGCTTCGGTCATCGAGTGCCAGTCGTCGGGCGTGAGGGCGATCGGGTCGAAGAGTGGATCGAACCGGGGTGAGGCGTGCATCGGGGCCTTCTGATTGTGGGGGCAGCAGCTCTGGCAGCGTTCGCAGCCGAAGATCCAGCCGTCGAGGTCGACCTCCGAGCAGGGGCGGCGTTCGATGGTGTGGCAGGCGATGCAGCGTCCGGCGTCGATCACGCGCGGAGCGACGATGGCCCCCGTAGGGCAGCTTTCGAGGCAGTTGCGGCAGCGGCCGCAGCGGGTGCCCTCGAACGGCGTGTCGTAGGTGTCCGCGTCGTCGCAGAGGATCAGTTCGCCCAGCACGACGTAGGTGCCGTGCTGCGGCGTGACCAGCAGCGACTGGCGCCCGATCCAGCCGAGACCCGCTTCGACGGCGAGCTGCTTCTCGGCCAGCGGCGCCGTGTCGACGAACGCCCGGCCCGCCAGATCGGGATGCTCCGCGCGCAGGGCGGCGAAGAGGAGGTCGAGCATTTCGCGCACCGAGGCGTGATAGTCGCGCATGCAGGCGTAGGAGGCGATTTTGGTGCGGTGTCCTGGGGGATATCCCTCGCCGACGCGGTTCTTGTAGGCTGCGGCGCAGACGACCGCCGTGCGGGCGTTTTCGACCAGCCGTCGCGGATCGAACCGTTTGTCCGTATTGCGCTCCAGATAGCCCAGCGAGGCCTGGTAGCCGCGGTCGAGCCAGTCGCGGAACCAGGCTTCGTTGGCGGCCAGATGGCGGCACGGGGCGATGCCGCAGAGGTCGAAACCGACCTCGGCGGCAAGTTTTTTGATATTCGATCTGTCGAGCATTCGGACGAATTTGTCCCAAAAATAATGTTTTTTAGTTGAAATTTACTAATTTCGCCCCGAACTTTCGCTCCCGGAGAGCGTATTAAAAAAACGGAATATGACAATCAACACACTCTGCGAGCTGGTCCGCAACAGCGTGGAGAAGTTTGCTTCGAGAGTCGCCTTTTCGATGTTTCAGGGCGAGGAAGTGACTTACGCGGAAGCGGGACGCCGCATCGAGCGGGTACAGGAGATATTGACCGGTGCGGGACTCGTGCCGGGCGACAAGGTGGCGCTGCTGAGCAGCAGCATGCCCAACTGGGGCGTCTGCTACTTCGCCGTGACGGCCGCCGGCATGGTCGTCGTGCCGATCCTTCCCGACTTTTCGGGCGAGGAGCTCGACATGATCATCGAGCACTCGGAGGCCAAGGCCCTGCTCGTCTCCGACCGCCTGTTCACGAAACTCTCGAAAGAGACCGTCGCCCGGCTCAACGTCGTGGTGCGCACGAAGAATCTCGGCGTCATCGCCCAGCGGGTGCGCGGCGAGGGGCACACGGGAACTCCGGCTCCCGAGGACCTGGCCGCGATCATCTACACCTCGGGTACGACGTCGAAGCCCAAGGGCGTGATGCTGACCCACGCGGCGCTCTGCGCGCAGATCTATCTCTCGTCGTCGATTTTCCCGGTGGTTCCCGACGACGTGTTTCTCTCGGTGCTGCCGCTGTCGCACACTTACGAGTGTTCGATCGGCCTGATCTACCCCTTCTCGATGGGTGCGCGCGTCACCTACCTCGATCGTCCGCCCACGGCATCGGCGCTCATGCCGGCGCTGCGGGCCGTGCGCCCCACGGTGATGCTCATCGTGCCGCTCATCATCGAGAAGATCTACCGCCATCAGGTGCTGGCCAAGTTCTCGTCCAACGCCTTTTGGCGCACGCTCTACCGGGTGGGCTTCATGCGGCGCTACCTGCACCGCGTGGCGGGCAAGAAGCTGATGAAGCTTTTCGGGCGCCGGCTGCGTTTCCTCGGCATCGGCGGTGCGAAACTCGACCGCGGCGCCGAGCAGTTCCTGCTCGAAGCGCGCGTGCCCTACGCTATCGGCTACGGCCTCACGGAGACCGCGCCGCTGCTGGCCGGTGCCGCCCCCTCGATGGTGCGCCTCGGCTCGACGGGTCCGCAGGCCCCGGGCGTGGAGCTGCGGCTGGAGAATGTCAATCCCGATACGCGTCAGGGCGAGATCGTGGCGCGCACGCCGAGCGCCATGCTCGGATATTTCAAGAATCCCGAGGCTACGTCCGAGGTCTTCACGGCCGACGGGTGGTTCCGCACGGGCGACCTGGGCGAGTTCTCCGAGGACGGCTGGCTCTTCATCAAGGGGCGTCTGAAGAACATGATCGTAGGCCCGGGCGGCGAGAACATCTATCCCGAGGATATCGAGAGCGTGCTCAACTCGCATGTCTGCATCGCCGATTCGATCGTTACGGAGCAGGAGGGGCGTCTGGTGGCGCTCGTGCACTTCAACAGCGACGAGATCGAGGAGATGGTCAAGGACTGGCGCGACGAGTGGGCTTCGAAGAAGGAGGCCTGGGAGGCCAAGACCGAGCAGCTCAAGGCCGAGATCATGGAGTTCGTCAACGCTAAGGTGAGCCGTTTCTCGCGCATCTCGGAGGTGGTCGAGGAGAAGGAGGAGTTCGTCAAGACTCCGACGAAGAAGATCCGCCGCTTCCTCTACAACAAAAAAGGTGCGGGCTCCGGAGTAGCGGAACAGCCCGAAACGAAATAGAGGGACCTGAGGCAATAGACGCAGGGTGTGCGATATCGCACACCCTGCGTTTTTTTGCTTCCGGCCTGCCCGGCTGAGAGCCGGGTTTCAGGGGGCGTCGCCGATGCCCCCCCCAGTAACCGGTCGGCTTTCGGGAGCCGGCTGGGCGTCTCGCTTCGTGTTCCCCGAACCGGTGTCGGAATGGGGAAAAAGAGCCTTTCGGATGGCTGGAAAACGTTAAAATACAAAAAAATGTCGATTTTCGGCGGAATATTTTGCGGGGGGGGGAATTTACCTATCTTTGGCCACAATTCTAAATCAAACGCGTATGAAAAAATTATTAATTGTGTTTTTATGCGGCCTTTTTGCTTGCGAGGCCTGGGGACAGCTGCGTGTGACGAGCGAGAAGATGGATAAAATAGAGTATATCTCTTCCGCGCGTGCGAAATCGGTTCAACTCAACAAAATGGGGGACGATTGGTATATTGCGATGAGAAGCACCAACCGATTCGACAAGTTGGGGGTATTCATGCTTGGCAGCACGGCGGAAGAAGCCGTTGAGACGATATCCGACCTGATCGGTTTATGCGATAAGTTGGACGCGGGGGAGAGCGTCACGGTGAATGACGGCGATCAGCAGGTCGTCGTGCGGGTGGAGAAAATGCTCGGTAAAAAATACTTGCAGTTTAAAATGCGGGGAATTGCCGGTATGTTGGCCGGAATCACTCCGAAAGAGCTGGAGAAGTTCAAGGAGGCGATCGCCAAGTATTCGAACGAATAGTGCGGCAGCCGTAATTCATCGACCGTACCGCAAACGACGAGGCGCCCCCGCAAGGGGCGCCTCGTTCGCGTCGTGCGGAGTTTCGTCCGCCGGCGGTCAGTCGTGCAGCAGCAGCGTCGTGTCGGTCGGATGCGGCTTGTCGCCCGCATCCATCAGGTTCTCCTCCGACACGCCCAGCGTGCGATAGTATTCGTTCAGTTCGGCGATGATCTCCCGGCGGCCGGCGTAGTTGGCCAGGTAGTAGAGGTCGCCCAGCTGTTCGAGCTTCTCGTCGAGCTCCGACGATACCATGTCGCCCTGCACGCCCTCGAAACGGAGGTAGTACTCGATGTACTCGATCAGCGTCCGGCTGTATTCGCGCAGCAGGGCGTCGCCCTTGGCGGCGGCTCCGTCGATACCCATCGCTCCGGCGGCGTAGTAGGCCTCGAGGAAGGGATAGGTGTTGGTGTCCGTGAAGCGGATCTGGCTGGTCGGGAGCCGTTCGAGGCCCAGGTCGAGCAGTTCGACGGCCTCCTCGGGACGATCCTGCCGCAGCAGCTCCTTGGCCACGCGGGCGAATGCGTCGCGGGCGCGCGCCGCGCTCAGGTTATATTGCAGGAAGTAGTCGACGTAGACCCTCGGATCGGAGAGGTTGCCGTATCGGAACGTGTCGCGCAGGAGCGGCGCTGCGTAGTCGGGGTCGATGCGGCCGATCTCGTAGGGATTCTGCACCGGCGTGAAGATCGGCACGAGCCGGTAGGCATAGCCGTCGAACTGGAGATAGTCCATCAGTCCGAGGTCCTGCAACAGATAGACCTGCGTCAGGTAGATCGGGCGCTTCCATTCGAAGTTGGCCAGCATGTCGAGAATCATCAGCTGGCTCTTGTCCACGGCGCTGCGGCGCAGGTCGAGGTAGATCGTGTCGACCATCTTGTCGCGGTCCTCCTCGCGGACGATTCCCGAGGCGATGGCGTTGTCCTTGTTGACCGGCAGCGCCAGGCGCTTGGTGGGGATGTAGTCGACCAGCTCGCCCTCCGGCGTGCCGTTGTCCAGACGCAGCTGCGTGCGCGGGTCGTCGCTGCGGATGAAGTCGATCACCTCCTTGAGCTCCACCGGACGGTCGATGCGGTTGTCGACCGGCACCCAGTCGTTGGTATAGGTGTACTTGCGCTTTGGAAGCGAGAAGGGTACGCCTTCGGCATCGTTCGCCTTGGTCTTCATCTCGTCGACATACCACTCGCCGCCGAGGTAGGAGGTGTTCATGATGCGCACGTCGGGGCGCACGCCGTAGACCTCCTGGTTGTTCCAGAGCGGGAAAGTGTCGTTGTCGCCGTAGTTGAGGATGATCGAGTTCGGGAGCGTCGACTGGAGGTAGTTCCAGCCGATATCGCGGGCCATGTAGCGGTGCGAGCGGTCGTGGTCGTCCCAGTTCTGGGCGGCGAGGATCGTCGGGACGCCCATCGCCACGAGGGTGGCGACGGCTGCCGCGGCGGTCGTGTCGCGCTTCGAGAGTCGGACGATCAGGTCGCGCAGGGCCAGCACGCCGAGGCCGATCCAGATCGAGAAGGCGTAGAACGATCCGGCGTACACGTAGTCGCGTTCGCGCGGTTCGCCCGGCGAGGTGTTGAAGTAGAAGACCAGCGCGATGCCCGTCATCAGGAAGAGCATCATCACGATCGAGAAGTTGCGCTGGTCGCGGTTGAGCTGGTAGAGCAGACCGATCAGGCCGAGCAGGAAGGGCAGGAAGTAGTAGGTGTTGCGGCCCTTGTTTTCGGCGACTTCGCGCGGCAGGTCGTCCTGCGGCCCGGTGTAGAGCCGGTCGATCCACTTGATGCCCGAGAGCCAGTTGCCGTCGGTGATCGTCGTGCGCGTGGGCTGTATGTCGCTCTGGCGGCCTACGAAGTTCCAGAGGAAGTAGCGCCAGTACATGTAGCTCAGCTGGTAGTTGAAGAAGAAGTTGAGGTTCTCGGCGAACGTGGGTTCGACGACCGTGCGCGTTTCGCCGTATTCGTCCTGATAGATCCGTTTGCGGCCGAAGTCGAGCACCTCGCCGCGCATCGGGCGGCCCTGGGCGTCGCGCATGATCTCGCCGTTCTCGTCGCGCAGCGTCTCGATCTTGGTGCGGTAGGCGCCCCACTGTTTGTATTCGCGTTCGCCCTTGCGCGAGTCCCACATGCGGGGGAAGAGGTGGATGAACTCGGGGGCGTGCTTGTAGCCGGTGATGATCGACGCCGGCTTGTACTTGCCGTCTTCGTCGAGGTAGTAGAACGACTTCTCCTCGTAGCTGTCCGACAGACGCGGTGCCGAGTAGTAGGCGCCCGTCAGCAGCGGCCGTGCCCCGTACTGGTCGCGGTTGAGCAGCGAGAGCAGGGCATGGGGGTTGTTCGGGTTGTTGGAGTTCATCGGCGGGTTCGCCGCGGCCCGGATCGTCACCGAAGCGTAGGAGGAGTAGCCGACGAGAATCATCGTCACCGAGAGCAGGACCGTGTTGAGCAGCACGCGGCCCCGGCAGTGGGCCCGCCAGGTCGCCCAGCCCATGCCGCCGATGAGCGCCAGGGCGAAGAGCGCCATGCCCGAGTTGACGGGCAGGCCCAGCGTGTTGACGAAGAGCGTGTCGACCATCGCCCCGGCCCATACCGTGTAGGGGATGACGAGGTTGTTGATGAAGATCACCGCTGCGCCGCCCGCCGCGAGAGTCAGCAGGATGCCCTTGGTCGTCGCGCGGTCGCACTTGCGGAAGTAGTAGATGAACGCCAGGGCCGGCAGCGTCAGCAGGTTGAGGATGTGCACGCCGATCGAGAGGCCCATCAGGTAGGCGATCAGCACGATCCAGCGCGAGGCGTGGGGCTCGTCGGCCTGCTCCTCCCACTTGAGCATCAGCCAGACGACCAGCGCCGTGAACATCGACGAGAGGGCGTAGACCTCGCCCTCGATGGCCGAGAACCAGAACGTGTCGGTGAAGGTGTAGGCCAAGGCCCCCACGGCGCCCGCGCCGAGCACGGCGCAGAGGCTGGCGTCGGTGAGCGCCGCGCCGTTGCGCGTCACGAGCCGGCGTGCCAGGTGCGTCGTGGTCCAGAAGAGGAAGAGGATGCAGAAAGCGCTGGCCAGGGAGTTCATGGCGTTGACGGCGATGCCCACGTAGTCGGAGTTGCCGAAGGCGAAGAGGGTGGCGATGCGCGCCAGCATCATGAAGAGCGGGGCTCCGGGCGGGTGGCCGACTTCGAGTTTGTAGGAGGTGGCGATGAACTCCGAGCAGTCCCAGAGGCTCGATACGGGTTCCATCGTCATCAGGTAGACGGCGGCCGCGATGGCGAAGACCGTCCAGCCGACGATGTTGTTCCAGCGTTTGAAACGTGTCATTTCTCGTTGAGGTATTTTCTGCGCAGTTACTGTTTTTTCGGGTCGCGTCGGTGCGTGTCCGTTTGCAAAAGTAATTAATCCAACGGGGTTTCGCAACTTTTATTGTGTCCGCCGCCGGGTTATTTGCGGCCCCACGGCCACCAGCTCCAGACCGACCGCTTTTCTGCGGGCTTCGGCTCGGCGGCCAGCTGCTGCGCGGGCTTCCCGGCGCGGCGGCTTCGCGGCTTGCGGCGCCGCGACGAGGCGGCTCCCGATGCGGCGGCGGAGTCGTTCTCCGGACGGCCGTCGCGGCCCGGATGGGCGCTGCGGGCTGCGGATTTCGAACCGCGGCGCGTGTCGTCGGAGGTGCGGGCGTCCCGCTGCCGTCCGTTTTTGCCGGTCGATTGCGGTGCGGTGCGCTCCTCCTTGCGGGGCTGCTGCGGCGCGGAGTCCGTTCGCTCCGCTGCGGGTTTCCGGCGACGGCGGCGCGACGAACGGGTGCTTTTCGCTTCGGCGGCGGGCGCCTCCTGCCGGGCGCCGGACCTGTCTCTAATTCACATCTGACGCTGCCGACGAATAGCCTTGTGTAGATCGCGTTGGTCGCCGTATCATTAAAAAAAAAGGGG
>CAMWWU010000059.1 GCA_947178025.1 uncultured Alistipes sp. | reverse complement strand
CGCTCATCATCGGCGGCGGGGTCTGCACGGCCCTCTCGATGGCCGGCGGATTCATCACCGACCTCAAAATCGGCTACTGGCTCGGCACGACGCCCCGCAAGCAGGAGACCTGGAAATTCCTCGGCACGTTCGTCGCTGCGGCCACCGTCGCCGGCGTGATGATCATCCTGAACAAATCCTACGGATTCGTCGGCGAGGGAGCGCTCGTAGCGCCGCAGGCCAACGCCATGGCCGCCGTGATCCAACCCCTGATGACCGGCGGTCAGACTCCGTGGATGCTCTACTTCTGCGGCGCGGCCCTGGCCCTCGTACTCACCTCGATCGGTGTGCCGGCCCTCGCCTTCGCGCTGGGTATGTTCATCCCGATGGAGCTCAACGCACCGCTCGTAGCGGGCGGTCTGGTGGCATGGTTCGTGTCGTCCCGCTCGAAGGACGAGGCGCTCAACAAGGCGCGCTTCGACCGCGGTACGCTCATCGCCTCGGGATTCATCGCCGGCGGTGCGCTGATGGGCGTGGTGAGCGCCGTGCTGAAGTTCGCCGGCGTCGACTGGTTCCTCGCCGGGTGGGCAGCGTCGAACGCCGCCGAATGGACCGGCCTGGCGATGTACCTCGCGCTGATCGGCTACTTCGCATGGCACACGATGCGGGCGAAAAAGGAGGAGTAATCCGATGAAACGCACCGCAATCCTTCTCCTCGCGCTGCTCGCCACAGGCTGCGGATCGCTCTACGCGGTCCGCACGGACGCCGATGCGCCCCAGAGCGAAACCCAGTCGGACGGCCGGCTGCCGGCCGGCACCACGCTGACCCTCTTCGGGTCGAGCTTCCCGATGACGGTCACGGGACCGGACGGACAGCCCGTGAACATCATGCCGCCGTGCGGCCAGACGGCCGTGGTGGTCAACCCCGACGGCAGCCACTCCGTCGCCATCATCAACGGACAGACGGCAACGATCGTAAACTAACGAAAATTCATTAAGATATGGAACTCAAAGAGAGATTTCTGAAATACGTGTCGTTCGACACCCAGTCGGACGAGAACAGCGAAACGTTCCCCTCGACCGAGAAGCAGAAAGTGCTGCTCGCAGCCCTGCGCGACGAAATGCAGGCACTGGGCCTTAAGGAGGTGACGATGGACCGGTACGGGTATGTCATGGGCACGATCCCCGCGACGCCGGGCTGCGAAAACGCCCCCGTCATCGGCTTCATCGCCCACGTCGACACCTCGCCCGACATGAGCGGCAAGGAGGTGAAGCCCCGCGTCATCGAGGAGTACGACGGCGGCGACATCCAGCTCAACGGCCAGCTGACGATGCGCGTCGCGGATTTCCCCGAGCTCGCGTTCTTCAAGGGCCACACGCTCATCCACACCGACGGCACGACGCTGCTGGGCGCCGACGACAAGGCCGGCGTGGCGGAGATCATGACCGCCGCGGAGTATCTGATGGCCCATCCGGAGATCGCCCACGGCAAGATCCGCATCGGCTTCACCCCCGACGAGGAGGTGGGCCGCGGCGTCGACTACTTCGACGTGGCGGCTTTCGGCGCCGACTTCGCCTACACGGTCGACGGCGGCATGGAGGGCGAGCTCGAATACGAGAACTTCAACGCCGCGAGCGCCCGGATCGAGATCCAGGGTCGCAACGTACACCCGGGCTACGCCAAGGAGAAGATGATCAATGCCATCGAGGTGGGATGCGACCTCCAGTCGCTGCTGCCCGCGGCCGAACGCCCCGAGCACACCGAGGGATACGAAGGGTTCTACCACTGCGTGGGATTCAACGGCACGGTGGAGCAGGCGACGGTCAGCTACATCATCCGCGACCACGACGCCGAGCGTTTCGAAGCCCGCAAGGTCTTCATGTGGTCGTGCGTCGACCTGCTCAAGAAGAAGTACGGCGACGAGGTGCTGACGCTCACGCTCAAGGACCAGTACTTCAACATGCGCAAGATGGTCGAACCCCATCCGCAGGTAATCGACAAGGCGTTGCAGGCGATGACCGAAGCCGGCGTGAAACCCCTCGTGCGCCCCATTCGCGGCGGCACGGACGGCGCACGCCTCTCGTTCATGGGGCTCCCCTGCCCCAATCTCTTCACGGGCGGCATGAACTTCCACGGCAAATTCGAATACTGCTCGCTCACCACGATGCGCAAGGCCCAGCAGGTGATCCTGAACCTCGCGCAGCTGTGGGCCCGATGATTCATTGAAAATATGGATAATTTCGGTTTTCTGAAGGTCGCAGCGGCTATTCCGCAGGTGAAAGTCGGCGACTGCACGCACAATACGGAGCGGATCGCGGCGCTCGCCGACGAGGCGGCGCAACGCGGTGTCGAAATCGTGGCATTCCCCGAACTCGCCGTGACGGGCTATACTTGCGGGGACCTGCTGCTGCACCCCTCGCTGCTCGACGCGGCCGACGAAGCATTGGCCGACCTGGCCAAGGCCTCGCGCAAGCTGCCCCTGACGCTGATCGTCGGCGCACCGCTGCGTCACGGTTCGACGCTCTACAACTGCGCCGTCGCGATCGCGCAGGGCCGCGTGCTGGGCGTCGTACCCAAGACCTATATCCCCGACTACGGCGAATTTTACGAGAACCGCTGGTTCGCCTCGGGCGCCGGCATCTCGGAGGAGACGATCGCCGTCGCCGGACAGCAGGCCGACTTCGGCGCCGACCTCACGTTCGAGGTCAACGGCGCGGAGTTCGGCATCGAGATCTGCGAGGATCTGTGGGTGGCCGTCCCCCCCTCGTCGCACCTGGCGCTCCAAGGCGCGAAGGTGATCTTCAACCTCTCGGCCTCGCCCGAAGGGGTGGGCAAGCACGCCTACCTGCGGCAGCTGGTGGCCCAGCAGTCGGCCCGCACGCTCTCGGCCTACGTCTACTGCTCGGCCGGCTTCGGCGAATCGTCGACCGACCTCGTATTCGCCGGCAACGGCATCATCGCCGAGAACGGCACGATCCTGCGCGAAGCGAAGCGCTTCTCGCTCGAAGAGCAGCTGGTCGTGGCCGATGTCGACCTCGAACGGCTCGACTTCGAACGCCGCCGCAACACCTCGTTCCGTCTGACCGAAAGCAGCACGGAGAACACCGTGATCGAGATGGAGATTCCCGAAGGGCTGCGGGCCGCGGCGCTCGACCGCGACATCGACCCGATGCCGTTCGTACCGAAAGACGAAGCGCACCGCAGCGAACGCTGCGAGGAGATCTTCCGCATCCAGGCCCACGGACTGGCCCGACGCCTCGCGCACACGCGGTGCAGCAAGGCCGTCGTCGGCATCTCGGGCGGTCTGGATTCGACGCTCGCCCTGCTCGTAACGGTCCGCACGTTCGACCTGCTGGGACTCGACCGCAAGGGGATCGTCGGCATCACGATGCCGGGATTCGGCACCACCGACCGCACCTACAACAACGCCCTGGAGCTGATGCGCGGTCTGGGCGTCACGCTGCGCGAGATCCCGATCCGCAAGGCCTGCGAACAGCACTTCGCCGACATCGGCCTCGACCCCGCAGACCGCTCGGCGGCCTACGAGAACGCGCAGGCCCGCGAGCGGACGCAGATCCTGATGGATGTGGCCAACATGGAGGGCGGTCTGGTGATCGGCACGGGCGACCTGAGCGAGCTGGCGCTCGGCTGGGCGACCTACAACGGCGATCAGATGTCGATGTACGGCGTCAACGCCTCGATTCCCAAGACGCTGGTGCGCCACCTGGTGAAGTGGGTGGCCGACACGGAGCAGGACCCGAAGACGCGCGCCACGCTGCTCGACATCATCGACACCCCCGTGAGCCCCGAGCTGCTGCCGGCCGATGCCGAGGGCAAGATCGCTCAGAAGACCGAAGACCTCGTAGGTCCCTACGAGCTGCACGACTTCTTCCTCTACAACTTCGTGCGCGCGGGATACGGCCCGGCGAAGATCCTGCTGCTCGCCGAGCAGGCTTTCCGCGGCAGCTACGACCGGGCGACGATCCGCAAATGGCTCGAAGTCTTCTTCCGCCGCTTCTTCTCGCAGCAGTTCAAACGCTCGGCGATGCCCGACGGTCCCAAGGTGGGATCGGTGACGCTCTCGCCGCGCGGCGACTGGCGCATGCCCTCGGACGCCTCGGCAGCCCTCTGGCTGCGGGAGATCGAGGAGCTGTAATTCACAACGTAAAAACCCAACGATCGAATATGAAGAAAACCACCCTGTTGCTGGCTGCCGCCCTGCTGTTCGCAGGCGCCGTGCAGGCCCAGGACTGGAAAGAGGCCCTCAAAAAGGCCGCAACGACCGTCGCCGATCAGCTCACCGACGGCAAACTCACCGAACACGCCCTCGTCGGCACGTGGAACTACACGGGCCCCGGCGTGAAATTCGAGGGCGAGGACATGGCCTCGGAGCTGGCCGGCGCCGCCATCGAGGGTAGCGTCGTCAAACAGCTGGAGAAGGCCTACGCCCTCGCCGGCATCCGGGCAGGCGCCGGCTCGTTCACGTTCAACGACGACGGCACGTTCTCGGCCCTCCTGGGCAAATACAACCTCTCGGGCGACTACGAGTTCGACGCCTCGACGCACGTCATCACCCTGAAGTTCGCCAAGGGCAAAATCAATCTCGGCTCCATCCCCGGCCACGCCTACATCAGCGGGCAGGAGCTGGTGCTGGTCTTCCCCGTGACGAAACTCGTGGAGATGGTCTCGGCCCTCGGCAGCAAGATCTCGTCGCTGAGCACGGTCACGAAGATGCTCGACAACTACAAAAACGTCTACGCAGGCTTCGCGTTCGGCAAATAGCGCAAAAAGTTCATAAGTTTTTGATAACTTTTTCGGATGACGGATTCGTAGCGAATCCGTCATTTTTCGTTGCGGATACTCATCCGCCGAGAGCCCGACCGACCGAAATCGTAAGCCGAGGGCCCTCCGAAGCCAAATAAAATATTTTAGTAAATTTTTAAAGAAGTTGCAAAATGCGGCCGGATGTATTAATTTAGCACTCGTCAAAAACCCCAAAAACCCATTTCCATGAACGCACAAGCCCAACAGTACGTCGAAGATTTCATGACCCGGCTCATCGCCCGCAATCCCGGCGAACCGGAGTTCCACCAGGCGGTACGCGAGGTCGCCGAATCGCTGGCCCCGCACATCGTGACGAGCCCCGTATTGCAGCGGATGAAGATCCTCGAACGTATCGCCGAACCCGAACGCATCGTCATCTTCCGCGTGCCGTGGCTCAACGACAAGGGCGAAATCGAGATCAACCGCGGCTATCGCGTGCAGATGAACAGCGCCATCGGCCCCTACAAGGGAGGTCTGCGCTTCCACCCCTCGGTCAACCTCTCGATCCTCAAGTTCCTGGCTTTCGAGCAGACCTTCAAGAACAGCCTCACGACGCTCCCCATGGGCGGCGGAAAGGGCGGTTCGGACTTCAACCCCAAAGGCAAATCGGACAACGAAGTGATGAAGTTCTGCCAGTCGTTCATGACCGAATTGCAGCGCCACATCGGGCAGGATACGGACGTTCCGGCCGGCGACATCGGCGTCGGAGGCCGCGAAATCGGCTTCCTCTTCGGGCAGTACAAGCGGCTGCGCGACGAGTTCACCGGCACCCTCACGGGCAAGGGCCGCGACTGGGGCGGCAGCCCGCTGCGCCCCGAAGCGACGGGCTACGGCGTCTGCTACTTCGCCCAGGAGATGCTCGCCACGCGCGGCGAGACCTTCGAGGGCAAGACCGTCTGCATCTCGGGCTCGGGCAACGTGGCCCAGTACGCCTGCCAGAAAGCGACCCAGCTGGGGGCCAAGGTCGTGACGCTCTCCGACTCGTCGGGCTACATCCACGACCCCGAAGGGATCGACGCCGCGAAGCTGGAGTACGTCATGGAGCTCAAGAACATCTTCCGCGGCCGCATCCGGGAGTATGCCGACCGCTATCCGTCGGCCACCTACTACCCGGGCGAACGTCCGTGGGGCGTGAAGTGCGACATCGCCATGCCGTGCGCCACGCAGAACGAACTGAACGGCGAGCAGGCTCAGGCACTGGTCGACAACGGCTGCCGGTGCGTAGCCGAGGGCGCCAACATGCCCTCGACGCCCGACGCCATCCGCATCTTCCAGCAGCACAAGCTGCTCTACGCCCCGGGCAAGGCGTCGAACGCCGGCGGCGTCGCGACGTCGGGCCTCGAAATGTCGCAGAACTCGATGCGTCTGCAATGGACGCCCGAGGAGGTCGACCAGCGCCTGCACGCCATCATGCGCAACATCCACGCGGTCTGCGTGCAATACGGCACCGAGGAGGACGGCTACGTCAACTACGTGGTCGGCGCCAACATCGGCGGCTTCATGAAGGTCGCGAACGCCATGCTCGCGCAGGGCTGCGTCTGATTCGCCGCCACCCCGAACCGAAAGCAAGCGGGTGCCCGTTCGAACGGGCACCCGCTTGCTTACTCTCCCCGCCGGCACGCTACTCCGGCACGTAGATGATCTCGCCGTTGTCCAGCTCGTAGGCTACGCCCACCCGCTTGCCGCGGGCACCGCTCCGCTCGCTGTTCTCGGAAGGGGTGTAGCGATCGATCCGCTCCCCCTGCTTCGTGATGATCTCCATGTTCTCCTTGCCGGGGTTCTTCACCATCGTGAAATCCTCGCGGCTGAACATTTCGGTCATGTTGTAACGGCTCACCAGAGCGACCATCAGCGCCACGGCGAAGACCATGGCCACGTCGAACAGATTGCTCACGACGCTCATCGGGTCGCTCTCCTCCTCGCGACGCAACAGACTCCGCTTCATCGCTCGACGGGTTTTTCGGCGATCACGCCCACGAGAAACTCCAGATCGGTCATATCCTGCAAATACCAGCGCTGCCGGATCTGCTGGGTGACGAACCCGACGGCGCTGGCGAAGAGTCCCACGACCGTCGTCGCGAAGGCGACCTGCATATTATAGGCCATCGAGGCGATATCGCCCGCTGCGAGCCCTACCAGTGCGGGTCCCATGGGGATCAGCGTGCCCATCAGCCCCAACATCGGGCCCATCTTGGTCAGCGTGCGCGAAACGGAGAGCTCCTTGTCGGCAGCGATTTCGAAGTCGGCGAGCAGCCGCTGCATCTTCACGGGGTTCTCCTGCGCCTGCGCGATCCGACGCATGTACGACACGGCGAGCGACTGCGAAGCCTCGGGAAGCGCCTCGGCGAAAGCGGGCAGCGACTCGCGCGTCAGCGCGTCGAGCTTCCCGCGCAGCAGCGCCTCGCTCTTGCGCAGCGCGACATACTGTCCGAAGAACGTGCCGATCAGCAGCAGCGAACGGCCGAAAAGAAGAATCAGCAATACGATGACCGGCACGAGCAGGCCCGTAGAGATCCAATAGAGAATGTCCGAGATGTAATTCATGGTATTTCGATTATTTTTATGATTTGATTCGACGTCTTGTCCTGCGCAGGCGCCATCTGCGCACGAGCAGACCCGCCGACGCACCGGCTGCGGCGAGGGCCAGCACACCGGCCAGCGCGCTCCAGTCGACCGGGCTCTCCGCCACGACGGCCGTGCGTCCGTTTACCGTGGCGACGATCCCGAGCACGGCGATCAGCGCCTCGACGAGGAAAAGCAGTTCGAGCCGCACCTCCTCCTCGGGCAGCAGCCGAAGCAGCAGCCGGCTCCCGACGGGAATCGCCGCGAGCACCCCGACGGCCGTCCCCCAGCCGATCAGTTCGAACGACACGCCCGGGAAAGAGAAGATCACGGCGACCAGGATGCTGAAGAGCACCGGAAAGAGCAGCACGCCCGGGAAAAGCCGCAGCGCCCGGTACCACCGGAGGGTGCTGCTCCGCAGCGCTCCGGCGGTGCGCACGTGCACCGCAAGCAGGCAGAAAGCCATCTGCACCACGACCTCCAGCGTCAGCACGACGGCCGTATCGAGCATCAGCGCGGGATCGGCCAGCCAGTCGGCGATCTGCGTCCGCGACTGCTCGACGGCCCACGGCAGCGCAGCCCCCGTGAAGAGCGCGCAGAGGCCCGCCGTCGCCGCCACGATGCGGAAGCGGCTCCAGGTCAGCTTCAGCAGGAAGCCGATCGCGACGAGCACCATCAGGATGAATACGATCGTCTCCATACGCTACCGACGACGCCTGATGATGAATGCCACGGCGACGAGCGCAGCGACGACGATCGCGGCGACGACCGAGTCGCTCACGCGGTTGACCCTCGATTCGGTCGATGACGACAACTCCTCGCGCTTCATCACCACGCCCGCCTCATCGCCCGAGACCTGCGCCTCACGGATGCGGTCGATGCTGCGATTATAACTCTCGGCCCGTTGCGGATCGCTCTTCGAGGCGATGAAGCGCCGCAGTTCGGCGTTGTCGCAGACGAAGCCCGAACACGAGGGGCCGTGCTCGGCCACCAGCTCCGTATGCAGTTCGGCCAGGGCCGCGATCTGATCCGCCGTAGCCTTCCACATCCCCTTGCGCACCGTCTCCAGCATCACGGCAGTCATCTCTTCGAGCGCCGCCGGATTCTTCTCCTCGAAGAACCGCTTCGTCCCCAGTGCGAACTCGTCCCGGACGTAGACATCGTAGATCCGGTCCCAGAACTCCCGGTCGATCGCCTGCGGCTTCATGACGTTCCACCCGTAGGTATTGCGCACGGTCTCCGCGAAGGTCGCGGCGGAACCGGCGTCGCCTTTCATCTTCTCGCGAATGTAGACGGGATTGAAGATCGTCGTGCGGCTCTCGACGCCGATCGCCTCCTTGAGCTCCTGCATGCGCACGTTGTTGCGGTTGCGGTAATCGCTCAGATAGGCGTCGGGATCCTTCCCCGTGACGCTGCGCACGGCCAGGTTCATGCCGCCCATAAATTCGTAAACGTGGTCGAGGCTGAGCGCACCCCACGTATTGCTTTGCCGCGGCTGGATCACCGCATCGGTGCGCGTGAGGGCCGCTTCGAACGCGAAACCGCGCACCTCCTCCCAATGCTTCTCCGAACCGTAGTACGCCCCCATGTTGTTCAGATAGACCTCGGCGATCTCCCGTTCGTCGTTCCAGCGGTCGCCGGACTCCACCATGCCCGTGATACCCGTGCCGTAACCGCCGTTCACACCGCCGAATACGCGGAAAGTCGAGACCTCGCGCGCCTCCCGGGGCGAAAGCCCCTTCTCGATGAGCAGGCGTTCCGACTCCACGACGCCTTCGGCGACCCGGTTGTCGTAGATATCCTCGGCCGCGGCGGCCATCTCGACGGCCCGGTTGATGAGGAAGAGCCGCGACGCAGCGATATCGCGCAGCTGCCCGCTGGTCTGCACGACGACGTCGATACGCGGACGCCCCAGCTCCTGCGACGGAATCAGCCGCAGATCCGTAACCCGTCCGAACGCATCGCGCAACGGTTCGACGCCCAGCATGTAGAGTACCTGAGCGACCGTAGCCCCCTCGGTCTCGATGAACTCGCCGCTCCAGAGCGTATAGCTCACCTTGCGCGGGATGCTGTCGTTGTGACGACGGCGATACAGCTCGATCGTCCGGTTCGCCAGGGCCACGCCCTTCTCCCAGGCCGCCTCGCTCGGCGTCGCCTCGGCATTGACCGCATAGAGGTTGCGCCCCGTCGGCAGCGTGTTGGGATTGGCGATCGGATCGCCGCCCGGCGAAGGGGCCGTATATCCGCCGTCGAGGGCATTCATCAGCGAGGCGAGCTCGGCCTCGGGGCTGGTGCGCAGCGCCTCGCGGTAACGCGACACGTTCAGAATCGCCCGCTCGACCTCCGACACGGCCCGTGCGAAGGCGATCTC
Source organism: uncultured Alistipes sp. (assembly GCA_947178025.1). Taxonomy (GTDB): domain Bacteria; phylum Bacteroidota; class Bacteroidia; order Bacteroidales; family Rikenellaceae; genus Alistipes. Next base: position 4,418 of record CAMWWU010000059.1, on the reverse strand, counting down.
CGCTTTCGTATGCTCGACCGCGCGAGGCATGGCGGCTGCCCGATCCGTTCTCTGCGGAGCGGGCTCCTCCGGACGGGCGGTTTTCGCGGTGTCGGCACCCTCAGGCGAAGTCCGGTGCTTCAGCACCGTCTCCATCTTCTTCAGCGCTTCGGGGCCGGCCCCCATCATCCGCGCCATCTCCAGCGCCTTGTCGGGATCCATTCCCTTCGCCGCTTCGCGCATCTTCCCGTGCGCCATGCCGGCGGGCTGCGCAGCCCCCTTGTCGGCATGCGAGGCCGCTCCGGCGGGTGCCTCCTGCGACATGGCCATCATCATGGCCATCATCCCCTGCGGAGCCCGCTGCGCCCGTTCGATTTCGCGGGCCTCGGCCAGCTCTTCGGGCGTGATGTCCGCCGTGCGGCAGATCAGCGCATCGGTCGCGGCGGAGGGGTCGGCCAGCAATCGTCCGACGAGCGCCCGGGCCGGGTCGAGATAGCGCGCCGCGAAGCGCGAACGATGCTTCTCGGGATCGGCCCAGGCACGTCCGCGCTGGCGGTCGAGCGCCAGCAGTCCGTAGGCGATCGGCTCGGTCGCCATGGCGTAGACGCTGCTGACGATCCGCTCGGACTCGTAGGGCACGCCCATCGTATAGAGCTGTCCGGTGATCTTCTCCGCCACGAGCTCCTCGGCGAAATGCTCGACACGAGCCACCTCCTCTTCGGTGTAAGGCCTGCCGCGAAGGGAGTCCAGCCCCAACTCGCGATGCAGCCCCAGCTCCACGGTCAACCGTTTGACCTCCAGCGAAGCGCGGTCGACAGCCTGCGGATCGGGAGTCTCCGCGGCGACGTGCGCATCGTAGCGCCGCAGGGCATCCGCGAGCTCCTTGTAGACGCCCCGCACGCCGCTCTCCAGAAAGGGAGGGGTCAGATAGGACTGCAACCCGGCGTAGCTGCGGCGCTTGGCGATCACGCCCTCGCCGACATTCCCGATCGAATAGACGTAGAAGTGCGGCAACGCCCCGATCAGCCGGTCGGGCCAATCGTTGTCGCTCAGCGCCACCTGCTTGCGGGGCGTGAACTCCAGACTGCCGTGCGTACCGAAATGAATCAGTGCATCGGCCCCGAAACCGAACTGCGTCCAGAGATAGGGGGCGATGTAGGAGTGGGGAGGCGCCGCATCGGTGCCGTGCACGATCGCGAAGGTGTCGTCGCCCGCACCGGCGGCAGGCTGCGGCAGCAGCACGACGTTGCCCAGTCGGATACGCGCCACGGCCAGCCGGCCGTCGTCGGCAGCCGGACCCTGCCCGGGGAACTCTCCGAAGGCGGCCGTCACCTCGGCGTATCTCTCCGGACGCAGGGCCCGCGCCACCCACTCCTCGTAGGTTTCGCGGGCGATCAGCTCCGGATCGCCCCGCCGGATGAACTCCGCCGCAGCGCCCTCGGCATAACGGCCGAAAAGCGCCCCCTGCTCCTGGATCAGCCGCGTCAGCTCGGAGGCCGACGCAGGCAGTCCCTCGACACGGTACCCCTCGCGTTTCATCCGCACGAGGAGGTTGTAGAGCGAGGTTCCGACCTCCATGCCCGAAGCCGTCAGGGCATTCTGTCCGGGGCCCTTGTAGTAGAAAATCGCCACCCGCTTCTCACCGTTGGGCTTGCGTTGCAGGGCGACGTAGTTGTTCACCGTGCGCACGAACGTTTCGAGCCGCTCGGGGATGGCCCGCACCTGCATCAGCCCGTCGCCGTCGCGGTAGTGCGCGAAGAGCACCGCAGGACGGATCGCACCGTCGATCTCGGGCATGACGACGCTCTGCGAGAGGAATCCGCCGTTCATACCCATCGCATCGGCCTCCCACTCCTCGAACGGACGGTTGACGTTCAGCGGCGAGAAGAGCGGCACGTTGTGCTGCGCAAGGCGGTCGACGATGAAGTCGCCCAGCCTTCCGTGCGCCATGTTGACGACAGCCGCCGGCGCCACCGAATCCATGTGGCCGCGCTGTGCGAAGCGCTGCATGCTCCGCACCGGATAGACCCGGTTCCCGGTCCGCTCCAGGCTGCGCACCAACTCCGTCGGATCGCCCATCGCACCGGTGACGACGATCCCCGGCGCATCCTCCGCGCCGAACAATCCCGCCCGGCGCAGAAACGCCTCGTATTCCGCTACGGAGTCGAACTCCAGCTCCTCGGCCTCCGGGTCTTGCGGATCGGCGTGATAGAGCATGCCTTCGGCCCGTTCGACGGGCTCCCCGGGCTCCTCGGCCCCGACTTTGCGGTCCACCCGCTTGCGGACGTAATGCAGCAGGTTGCGATAGTTGCGGCGGCCGCCGCCGGCCAGATAGCGTTTGAGCGCCGCGGCATGGAGCGAATCGACCGAGCAGATCGCATTCGCGGGATTCGTCGCCGCCGTAGTCAGCACGGGCAGCCCGTTCGCGGCGGCCCGCTCGACGAGGGCCCGCTGCTCTTCGGTGATGCGGAGCCCCATGCCGTTGATGAATACCATGTCGTAACGGGTCAGCCGGTCGAGCCGGTCGGTCGGCACCTCCTCGATGCCGATCCGTAAGTCGTCGTTGGCCCGGGCGATCTGTCCGAGTGCGATCGCCTGGTAGTTGACGAATGCGATCCGGGTCTTGCCGAACCACACGTTCCAGGCAGCGGCGCCGCCGGCGAGAAGCCCGGCGGCGACACTGAAAGCCAGCAGTTTTCTTTTCATAACGATTCTTTATTTTCCGAAAAACCGGTCGATGTCGATCGCCAGACCGACCGAAAGGGTCGTGCCGAGCGTCGTCGGGGAGTTGCTGTAATAGTAGGACGGGACGTAGCCGAACAGGTTGTCGACGGCAGCCGTGAGATTCACGCCCCGGGCGATCCGCTGCGTGAGCGTGAGCTTCCAGATCGTATAACCGGGATAGGTCACCGCCTCGGTCTCCTCGTAGGATGCGGCGGAGGTGTATTCGTCGGTCGTCATACGCGAGAGCCAGCGCCCGTTGAGCGCAATGTCGAACGAATAGTTCTTCCAGCTGCGCCCGTATCCCACGCGGGCCGTCGCCGTATGCGGCCGGGTCGACGAAACGAGCGGCTCGCCCCGTGCGATCAACTCGCAGGTATAGGCATAGGAGACCCTGGCCGAGACGCCGCACGCATACTTCACCGAGACGTTGGCCTCGGCGCCGGCTACCTGCAACCGCGCCATGTTCATGTAGCGCATGCCGCCGAGCTCCCGGTTCCAGGCCGTCGTGATCCGGTCGTTCACCAGGTTGTAGAACCCCGTTGCCGTCAAGTTGTAGCACCCGCGCACATACTCGGCCGAAAGCGAAAAGTTGTGGCTCGTCTCGGGCTTCAGCTCCTCGTTGCCGTAGATGTAGAAGATGCTCGCCATGTCGAAATTCATGTACATCTCCTTGAGCGTCGGGGCCCGGAAACCGCCGGCATAGGAGGCGCGCAGCGAGCAGAAATCGCCGGCCTTGTACATCAGGCTCAGTTTGGGCGAAACACGGCTGGCGCCCGCATCGGAGAAGTAGTCGTAACGCACGCCGGCCACCGCATTGAACCGCAGCGTCGGGTTCCAGTCGAACTGCGCGAAGACATCGGCCGTATACTGATGCTTCGAACCTCCGTCGGCGAACTGATACGAAAGCAGGTAGTCGCGCATGAAGTCGCCGCCCGCGGTGAGCGTATGCCGTCCGGCGAACGTGCGGTTATAGAGCGTCCGCAGGGAGTGCTGCACGTTGCTGTAATCCCGCACGTCGCTCCCGCTCCGCACGAGGTAGTCGCTCTTGTCGTACTGATCGAACGAATAGGCCAGCTCCAGCTCGTCGCTCTCCGAGAAGCGATAGCGGCCGCTCAGACCGCCGCTGAAGTCGCGGTAGCGATCCTTCGAACTCTCCGAGGAGTTGCGTTCGCGGAAGAAGTAGCCGGCACGGGCCGTCAGTTTCAGCCGGTCGGTCGCCTCGCAGACCAGGCGCTCCTTGACGTTGAGCGTCCGGCTGCCGTAGATCGTCGAATAGTCGCCGTCGTTCTTCAGCGCGACGGAGGCGATGCTCGTATGCTGCACGTTGGTCGTGCTCGCGAAGCGGCCCGCGCGGAATCCCGCCGTGCCGCCGTAGCGCTGTTCGTCGTGGGCGCCCCAACGCCCGTTGACGTTCACGCTCCACGGCCGGCTCTGTTCCTTGCTGATGAGGTTCACCACACCGCCTACGGCATTCGAGCCGTAGAGCGACGAAGCGGCTCCCTTGACGATCTCCACGCGATCCACGTTGTCCACGTTCAGACGGCTGTAGTCGATGTTGTCGAGCGTTTCGCCCGCCAGCCGTTCGCCGTCGACCAGGAAGAGCACCGAGTTGCCGCCGAAGCCCTGCATGTTGAGCGAAACCTGCTGATTCATCGAATACGAGAACTCGACACCGGGCAATTCGCTCTGCAACAGATCGCCGATATGGGTGGCAT
>CAMWWU010000058.1 GCA_947178025.1 uncultured Alistipes sp. | reverse complement strand
CCCGGCGCTCGTGCAGAGCGGATTCCCCTGCGACCGCTTCTGCTTCGAGGGCTTCCTGCCCCAGAAAAAGGGCCGGCTCAAGCAGTTGCAGCGCCTCTCCGACGAGACGCGCACGATGATCTTCTACGAATCGCCCTATCGGGTGGTCAAGTGCCTGGAGCAGTTCGCGGAGCTCTTCGGCGAGGATCGTCCCGTCTCGGTGTCGCGCGAGCTGACCAAGAAATTCGAGCAGACCGTGCGCGGCACGGTCGCCGAGGTGCTGGCGCATTTCCGCGAACAGACTCCCAAGGGGGAGTTCGTCATCGTCGTGGCCGGAAAGCCCAAGGCGGGCCGCGAGGAGGCGGAAGATTGAAAAACCGAAGTAACATGGAACAGAAAAAGATACGCGAACGCCGTTCGCCGGCGCACTGGCTCGACGACCTGCGCGGCCGCTTCAGTCTCGAAGACGACAAGGCGCAGCGCGACGAGGTGGTGGCCTCGATCTCGAAAGGCGTGGAGTTCCGGGGGGTGAACCTCTGGGTGCTGATCTTCGCCACGATGATCGCCTCGCTGGGGCTGAACGTCAACTCGGCGGCCGTCATCATCGGCGCCATGCTCATCTCGCCCATCATGGGGCCGATCATGGGCGTGGGCCTCGCGTTGGGAATCAACGATTTCGACCTGCTGAAGAAGTCGCTGCGCAACCTCTCGCTGATGTTCATCGTGGCGATCGTCACCTCGACCTGCTATTTCTTCGTGTCGCCCCTTTCGTCGAACAGCAGCGAGCTGCTGGCGCGCACCGTGCCGACGACCTACGACGTGCTGATCGCCCTGTTCGGCGGTCTGGCGGGCATGGTGGCGCAGACCCGCACCGACCGCACGTCGACCGTCATTCCGGGCGTCGCGATCGCCACGGCGCTCATTCCGCCCCTCTGCACGGCCGGTTTCGGCCTCGCGACGGGGCAGCTGCGCTTCTTCATCGGAGCCTTCTACCTCTTCTTCATCAACTCGGTGTTCATCGCGCTGGCGACCTACCTCGTCGTGCGCTTCCTCAAGTACGAGAAGAAGGTCTTCATCGACAAGGTGCGCGAGCGCAACGTCAAGCGGCTGATGATGGTCATCACGCTGGCGACGTTCATCCCGAGCGTCTTCGTCGGGCTGCGCATGATCCGCGTGTCGGTCTTCGAGGCCGTGGCCGACAAGTACGTCGCGCAGGTCTTCGACTACCCCTCGACGCGGGTGCTGGAGAGCCGCCGCAGCTACGGCCGGGGCGACCGTCCGTCGCGCATCGAGCTGCTGCTCGTGGGCGAACCGCTCGACGAAGCGGTGATCGACAACGCCCGGGCCCAGCTGGAGCACTACGGACTGGAGAAGACCGAACTCGTCGTGCGGCAGGTGGGCAAGTCGGACGAACTCGACGTGGCGTCGTTGCAGCAGAGCTACACCGAGCTGCTGACCGAGAAGAACCGCCGCATCGCGGAGATGGAGGCGCAGCTCGAACGCTACCGGATGACGAACGTCGAAGTCGACGACATTTCGCGCGAGGTCGGCACGCTGATGACCAACATCGCGGCCGTGTCGCTGAGCAAGGGCGTGACGTTCGACGTCGACGGCGCGCCGCGCGACACGACGGTCGTCTGCGTCGTGACGCCGGAGGATCCCGAGCTGCCCGTCGATGCCGCGACGCTGGAGCGCTGGCTGAAGATCCGCACCAAGGTCGCTAACGTCGAACTCTTCATCAAACCCTGATCGCTGCGCCATGAAACGTGCGGAACTGACATTCATGCAGCGGATCGGGCTGGAGATGCTGTGGGGGCTGGCGCGGCTCTTCGCCGTCATGCCCTATTGGTTCAAGTATTACGTGGTGGAGAACTTCGTCTTCTTCCTGCTCTACTACTGCCTGCGCTACCGCATGCGGGTGGTGAAGACCAACCTGCGCAACTCGTTCCCCGAGAAGAGCGAAGCCGAGCTGCTCGTCATTCGCCGCCGCTTCTACCGGACGCTCTCCGAGATCCTCATCGATACGGTCAACATGGCCCACATGAGCCGCGAGAAGGCCTGCTCGGTGATCGGGGTCGAGGAGCTCGAAAAACACGTCGAGGCGGTGCACGGCCGCGACTGGATCGCCATGACGGCCCACTTCGGCTGCTGGGAGTACTGCTCCTACTGGGGCCTCTACGAGCCGTCGCAGATGCTCGTGGCGGTCTATCACCCGCTGCGCAGCGTCATCGTGGAGCACCTCTACCGCCGCCTGCGTAACTACGAAAATTCGATGACCGTGGCCATGCGCGACTGCCTGCGCTTCTACCTGCGCAACCGCGAAAAGGGGGTCGGCGGCAAGAACCTCGTCATGGGGCTGATCGCCGATCAGAATCCCCCCTGGCGTCCCGACAGCCACTGGTTCCGGTTCCTCAATCAGGATACGATCTTCTTCGACGGCGGCGAGAAACTGGCCCTGCGCTGCCACCTGCCGGTCTACTTCGTGAAGATGGAGCGTCTGCAGCGGGGGCGCTACCGGATGTCGTTCGAGCGGATCTACGACGGCGAGGAGGAGGTGGCGCCCAACGAAATCACGGGGCGCTACGTGAGTCGTCTGGAGGAGATGATCCGCGAACGGCCCGAACTTTGGATGTGGTCGCATCGCCGCTGGAAACACAAACGTCCCGATGCCGAGTGCTAAGATCGTCATATTGAACTGGAACGGTGCGGATCATCTGCGCCGTTTTCTGCCGAGTGTCGTTGCGGCGGCTCCGGCGGGCGTGGAGGTCGTCGTGGCCGACAACGGTTCGACGGACTGCTCGGTGGAGCTGCTCGAACGCGAGTTCCCGACAGTCGGGATCATCCGGCTCGACGCCAACTACGGCTTCGCCGGGGGCTACGACCGGGCGCTGGAGCTGGTCGACGCCGACTATTTCGTGCTGCTCAACTCCGATGTCGAAACGCCTGCAGGGTGGCTCGAACCGATCCTCGAAACCCTGGAACGCCACCCCGATATCGCCGCCGCCGCGCCGAAGCTGCTCTCGGTCGACGACCGCAGCCGCTTCGAATATGCCGGGGCCTCGGGCGGATACATCGACTACCTGGGCTATCCCTTCTGCCGCGGTCGCATCCTGCGGTGCACGGAGGTCGACGCGGGGCAGTACGATGATGCGCGCGACGTCTTCTGGGTCAGCGGTGCGGCATTCTGCTGCCGGGCCGATGTTTTCCGGATGCTCGGGGGATTCGATGCCGACTTCTTCGCCCACATGGAGGAGATCGACCTCTGCTGGCGGATGCAGCTGGCGGGCTATCGCGTGCGGATCGTGCCCGAAAGCCGGGTATACCATCTCGGAGGCGGAACCCTCACGGCCGACTCGCCGCGCAAGGTCTTCTTCAACCACCGCAACAACCTGGCGATGCTCTACAAATGCGCGTCGCCCGTGCAACGGGCCGTGGTCGCCGTCGTGCGTCCGCTGCTCGACCTGCTGGCTGCCTGCTCCTACCTCGCGCAGGGACAGCGCGCCAACTTCTGCGCCGTGTTCCGGGCCTGGGGCGATTTTCTCGGCTGGCACGCCGCCCTGCGCCGCAAACGGCGCGCGATCCGCGGGGCGTGCCGCGAAGGGGCCGCGCCGAAGATCTACCGCGGGTCGATCCTGTTCGACTACCTGCTCGGGCGCCGGCGCTTCGGACGGCTGTCGCGGTAGCCGCCGGGCTGCTTGCAGGGGTGCTTTGCCGGCGTGCCTCGCTCCGGATGCTGCGGGCCTCGGCCTCCCGACATATATTATATAAGGTGAAGCGTCGCGCTCTGCGATGCTTTTTTTTCGATCGATCGGCCCTCGGAGGCGGAATTTCGGATTATTGCCCTGTAAAACGATAAAAGTCGGCCGAATAGGGCGGATATTCGAAAAAAAAGCGTATATTTGATATGCCGTCCCGTGTATGCGGCCCCGGTCGGGAGTCATTCAGAAATAATAAGATAAGTACGAAAGATGAAAAAAAACGTGAAATGGATCTGCGCGGCTGCGGTCGCGCTGCTGGCTGCGGCCTGCGCTCACGAGCCCGAGTGGCGGCTGGTGTGGGAAGAGGAGTTCGAGGGCGAGACGCTCGATACGGCGGTGTGGAGCCGGATTCCGCGCGGAACCCCCGACTGGCAGAATACCCAGTCGTCGGACGACCGCTGCTATGCTATGCGCGACGGGCTGCTCGTGCTGCGGGGCATCGTCAACGATGACCGCCAGGCCGATCCGGCCGAGTATCTCACGGGCGGCGTATGGACGCGCGGCAAACACGCGTTCGAGGGCGGCCGCATCGAGGTGCGGGCCCGTCTGCACGGGGCGCGCGGTGCCTGGCCGGCGATTTGGCTGCTTCCGTTCGAGACGGAAAAATACCAGTGGCCCGAGGGCGGCGAGATCGACATCATGGAGCGGCTCAACCACGACTCGATAGCCTATCAGACCGTACACAGCCACTATACCTACACGCTCGGTATCGAGAACGACCCGCTCCACGGCTCGACGATGGCGATCGAACCCGATGCGTTCAACGTCTACGGCGTCGACATGTGGCCCGACAGCGTGGTCTTCCGCATCAACGGCAGGCGCCACTTCGCCTATCCGCGCATCGAGACCGACAAGCCCGGGCAGTTCCCCTTCGACATTCCGCAGTATCTGCTCCTCGACATGCAGCTGGGCGGGCAGTGGGTCGGTCAGGTCGATCCCGCGGAGCTTCCCGTGGAGATGGAGGTCGACTGGGTGCGTCATTATCGCTGGGAATGACCCCGACCGTGAATGCGTAGTCCTTCGTCATGATCCGCTGGCGTAGTCTCCTGCCGCTGCTTTCGGCAGTACTGATTTCCCCCCCCCCTCGCGGCCGCCGGGCTGCTGCCCGTTTCGGACCGTAGAGTCAACTACTCGCGCTTCGAACGGGTGACGGTGAGTGTGGAGGCGTCGTGCGTGCATGCCATGCTCCAGGATGCTTCGGGGCTCATGTGGATCTGCACCGACAAGGGACTCTACAACTACGACGGCCACCGGGCCGAAGCGTGTCATGCCCGCCATGATGCGACGCGTGTGCAGGCGCACTGCGCTGCGGTGATCGGCGACTGCATCTGGACCGGCACCGACCGCGGCGTACTCGTCTACGACATCCGTCGCGACCGCTACGTCGCCGACTCGCTGCTCGCAGGGCAGACCGTGCGGTCGATTCTCCATGCGGACCATGCGGTGTGGATGGGACTCTCGCGCGGGGTGTGGCGCTACGATCTGAAGCACGGCCGGCTCGACCGGGTGCGCGTGGCGCACGAGGGCGGCGAGCAGGGTGTCTACTCGCTCCACGCCGACGAGACGGGCATCTACGCCGGCATGTTCGACGGCCTCTACCGCTACGACCCGGCGGCGGAGGCCTTCGTGCGCCTGGGGCCTTCGGCCGCCCGGGCGCTCTTCGTCTACGCCATCTGCCACGATCCGCTGCGCGGCTGCCTCTACCTGGGGACGCAGCAGGGGTTGTGGCGCTACGACCCCTCGACGGAGCGCTTCGAGTCGGTGGGCGGACAGGCTGCGCATGCGGTGATCAACGACGTGGCGGTGGACCGCGACGGCGTGGTGGTGCTGGGCAGCGATTCGGGGCTGATTCTCTACGACGGGCGGACGATGCGCACGCTCACGCACGACGCGCGCAACGACTCTTCGCTCTCGCACGACGATATCGAGTCGTTGCAGGTGGACCGCACGGGCAACGTGTGGATCGGCACGCACGACGGCATCTCGCTGGCCCGCTACGGTCAGACGGGCGAGAAGATCGCCCTGTCGGAGTTCACCGGCACGGGTTACGGGATGACCATCGCAGCGATCATGCAGGACCGTCGGGGCGCGCTTTGGTGCGGCAGCCCCAGCGGCGTGATGCACGTGGAGCCGGACGGCCGCGTCGAGCTGCACCACATCCGCAGCGACCGCCATCCGCTGCCCCACAACTGCGTGCATGCCTTCTACGAGGACGACGAGGGCGAAGTGTGGGCCGCCTCCGACGGCGGGGCGCTGCGTTACGACCGCTCGTCGCGGCGTTTCGTGCCCTATCCCCTCGATACGGAGCGCTACAACGCCGAGTGGTGCTACGCCCTGGCCGAGGACGGACGGGGACGGCTGTGGATCGGAACCTTCTCGGCCGGCATCTTCATCTGCGACCGCGAGCGGCTGCTGCGCGAGGGCGGCGGACGGGCCGAGCGCAACCTGGCCGAGGAGATCCGCAACGGTTCGGTCTTCCGCATGCGACGCGATGCGCAGGGGCGGATCTGGACCCTCTACTACGACTGGGGCCTCGACCTGATCGACGCGGAGGGTAGGGTCGAACACTACGATCTGGCCCGCTACATCGGTACGAAGATCATCCCCACCGACATGGCGCTCGACGACGAGGGCTTCCTCTGGGCCGGATTCCTTGGGGGCGTGCTGCGCATCGACACCCGCACGGGCGAGGCCTTGCGGCTCGATATCCCCGAAGGGGGCGACAGCGAGGTACTGGCGATGGGCTGCTCGCCCGAGGCGACGTGGATCACCTCCACCGACGGGCGCGTGTGGCGCCTCGACCGGCGGCGGCTGGTCGCCGAGCCGGTGCCCGTGCCGCTGAGCCTCTATCCGTCGGTCTGCTACGAGCGGACGGGCGACTGCATGTTGCTGGGGTGCGTCGACGGGGTGATGCGCATTCCGCTCCCGTATGCCGATCCGTCGGCGCCGCCCTGCCGGCCCATCCTCACGTCGCTGGCGGTCGATGGCCGTCCCTATGTGCCCGTCGACGAGGCCGGGGAGCCGCTGAGTATCCGCTATGCCGCGCGGATCGAGGTGCCTTACGACCGCAACGACCTGGAGATCCGTTTCGCCTCGATGAACTTCGGGCCGCGCGGAAGCGAAAAGTATGCCTACCGTTTAGGGCCCGTCGACCGCGACTGGATGCCCGTGGCACCCGATGCCAACGGCATCTCGCTCGTCAACGTCGCTCCGGGCGGCTACCGGCTCGAAGTCTGCATGACCGACCGGGCGGGACAGCCCGTGCCCGGCACCGTGCGGTCGCTGGAGATTACGGTCCGGCCGCCGTTCTACCGCTCGGCTGCGGCCGTGGCGCTCTACTTCTGCCTGGCGGCGGGTGCGGCGGCCGGAGGTGTCGCGGCCGTGCTGCGCCGCAACCGGCGCCGCCGCGAGCGCTTCGAGCGCGAGACGCTGCTGGCGCAGGCCAAGGCCAAAGCCGACTTCCTGACCGAGGTGTCGCACGACCTGAAGGCGCCGCTGGAGCTGATCCTGGGCCCCGTGAGCCGGCTGCTCTTCGCCGCGGGCGACGAACCCACGCGCCGCCAGCTCGACCTGGTGCGGCGCAATGCCGAGCGGATCGGGCTGCTGGTTAACCGCGTCGTCGCTCCCGAGAGCAGCGACGGAGCGGGCGACAGCCTGCTGCTCTCGACCGTCGATCTCTCGGAGCTCTTCGCCGCCGTGGTGCTGCGCTATCGTCAGGCGGCCGAGGACCGGAGCATCGAGACGCGGGTGAATGCGGAGTCGAAGCGGCTCTTCAGACAGTGCGACGCCTACAAGATCGAGTCGATCTTCGACAACCTGCTGTCGAACGCCTATAAATACGTGCGCCGGGGCGGACGGGTGGACCTCTCGCTCTCGGTGTCGGCGCAGAGCGGCCGGGTGCGGCTGATCGTCGCCGACGACGGCATCGGCATCCCCGCCGCCGACCGGCCCTATGTCTTCCAGCGCTTCTTCCAGTCGTCGCTCACGCGCGGCAGCCACGGCGGCACGGGCATGGGACTCTATCTGGTGCGCAAGTACGTGCTGCTGCACGGCGGCGTGGTGGAGCTCACGTCGAAGGAGGGCAGCGGCACCACGGTGGTGGTGGAGCTCCCCCTGGCCGATGCCCCCGATGCGGCGATGCCCCCGATCTGCGCCCCCGACGAGCCGGCGGCGCTGCCCGCCGATGCGGCCATGTCGCAGGACGAGCGCTTCCTGGCCGAGATCACGCAGCTCATCGAGCACGACATCGATTCGTCGGAGCTGACCGTGGCGAGCCTCGCCGCGCAGGCCGGCACTTCGCCCAAGCAGCTCTACCGCCGTCTGAAAGCGCTCACCGGCTGCACGCCCGTCGACTACATCCGCACCATTCGCATCAAGCGGGCGGCGATCATGCTTTCGCAGGGGCGCTTCACCGTCTCGGAGGTGATGTATTCGGTGGGTTTCTCGGACCACTCCTACTTCGCCCGCTGCTTCCGCGCCGAGTTCGGCTGCACGCCCAGCCAATTTCTGAAAAACCGCTCCGAAACGTGATTCTGGGCGGTTTCGTCCGTTTTGTCTTTCGATTCGTCCGTTTTGTCGTGCTGCGCCGGCGGGGCTTGGAGTACATTTGTTGCGACCGGAGAGGGCTCCGGTACTAACCTAATCCAACCTATTATGAAAGGACAATTCCATCGTTTGTTCGGCCTGTTGCTGACAGGCCTTTTTCTGCTGTCCTCGTTCGCCGCGGTCGCTCAGACCCACACGGTGAAGGGTACGGTGGTCGATGCTGAGGGCAACCCGATGCCCGGTGTCAGCGTCATTATCAAAGGTACGACCCGAGGCATGACCACGCTGTCCGACGGTGCGTTCTCCATCGTCGCCGCACCGGATCAGTCGCTCGAAGCGAGCTTCATGGGCTACAAGACCGCCGTGGTGCCCGTGGGGGCGCAGACCGTGGTGACGATCACGCTGGAGGAGGATGCCAACCTGCTCGACGACGTAGTCGTGGTGGGCTACGGCGTGCAGAAGAAGGTCAACCTGACCGGTTCGGTGGTTTCGGTTTCGGCCAAGGACATCGCCGATATTCCGGTAGCCAACACCGCCACGCTGCTCCAGGGCCGTCTGCCGGGTCTGGTGCTCACGCAGAACGGTGCGCAGGCCGGTGCCGACAACCCCGAGATCCGCATCCGCGGTGTCGGTACGTTCGGCAACAACAACCCGATGCTGCTCATCGACGGCGTGGAGGCTTCGCTCTCGCAGCTTTCCGACATCCCCTCGGCCGATATCGAGAACATCTCGGTGCTGAAGGATGCCGCCTCGGCCGCCATCTACGGTGTGCGTGCCGCCAACGGCGTGATTCTGGTGACGACCAAGCGCGGCGGCGAGTCGCGTCCTAAGGTGGTCTACTCGGGTAGCTACACCCTTCAGACGCCGGGCATCGTGCCCGACTTCGTGGGCGGCTACGACTGGGCCGTGATGCGTAACGAGGTGAAACCCGGGACCTACTCGCCCGAGGCGCTCCAGAAGCTCCAGGACGGCTCCGATCCCGACCGCTACGCCAGCACCGACTGGCTCGACGCCGTGCTGCGCAATGCCAGCATGCACCAGCACCACCTCTCGGTGACGGGCGGTTCGAAGGATACCCACTACATGACCTCGATCTCCTATCAGAATCAGGAGGGTATCATGTTGCAGACGGGCGTGGAGCGCATCTCGTTCCGCTCCAACGTCGACACGCGCTACAAGCGCTTCACGTTCGGTGTGAACGTGTCGGGCTCCAAGAGCAACATCACCGCGCCTTCGGTGGGCGTGAGCGGTGAAGGCGGCGTGATGCGCTTCGTATCGTGGTTCACCCGTCCGACCGTTCCCGTGCGCTACTCGAACGGCAACTACGGCTACGTCGACGGCTCGTGGACCGATGCCGAGATGATGAAGAACCCCGTGGAGCTGATGACGCTCGGTTACCGCTCCAACGAGTACTGGCGCTTCAACGGCAAGGCATTCGCCGGCATCGACATCTACGACGGTCTGAAGTTCCAGACCAGCTTCGCCTACTCGTTCGATCTGAACGCCACGAAGGCATACAACCCCATGTCGCCCGCCCGCTACGACGCCGACGGCAATCAGGTGAAGGCGGCCGGCACGACCAACGAGGCTACCGACTACTGGTGGCGTCAGGGCATGTGGACCAACGAGAACCTGTTGACCTACAACAAGCAGTTCGGCCGCCATACGGTAGGCGTCCTGCTGGGTCACTCGGCCATCGAGTCGCGCTACAACACGACGACCGCTTCGAAGCAGGCGTTCCCCACCGAGAACATCTACGAGCTCAACGGCGGTACGGACAAGGCCGCAGCTTCGGGTATGTCGGAGCGTTACACCCTCCAGTCGTTCTTCGCCCGCGTGAACTACGCCTTCGACGACCGCTATCTGGTGGAGTTCAACATCCGCCGCGACGGTTCGTCGCGCATGCCCAAGGCGCACCGCTACGCCAATTTCCCCTCGGTATCGGCCGGCTGGGTCTTCTCCAACGAGTCGTTCCTGGATCGCGCCGAGTGGCTCTCGATGGGTAAGCTGCGCGCATCGTGGGGTAAGCTGGGCAACCAGGAGATCGGCAACTACGCCTACTCGGCTACGCTGGGTGCCAGCGGCAACTACTACTTCGACGAGTCGGTGAAGCAGGCCGGTATGGTGCAGACCTCGATCCCCAACGAGGAGATCAAGTGGGAGACCACCCGTTCGGTCAATGCCGCCATCGACCTGGGCTTCCTCAACAACCGCATCACCACCACCTTCGAGTGGTTCGACAAGAAGACCTCCGACATCCTCATGCAGCTCTCCATGCCGGGTATCTTCCTCGGTTCGCTGGCAGCACCCTATCAGAACGTGGGCGCCGTGCGCAACCGCGGCTGGGAGTGGCAGACCAACTACGCCGACTCGCGTGGCGACTGGAGCTGGAACGTCGGCTTCAATCTCTCGCACGTGAAAAACGAGATCCTCGAAATGGGCGGGCTGACCGAGCGCATCAGCGGCAACACGATCAACCGTGTGGGCAATCCGATCGGTGCCTTCTACGGCTACCAGGCAGTGGGCATCTACCGGACGGAGGCCGACCTGAAACGCACCAACTCGAAGGGCGAGATCATCAAGCAGAACGGCGTGGAGCCCAAGCTGGGCGACATCATGTACGCCGACGTGGACGACAGCGGCAACATCACCGCCGAGGACCGCGTCATCATCGGCAACCCCTTCCCGTCCTACTCCTACGCCTTCAACATCGGTTTCGCCTGGAAGAACTTCGACGTATCGACCTTCTGGCAGGGCGTAGCCGGTCTGTACCGCTACAACTGGGAGACTTCGACCGACATTCGCGGCAACCTCACTTCGCGCTGGCTCGACCGCTGGTCGCCCGAGAACCCCGACGGCTCGATGCCCGCTCTGGGCAACACGATGAACGACCAGTACTCGTCGTTCTGGCTGGAGAAGTCCAACTACCTGCGTCTGAAGAACCTCGAAGTGGGCTACACCTTCCGTCAGCCCGCTCTGGCCAAGGCCGGCATCTCGACCATCCGCATCTACTTCGCCGGTACCAACCTCTGGACCATCACTCCGCTCAAGAACTGGGATCCCGAGAAGAGCTCGGGCGACCAGCGCAACGACGTGCACCCCAACATGCGCACCTACTCGTTCGGCGTAAACATTCAATTCTAACCAACCTCAAGGAGAAGATATTATGAAAATGAATCTGAAAAACATATTCGCGACCTTATTGCTTCCGCTCGCGCTGGGCTCCTGCTCGGATAGCTTCTTGCAGACCGACTCGCCGAACGAGCCCTCGGCCGGTACCTTCTGGCAGAACGAGGCGGACGCCCTGATGGCCCTCACGGCCTGCTACGACGCCATGCAGAGCCAGAACCTTTACGACGACAACATCGACGGCTGGTGCTTCGGATTCCTCGGCCGCGAGACTTCGACCGACAACGGCGACCACACGTGGGGCGACTGGATGCTCGGCAGCTCGATCTCCAAGGGCACCTCGGCCACGACCGACGAGTGCTTCTCGATGTACTGGAATGCCAACTTCGAGGTCGTCAAGCGTTGCAACCTGCTGACCGACAACATCGAGCGTGTACCCATGCCGGCCGAGAAGGTGGCAGCCTACAAGGCCGAGGCGATCGCGCTGCGCGCCCTGGCCTACTGCAATCTCACGTCGGTATTCCGCGACGTGCCCTACCTGACCGAGTCGCTCACGCTGTCGCATTCGACGGCCGCCAAGACGCCGCGCGAGCAGATCGTCGCGTCGATCATCAGCGACATGCAGCAGACCGTCGCCGACATTCCGGCGAAGGGTCAGGCCGCTACGGGCCGCATGACGCGCGAAGCCGCCTATGCCATTCTGGGCCGCATCGCCCTCTTCAACCAGAAGTGGGACGTGGCCATCGACGCCTACCAGCAGATCGTCGGCAAGGTGTCGCTCTTCCGCTCGGGCGATGGCTCGGATTTCCACAAGAACTTCGCCGACCTGTTCACCCAGGCCAACGAAACCTGCGACGAGGTGCTGCTCTCGATCCATTACAAGAGCGGCAAAGTGGGCGAGGGCAGCTGCTTCGGCGTCTGCTGGTCGGGCCCGATGAACGCCATCGAGGCGTCGATGAACCTCTGCGACGACTTCTACTGCACCGACGGCCAGCCCATTCAGGTGTCGCCGCTGTTCGAGGGTAATCTCGCCAAGGGCGCACACACCAAGGCTGCTCCCGACTACGACCGCTACAAGAACCGCGACCCGCGCATGAAGGGGACGCTCATGCTGCCCGGAATGACCTGGAACGGCCGCGAGTACACCAACGATCTGCCCGCTTCGTCGACCTGCTGCATCCGCAAGTGGTACACTCCCGAGGATACGGCCAACGAGTACGACGGCGGTCTGGACTACTACGTGATCCGCTACGCCGAGGTGCTGTTGTCGCTGGCCGAGGCGATGATCGAGAAGGGCGGCTATCCGCAGTCCGAGATCACCAAGCACATCAACGAGGTGCGCGCCCGCGTGGGCATGCCCGCCGTGGAGAGTGTGGCTACCGAGGGTACGAACCTCTCGCAGGAGCAGCTGCGGGCGATCGTGCGTCACGAGCGCCGTGTGGAGCTGGCCTTCGAGGATCTGCGTTTCGCCGACCTCTATCGCTGGGGCGAGTGGGAGAACGGCGTGAAGCGCATGCAGCACGACAAGGAGTTCTACGGCTTCGGCTGCTACGACCGCATGTACCGCGGCCCGCAGGATCTGGTATGGCCCATCCCGCAGGGTGAGCTCGACACCAACGACCTGCTCGAACAGCACGCCGAGTGGAAGTAACGATGAGACGTACAGCCCTTATCTGCTGTATCGCGCTGGCTGCGGTCGCAACCGCCTGCGGCCGTCGTGCGGTACCGGCCGGCGAACCGACGCCGGCCGGTGCTCCGGCGACCGAGTATGCGGGCTACGAGCTGGTGTGGGCCGACGAGTTCGACGAGCCGGGACGACCGGCCGCCCACTGGAGCTACGAGCAGGGATTCGTGCGCAACCGCGAATTGCAGTGGTATCAGCCCGATAACGCCACCGTGGAGAACGGATGTCTGGTCATCACCGGGCGTCGCGAGACCGTGGTCAATCCCCTCTACGATCCCGAGAGCGGCGACTGGCGCCGTCAGCGGCCCGAAGCCGAGTTCACCTCGTCGTGCGTGACCACGCGCCGCAGCTTCGCTTTCCGCTACGGTCGTATGGAGGTGAGGGCGCGCATCCCCGTGGCCTGCGGGGCATGGCCTGCGATCTGGACCCTCGGCAACCGGTGGGCATGGCCCGCCAACGGCGAGGTCGACGTCATGGAGTTCTACCGCCGGGCTCAGGCGGCGCCTCCGGGCGGCGAGAAGGTCGCGGCTGCGGGCGCCGGACCCGAGATCCCCATCATCCTGGCCAACGCCTGCTGGATGGGGCCCGATGGACGGGATGCGTGGGACGAGGCTACCGTGCCTTTCTCCCATTTCCTGGAGCTCGATCCCCGCTGGGCTTCGAAGTTCCATCTGTGGCGCATGGACTGGGATGCCGACTTCATCCGCATTTGGCTCGACGAGGAGCTGATGAACGAGATCGATCTGAGGCAGGCCGACGGCGGAGGCGGCGAGCACCGCGACGTCAATCCCTTTTCGAACGACGAGGAGGATTTCGGCCACTACATCCTGCTTAATCTGGCGTTGGGCGGACACGGCGGCCAGCCCGATTTCGAAGCGTTCCCGCTGCGTTACGAAGTGGATTTCGTGCGCGTCTACCGCGCTGCGGAGTAGGAATGGTCTGCGATCGTGCGAAACGAGCGGCCCGGAGCATATTGCTCCGGGCCGCTTTTTTCGTCGGGGGTGTTTTCGTCGAGGGTACGGGGTGGGGAAGGACGAATGGGCGATAACACCTGTTGCAGAGATGCCGTTGGCTCTTGCGGCTCTTTGGAGCCGCGCAGGCCGCAGCCTCCCGGGTGCGGAGGATCGCATCTGCCGAAGCGGGGCACGCAGGCTGCTGCTCGCATTTGTCGTCTTCATCCTCCGCCTGCTTGCTGCCCGGTCCGCATCCGTCGGTGCGATCCTCCGCAGGTTGTCGCTCGCAAGGGAGCCGGGGTGTGTCGTAGTGTGTGATATTTTTAATGAGAATGTCTTCACTAAGTTCATACACTTAAATAT
>CAMWWU010000057.1 GCA_947178025.1 uncultured Alistipes sp. | reverse complement strand
ATCGGGGCCTCGTCGGCGAGGGGATACTTGAGGCAGGGCTCGTGGGAGAGGGGCCAGCCGGCCTAAACCGAGGGGAAGAAGCCCCAGCGTTTGTTGATGCCGAAGCGCGACGAGCCGTCGGCGCGGAAGGTGCCGGTGAGCGTGTAGCGGTCGTCGAACGAGTAGTTGACGCGGGCCAGGTAGGACATCATCGACCAGGCGGCCTTGCGGGTGCTGTAGAGCGAGATGTCCGATGCGTCGGAGCCGTGGGCCGTCACTTCGTGGATGCGGTCGTCGGAGAAGCCCTTGGCCTCGACGCCCAGGCGGTCGTAGCTCTTCTTCTGGAGGGTGTAGCCGACGAGCGCGTCGAGGTGGTGCCGGCCGAACTGCTTCTTGTAGCTGAGCGTGAACTCGCCGAGGCGGTCGACGTCGTAGGTCGAGGTGGTGCGGGCGATGTTGTAGGCCTTCAGACCGGGGCTGTAAGCCACGTCGCTGTCGCGTCCGATGCTCATCGGGCGGTAGTAGAAGTAGCGGTAGTTGTACCACTGCTGTCCGAGGCGCGCCGAGAGCTTCAGGTCGGGAAGCAGCTCGTAGACCAGATTGAGGTTGAGGTTGTGGCGCGACATCTTCTCCTGAATGTCCAGTTCGTTGGCGATCACGAGCGGGTTCTCGGGGAAGTTGATGCCCCACTCGGTCTTCATGGCGATCATGGCGCTGCGGGCGTAGTCGCCGTTCTGGTCGTAGACCGGAAGGTTCGGGAGGTACATCAGCGCGCTCTGGATCACGCCGTCGTTGATCATGCGGCCCGCGGCCTGCACCACCTTGTTCTTGGCGTCGTACATCGAGTAGCTGAACGCCGCCGTAAAGCGTTTGGTGATCTGGGCGTCGAGGTTGATGCGGGCGTTGATGCGGTTGTGGTTGGAGGGGGCGATGATACCGTCCTGATCCATGTAGCCGAGGCTGGCCATGTAGCGGACGGCCTTCGTGCCGCCCGTCACCGAGATGTTGTGGCGCATGATGCCGGCGTTGCTGAAGAGCGCGTCCTGCCAGTCGGTGTCGTACTGCGGGGCGACCTTCGTCAGGGTGGTGAAGTCGAAGAACATGGGGTGGATGCCCACGTCGGAGAGCGAGAAGCCCTTGGCCGCGCGGATCGTGTTGTCGTCGTTGGGGCTCCACGGTACGCCGGCCGCCGTGGCCTTGAGCCGGTAGGAGTTGTTGCGCGAGTCGATGTAGAGGTCGCGGAACTGCTCGGCGTTGAGCAGCTTCACCTTGTGGTCGAGCTGCTGGATGCCGTAGGAGAAGTCGTAGCTGACTTTCGCGTCCTCGCCGTCCTTGCCGCGCTTGGTCGTGATGAGCACGACGCCCGATGCTCCGCGCGAACCGTAGATGGCGGCCGAGGCGGCGTCTTTCAGGATGTCGATGCTCTCGATGTCGCTGGGGTTGATGTAGACATCCTCCGAGGCGGGGTAGCCGTCGATGACGTAGAGCGGGTCGCTGCCGGCCGAGAGCGAGTTGACGCCGCGCACGCGGATCTGCACTCCGTCGCCCGGGGCGCCGCTGGTCTGGTGCACCTCGACGCCGGCCATCTTGCCGGCGAGGGCCTGGCCGACGGTCGGGGCCGTGAGCGGCAGTTCGGTCGACTTGACGCTGGCGATCGAGCCCGTGAAGTCGCTCTTGCGCATCGGCGTGTAGCCGACGACGAGCACTTCGGAGATCTGGCGGCTCTCCTCCTCGAGCGTCACGTCGATCCAGGTGCGGTTGCCGACCGGAATCGTCCGGGTGTTGTAGCCGAGGAACTGGACGGTGAGCGTCTGTCCGGGTTCGGCCGGGACGGAGAAGCACCCTTCCGAGTCGGTCACGTCGCCGCGGCTGGTCTCTGCGACCACGACGCTGGCTCCGATCACCGGCAGACCGTCGGCGCCGACGACCTTGCCCCGGACGCCGGAGGGAGCCTGCTGCCGGTTCGGACGGTCCGAGAGGATGATGTGCTTGCCTTGGAGCGTGAACTGCACGTCGGTGCCGTTGAGAATCCGGGTGAGCACTTCGGAGACGGCCGTGCGGTCGACATCGACGTCGACCTGGCGGTCGAGGCGCACGCTCGTGTTGTAGATGAAGAGGTAGTCGGTCTGCGATTCGATCTGTTCGAGGATCGTGCGGATCAGCGCCTGACGCTTATGGATGCTGACTTTCGCATCCTGGGCAGCGGCGTTCCCCCCCCCAGCAAAAACAGGGCCAGCACGAGGAGGCCGAGTTTGCGGGCGAACTGTTTGCCGACAGAAAATACGTGGGCTTGTAGATTTTCCATGCTTTCGTTGATCTTGAGTTTTTTGTTCGATAGTAGTTGCGGTTGCGGAGGGGCGTGCCGCTCCGCGGCGTAAGGATCGGTTGCGGTTATTTCTCCATAGGCATTCGGGATTGGCGGTTAGGGTAGATGTCGTTCGATCATTCGATGACGATGCGGCGGTGTTCGCGGTCGGCGACGACGCGGAACGAGGCGTCGCGGGCGAGGACCTGCAAGGCGTAGTCCAGTCCGTCGAGCAGCCGGAACTTGCCGGTGTACTTGCGTTCGGCGACCTGCTTGTTGCGCACGACGATCTCCACGTCGAAGTAGCGCGAGAACTTCTCCATGATCTCGTCGAACGTGGCGTCGTTGAAGTAGATGATGCCGTTGCGCCACAGGTAGGGGTTGTAGTCGTCGAGCTCCGTGAGGCGGAAGCCGCGGTCGGTGAGCTCGGCCTTCTGGTCGGGCGCGAGGCGGACGACGTGTGCGCCGTCGGGCGTGCTCAGCTGCACGCTGCCCTCGAAGAGCGCCGTCGCGAAGTGCTCCTCGGAGGCGTAGGCCTCGACGTTGAAGCGGGTGCCCAACACCTCGATGTCGGCCCGGGAGGTTCGGACGACGAAGGGGGAGCGTTCGTCGCGGGCGACTTCGAAATACCCTTCGCCGTCGAGCTCCACGGTGCGGCTCCCGGCGCCGAAGTCGGCGGGGTAGCGCAGGGTCGTGCCGGCGTTGAGGCAGACGGTCGAGCCGTCGGCCAGGGCGATCCGGGCGCGCTGGCCGGCCTCGACGGTCACGGTGTGGCAGCCGGTCGGCCGGGGATCGCCGTGCGGCAGGAGGTACCCGGTGCCGAGGGCCAGGACCGCGACGGCGGCGATGCGCAGGGCGCGGCGGGCGATCCGGCGTGCGAGGAGCGTGCGGCGGGCCGGTGCCGCGGCTTCGATCGGGAGGTCGGGTTGCAGGTTGATGGCGTCGAAGAGCCGCCGTTCGGCGAGCAGCGTGCGGCGTGTCTCGTCCGAGGACTCGGCCCACTCCTGGATGGCGAAGTTCTCTTCGCGGGAGGTTTCGTTGCGGAAGAATCGGAAAAGCGTCTCTCTGTTCATGGCATTGCGGTGTGTTCGGGGCGGAAGCCGGGGCTTCGCCTACGTATATATAGCACCCGGCGGAGGGAAAACCCTACCGCCGGGACGAAATTTTTTTGCAATCGGATCGGGAGCCTATTGTTCGAAGAAGAACAGGGCGGCGAGGACGTAGTAGTCCTTCAGCGCTTCGCGCAGGGCCAGGAGCGCCTTGTGCATGTGGAATTCGACCCCTTTGACGGTCATGCCGCTCAGGGCGGCGATTTCACGCTGGGGCAGATGCTCCTCGCGGCTCATGCGGAAGATGCGGCGCGTCTGTTCGGGCAGCGAGGCGAGCGTGCGCTCGATGATTTCGCGGATCTCCTGCGAGAAGAGGTATTGCGGGTCGCACGCCTCCAGCGAAGCGATGCGGGTGGCCTGGTCCCACTCGGCGAAAGCGCGCAGCCGGCCGGTGATGTCGGCCGAGAGCTTCTCGCGACGCAGGTGGTTGAGGCACTTGTGTTTGACGACCGTCAGGATGTAGGCCGGCAGATTCTCGTCCGAGGCGATGTCGGCGCGGTGCTCCCAATAGTAGACGAACGCGTCGGAGATCAGGTTTTCGGCCGCCTCCCGGTCGCGCACGTAGGATTCGGCGAAGCGCACGAAGCCGGTGCGGTATCGGTTGTAGAGGTCGTTGAAGCGTGCTATGTCTGTCGGTGCGTTCATATCGGCCGGGCGGCGTAAGATCGTAACAAAATTAAGGCGAATAATCGTATTTTGCAACCGTTTCGGAACGAATCGCCGGCGATTTGCCGGGGCGGCCTACGGCCGCGGGTTGCTCCGAAAGGGTGCGGTCCGGCGTGCGGCAGAGCGAATTGTTGAAAAAATGTCGACGGAATGCGCCGCGATTTTAGGCCGTTTCGAAAAAAATGATTACTTTTGCGAGCAACAAAAATCCAGGTTCCTTATGTCTTTTATCAATGAAAGGGTTCAGCCCGAAGGACTTACGTTCGACGATGTGCTGCTCGTACCCGCCTATTCGGAAGTGTTGCCGCGAGAGGTCTCGATCAAGACCCGTTTCTCGCGTAATATCGCGCTCAACATCCCCATCGTCTCTGCGGCCATGGACACCGTGACCGAAGCGCCGCTGGCGATCGCTCTGGCACGCGAAGGAGGTATCGGCGTCATCCACAAGAACATGTCCATCGAAGCGCAGGCCGCCCAGGTGCGCCGTGTGAAGCGTGCCGAGAACGGCATGATCTACGATCCGGTGACCATCGCGAAGGACGACACGGTGGGCGATGCGCTCAATCTGATGAAAGAGAACAAGATCGGCGGCATTCCGGTCGTGGACGGACAGAAGCGGCTGATCGGTATCGTCACCAACCGCGACCTGCGTTTCCAGAGCGACATGGGACGGCTCATCGCCGACGTGATGACGCCCGCCGAGCGGCTCGTCACGACCCAGAGCACCGAGCTGGCGACCGCCAAGCAGGTGCTGCTGGAGAACAAGATCGAAAAACTCCCCGTGGTCGACGACGACGGACGGCTGGCGGGGCTCATCACCTATAAGGATATCACCAAGGTGCAGGATCATCCCAACGCCTGCAAGGACGCGAAGGGACGTCTGCGCGTAGCGGCCGGCGTGGGCATCACGCCCGACGTGATGGATCGCGTGGCGGCGCTCGTGGCCGAGGATGTCGACGCCGTGGTGCTCGACTCGGCCCACGGACATTCGGCCAATATCGTCAAGGCCCTGCGGGCCATCAAGGCCGCCTATCCGGAGCTCGACGTCGTGGTCGGCAACATCGCCACGGCCGAAGCGGCCCGCTTCCTCGTCGAAAACGGCGCCGACGGCATCAAGGTCGGTATCGGCCCCGGCTCGATCTGCACGACGCGCGTCATCGCGGGCGTCGGCGTGCCGCAGCTCTCGGCCATCTACGCCGCGGCCTCCGAGGCCAAGGGTGCGGGCGTGCCGGTGATCGCCGACGGCGGTCTGCGCTACTCGGGCGATATCGTCAAGGCGCTGGCTGCGGGCGGCGACTGCGTGATGATCGGCTCGATGTTCGCCGGTACGGAGGAGGCTCCGGGCGAAACGATCATCTACAACGGCCGCAAGTTCAAGTCCTACCGCGGCATGGGGTCGATCGACGCCATGAAGGCCGGATCGGCCGACCGCTACTTCCAGAAGGGATGCGAGGGCAACATCAACAAACTCGTGCCGGAGGGCATCGTGGCCCGCGTGCCGTTCAAGGGTTCGCTCAGCGAGACGGTCTACCAGCTCATCGGCGGCATCCGCTCGGGCATGGGCTACTGCGGCGCGGCGGACATCGCGGCGTTGCAGACCGCGAAGTTCATCCGCATCACCGCGTCGGGCATGCTGGAGAGCCACCCGCACGACGTGACCATCACGAGCGAAGCCCCCAACTATTCGAGCGAGCGATAGGCGATGAAGCGGCGGATGCTGAAAGCCGACTGGCGGGCGATGGCGGTCATCGGAGTGCTGTTCGCCGCCTGGCTGGCGACCGGAGAACCCGGTTGCGCTACGCCGTGCTGGGGTGTGCGTTTTTCTACCTCTTCGTCGTGCGCATCGTCGCCTACAATCTGAACAACAAGTAACCTACACATACATGCAGGAAAAAATTCTGATTCTCGACTTCGGATCGCAGTACACGCAGCTCATCGCGCGGCGCGTGCGCGAGCTGAACGTCTATTGCGAGATCCATCCCTTCAACAAGATCCCGGTGATCGACGATTCGGTGCGGGGTGTGATTCTCTCGGGAAGTCCCTATTCGGTGCGGGACGAGCAGGCGCCGAAACCCGATCTCTCGTCGTTCAAGGGGCGGCTGCCGCTGCTGGGCGTCTGCTACGGCGCGCAGCTGCTGTCGATGGCGTTCGGCGGCGAGGTGGAGCCCGCGCCGAGCCGCGAGTACGGCCGCGCGATGCTGACCGTGGGCGACGCTTCGGATCCGCTGATGCAGGGGCTGCCCGCCACGACGCAGGTTTGGATGTCGCACGGCGACACGATCACCCGCACGCCGGAGAACTACCGCATCGTCGCCTCGACGGAGGACGTGCGCGTTGCGGCGTTCCGCGTCGAGGGCGAGCGGACGTGGGGCATTCAGTTCCACCCTGAGGTCTATCACTCGACGGACGGCACGCAGCTGCTCCGCAACTTCGTGGTCGATATCTGCGGCTGTGCGCAGTCGTGGACCTCGGAGAGCTTCGTGGAGACGACTGTCCGCGAGCTGCGCGAGAAGTTAGGCGACGACCGCGTGGTGCTGGGGCTGTCGGGCGGAGTCGATTCGTCGGTGGCCGCGGTGCTGCTGCACAAGGCGATCGGCCGCAACCTCTACTGCATCTTCGTCGACTCGGGACTGCTGCGCAAGAACGAGTTCGAGGAGGTGCTCGAATCGTATAAGAATATGGGCCTGAACGTCAAGGGCGTCGATGCGGGGGCCAAGTTCCTCGGCGACCTGGCGGGCGTGACGGATCCCGAGCAGAAGCGCAAGATCATCGGCCGCGACTTCGTGGAGGTGTTCAACGAGGAGGCGCAGCGGATCGAGAACGTGCGCTGGCTGGCGCAGGGAACGATCTATCCCGATGTCATCGAGTCGTGCTCGGTGAACGGCCCCTCGGCGACGATCAAGTCGCACCACAACGTGGGCGGACTGCCCGAGAAGATGAATCTGCGGATCGTGGAGCCGCTGCGCCTGCTCTTCAAGGACGAGGTGCGGCGCGTGGGCCGCTCGCTCGGCATCTCGGAGCAGCTGATCGGCCGGCATCCCTTCCCGGGACCCGGTCTGGCGATCCGCATTCTGGGCGACATCACCCCCGAGAAGGTCGAGATTCTGCAAAACGTCGATAAGATCTACATCGACTCGCTGCGTGCCGCCGGTCTGTACGACCAGGTATGGCAGGCCGGGGCGATTCTGCTGCCGGTGAAGAGTGTCGGCGTGATGGGCGACGAGCGCACTTACGAGAGCTGCGTGGCTTTGCGTGCCGTGACCTCGACGGACGGCATGACGGCCGACTGGGTGCATTTGCCCTACGAGTTCCTGGCCGATCTCTCGAACGAGATCATCAACAAGGTGCGCGGGGTCAACCGCGTAGTCTACGACATCTCCTCGAAGCCGCCCGCAACGATCGAGTGGGAGTAGACATTCAGCATGGCAGTGGCATACGCTTTACACCACCGGACGCCCTACCGATCGCTTTTGGGGGCGGAGTTGTAAACACGGACAAAGATCGCGATCCGCGACCGCCTGAAGCGAACCGGCGGGTGAGGAACGGATGGGGGCAAAGTCGTATGTAGGTACACTGAAGATGAAGAATTAATGGCGGGGAGGCTTCGCGGGGCGAATGCCTCCCCGTTTTTTTTTCGGGCGAACAGCCCGTTTGCGACATATGAAAGATTTTGCAGCCATAGATTTCGAAACGGCCAACAGCAGCCGAACGAGCGTTTGCTCGGTGGGTGTCGTGGTCGTGCGCGAGGGGGAGATCGTCGATCGGATTTACCGGTTGATTCGTCCGCGTCCCGACTATTACAGCCGCTTTACGACGGCGATTCACGGTTTGACGAGTGCCGATACGGCCGATGCACCCGATTTCGAGGCGGTTTGGCAAGAGGTGGGGCCTCGGATCGAGGGGCTGCCGCTGGTGGCGCACAATGCACCGTTCGACGAGGGGTGTCTGCGGGCCGTATTCGAGCTCTACGGGATGCCGTATCCCGGATATACGTTTCATTGCACCTGCCGGGCATCGCGGCGTGCATTTGGCCGCCAGCTGCCCAATCACCAGCTGCATACGGTCTCCGCAGCCTGCGGGTACGATCTGGCGAACCATCACCATGCGCTCGCGGATGCCGAGGCGTGTGCGCGAATTGCGCTGAAGCTGTTGTAACGGGGCCTTTTCGCGGAGTATGCACTGCGGCCGAGGCGCTATCGACGGGAGGGCTTCGGTGACCTGAATAAGCTGCCTGCGGGCTTTCGAGATCGAGGAGGGGCGGGCGACGGTACGAAAACAGCCTGCCTGCTTGTAATCGCGGGTCTTGACTATCGGCAATATTTTCGAGAGAGCACGAAAAAACAGCGTGTCCGGAGAGATTCGGGCGCGCTGTTCGTTGGATGGATGGTTGTTTTTTACCGGGATGCGATCTTGCGACCGCACCCCGGCTCTTCATTGAAAGAATCCGTTATTCTATCGTGAAGTTGCTTTCTCCGAGATATTCCGCACTCTTGATCGTCATGCGGTAGAAGCCTTCGGCGGGCAGCGGCAAATAGGCTACCGTCGAATAGTCCGGCTCGATCGTCGCAGCTGCGACGGTTTGACCTGTCATGAGGTCGGTGATGACTACCGTCGCGGGGCCGAGCAGCTGATTGATCTCCACTTCGAGGCAGTTCATCGTGTAGTCGATCCATGCTTCGGCGTACCACATGGGCATACGCAGAATGGTAGGACCGGCGGGGGTTAAAATGTCTGCAATTTGAAGTTCTTCTCTAGGTCCTTCTTTTTTGTTAATATCATTGTCTGCGAAAGCCGCGCTTCCGAGCATACATAACATTAAAGAAAAAAGTAATTTTTTCATAAGGGTTTTGTTTGATTTCACTGTTGCAAAGGTATGTAAAAAAGAGACCGTTTTGTGTGTTTTTCGGACATTTTAAATCTAATCCTATGTGTGAAATATTGTTGATATTCAGTGTGTTATATTTATTCGGTCTAATCGTTGAAATGTATAATTCGTGTGTATTTGATTAAGTAGGTGATTTTCTGTGTTTTATGCTCTGTCGGCGTATTCCAGTGGTTCGTCGGGCTTTTCTCCGTTTTTCAGCTGTTTGGCGATGTGGAAGAGGTATTCATCCAGTTTCGCATAGGCCGGAAGCCCGATTTTGTCGCGAAGTTTCGTGCGTCGCGTATAGAGGCTGTCCGTATTTTCGTGATTGAAGATAAGGCGGATGCTGTTGTTGCTGAATCCGAGCAGGATCATCGCGATCAGATTGATCTCCGAATTCGTTACTGCCGGGTGGGCGGTGTGCAAGTGTTGAAGCACGCCTTTATAGCGGATATTGACCAGATCGCGCAGGTCGGAAGTCGTGGATTCGTCGATGTTCATGGCATTGGCGTATTGCTTGCAGTGTTTGTAAAGCCGTTCGGAGGTGCAGGCGCTCGAGTAGGCTTCGGCCAGCAGTTGTTGGATGCCGAGCAACCGGCTTTCCAGCAGATCCATCAGATGCGTTGCCTGCCGGGTGCCGTTGTTCAGTTTCGCACTCATCTGCTCGCACTCCGTTTGCAGGGCGGTCTGATTGGCCGAAAGGTCTTCGATCAGGTTGCGGCTCCGTTTGACCTCTTCCGCCTTTTGCCGGAGCGTCTGTCGCCAACGATAGAAAAGAGTGGCGAATATACCGAGCAGAATCACGAAACCGAGCACTCCGATGATCACGATATAGGTATTTTTCATTTGGAGCATCTCGTTGCGGATCAGTAGCTCTTTATTTTCGTATCGCTCTTCGATCCGTTGGATCAGGTGCTCTTTCTCGTAATAAGAGATAGAGTCGAGTAAATAGTGTACTTTCTCTAAGTATTTGTTGGCTTGCTTGTAGTTGCCTTTCGTTTCTTCAATCTTAGAAATAAGAATTAAAGATCCACATTCTTGATCAATGGATTTATTGTGATAACTTAATGTTAAATTTCCAAAATAATTTGCCGAGTCAATTTGTTGTTCGTTATAATATATCCAGGTCCATATTGGATAATCTATAGAGGGTATTATATCATTATGGTGTTTGTTGTATGTTTGACGTAGAAATGTTTTTAGCGTCGGGCTTGGGGTGTGCTGTTTGCGCATTACATGGGCAAGACTGCTCGATATTAAGCATACTTGTTGATGATCATTGATGCTATCGAAAATATGTAATGCCTTTTCATATTCTCTTTGCGCAGAAGAATAATCTTTCTTTAGCACATAAATCTTGGCTTTTGCTTGAAGTGTGTACCCCGCAAAAACGATCTTCCCGATCTGCCGGAAGCAGCTGTCTGCTTTGGTGTACATATCCAAGGCTTCGTCGAGGCTGTATTGCGAATAATAGAGGTTGCCGCGGCAGTTGTAGATCAGGCCCAGCAGGTTGGTTTCTTCGGAGGGGATCGCGTATTTCTCGGCCTCCAGCATCAGCAGGACCGCTTCGCCGATCCGGCCGGCATTGTGACGGATGCGACCGAGGTAGTAGTTGGCGTAGGCTTTGTCGCGCTTGCTGCCGTGGTGGGTGTAGTAGGCGACGGCCGGCGCGATGATCGTATCCTCTTTGAGGTCGATGCCGTTCTTGTCCAGCGCCTGGGAGTAGAGCAGCGCATGACGGGCCCGCAGCGATTTGCTGTCGAGAGTCTCCGGTGAGATGTCGCGCAGCAGCTGCAAGGCGCTGTCGGGAGCATCCGACATCAGGATTTCGGCCCGGTCGAAAAGGCGGACCGCATGTCTGTCGGAACGGCATCCCGCCAGGACAGAGAGACATAGAAACGAAAAAGAGAGTAATTTTTTCATATTAAAAATGGGTTGATGTTCCTCCGGAAAGTCTCCGAAGTGTGGATATGCCTCGGTTCTACCGTGTTGCCTGCGACTTCGTTTTCGTGACGTCGAGACGCAAATATAGCTAAATTTGGTGCGAATGGCAAAGCGATCCGGTCGATTGGCGTCTGTTTGGGGAGATCGGATGCCGCGATTCATCGGGGAATTTCGCCCGTGTCTTTCGAGGGATGAAGAGGGGCGGCGGTGGGGTAAAAAGAGAAAGACGATCCCCGAACGGGAACCGTCTTCTTGCTTCGTGGAGAATACGAGATTCGAACTCGTGACCTCTTGCATGCCATGCAAGCGCTCTAGCCAGCTGAGCTAATCCCCCATTGCGATTGCAAAGGTAAGACTATTTTTTGAAATTCCAAGCGCCTGCCGAAAAAAATGATCGAAAATGGGGGCCGACGAGAAAATTGCGGCGGTACCGAGCGGCCGATGCGTCGGCGAAGGAAGTCGGAGCCTCCCGATCGGATAGGCGAACGACGGTTCGTGTCTTCGCCTTTTGCGGATCATCGTAATTGCGACGGCGACCGACACCGTAAGACGCTGCGCGATGTCCGAGACCGCGCTGTCGGCTGCCACGGAGTCGTCCGCTGCGATGAACAGCTGTCGGACCGGATTCATGAAGAGGCGCAATCCGGTCGGCCCCCAAAGGCTGTATCTTCACTCCGCATAGAGCCGGTTGAAATACGAGCCTCCGGGAACGTTGTCTGGAGTGCCGGCAAGGCCGACAGTGCATCGCGGCCTTGGTGGAGGTGCATAGGGTAGGGCAGGAGTGCGGCGACGGGGAGGACGGCAGCTGGGGCGGTTTCGGACTTCAGCGTGTCTTCGAATGAGATTCCAAGGGCCGAAGGGGCGGAACCGGAGGGATCCCGGGGAGGCTCCCAAAGGATGGGGCAAAATAAAACCCAGCCGCCCGACTCCGGGCGGCTGGGTTCGAGCATAGCGGGCGGCGGTTACTCCACCTCCCAGGTAGCACCCGACCGGAGCAGGTCGTCCACCGAGCGAATCTTGCTCGCGGCACGAACCTCCTCGACCTGGCGCTCCACGGCCGCGTCGTACACCGCGTCGTCCTCGACGCAGCGGATGACGCCCAGCGCCACCGGATAGTCGGGGTATTTCATCGCGGCGAGCATCACGTGCAGCGTCGTGTCGCGCTCGTGGGCGTCGTGCGTCAGCACGTCGTCGAGCGTGTAGCCCTCTTCGCCGACGGTCACCACCTTGAGCTTCATGTTCTCGAAGACGAGGCCCTTCTCCTTGTTCGCGCCGAAGAGCATCTTCTCGCCGTGGCGCAGCGTGACGGTGTGCTCGGCGCGCGTCGCCTTGTCGGCCGCATAGGCTGCGTGGGTCTTGTCGTTGAAGATGACGCAGTTCTGAAGCGCTTCGACCACCGACATGCCCCGATGTTTCGCCGCGGCGACGAGGCACTCCTTCGTGAGCTGCACCTCCATGTCCACCGTGCGGGCGAAGAACGTACCCTTGGCGCCGATCACCAGCTCGCCGGGGTTGAACGGCTTCTCGACCGTGCCGTAGGGCGAGGTCTTGGTGATCTTGCCCAGCTTCGAGGTGGGGGAGTACTGGCCCTTGGTCAGTCCGTAGATCTCGTTGTTGAAGAGGATGACGTTCAGATCGACGTTGCGGCGGATGGCGTGGATGAAGTGGTTGCCGCCGATGGCCAGCGAGTCGCCGTCGCCCGTCGTGACCCACACGGCGAGCCGCGGGTTGGCGACCTTGACGCCCGTCGCCACGGCATTGGCGCGTCCGTGCACGGAGTGGAATCCGAAGGTCTTCATGTAGTAGATGAATCGCGACGAACAGCCAATGCCCGACACGAACGTGAAGAGGTTGTGGGGCGTGTCGGTGGCGTCGGCGATTTCGGGCAGCGCGCGCTGCACGGCGTTCAGTATGGCGTGGTCGCCGCATCCGGGGCACCAGCGTACCTCCTGGTCGCTTTTGAAATCAGCAGGGGTGTATTTATAGTCTGCCATGGCGTTAATTCAGTAAGGATTCGAACTTCTCTTTCAACTCGACGATCGTGAACGGCTGCCCCTCGCACTTGTTGTACTGCTCGTAGGTGAACTCCTGGAAGTTCTGTCTGAGGTAGTTGGCGAACTGTCCCTCGTTGAGCTCGCAGACCACGATGCGGCGGAACTTCGCGAAGATTCCGCGCACGCCGTGCGGCAGCGGGGCGATGTAGTTGAAGTGGCACAGCGATATGCGCTTGCCCTCGGCGCGCAGGTCGTCGACGGCTTGCTGGAGGTGTCCGCGCGTGCCGCCCCAGCCTACGACCAGCAGATCGCCCTCCGCATCGCCCCAAATCGGCTGTTCGGGGATGTAGTCGGCGATGCGGGCCACCTTCGCGGCGCGCGTCTTGACCATCAGCTGATGGTTCGCGGGGTCGTGCGAGATGCTGCCCTTGACGGCATCCTTCTCCAGACCGCCCACGCGGTGTTCGAGTCCGACCTTGCCGGGGAACGCCCAGCCGCGGGCCAGCTTCTCGTTGCGCACGTAGGGCATGAAGCCGCCCTCGGGCGCCTGGTCGACGATCGGCGGAACGATCTCGGGGTAGTCCTTCATCTGCGGGATGCGCCACGGCTCCGAACCGTTGGCGATGAAGCCGTCCGTGAGCAGGATGACGGGCGTCATGTGCTCCATGGCGATGCGGCCGGCCTCGAAGGCGTAGTGGAAGCAGTCGCTCGGCGACGAGGCGGCGACGACGGCCACCGGACACTCGCCGTTGCGGCCGTAGAGCGCCTGCTGGAGGTCGCTCTGCTCGGTCTTGGTGGGCAGACCCGTCGAGGGGCCGCCGCGCTGCACGTCGACCACGACCAGCGGGAGCTCGGTCATCACGGCCAGACCCAGCGCTTCGCTCTTGAGCGAGAGGCCGGGGCCCGAGGTCGTCGTCACGGCGAAGTTGCCGGCGAAGGCGGCGCCGATGGCCGTGCAGATGCCCGCGATCTCGTCTTCGGCCTGCACGGTCTTCACGCCCAGATCCTTGCGCTTGGCGAGCTCTTCGAGAATGACCGTTGCCGGGGTGATGGGGTAGGAGCCGCAGAAGAGGGGCAGGTGCGCCTTCTCGGCGGCGGCGCAGAGACCCCAGGCCGTCGCGACGTTGCCCGAGATCGAGCGGTAGGTGCCCTTCTCCAGCTTGGCCGGAGCCACGGTGTAGGTGTTGGCGAACTGGTGGGTGTTCGCCGCGTAGTCGTATCCCGCACGCAGGGCCAGCTTGTTGGCTGCGGCCACGGCGGGGTTCTTCTTCATGAACTTGCTGTCGATGTAGCGGATGGCGTGCTCCTCCGGACGGTCGAAGATGCGGAAGCAGATGCCCAGGGCGAACATGTTCTTGCACTTGACGACCGCCTTGTTGTCGAGGCCCGTCTCCTTGAGCGCCTCGCGCGTGAGCGAAGTGATGTCGGGCACGACGAGGTTGTATTCGTCGAGCTTGAGCTCCGCGACAAAATCCGTCGTCGCGAAGCCGGCGCGCTTGAGATGCTCTTCGGTCACCGAATCGCCGTCGAGGATGACCGTCGCGCCCGGCTTGAGCCATTTGCGGTTGGCT
>CAMWWU010000056.1 GCA_947178025.1 uncultured Alistipes sp. | reverse complement strand
TCGGCTCGGCGGTCGACGATCGACTTCATGTGGGTCTGCGCCCAGGCGGTGAGCTGCATAACGAGCGGCAGGAGCGAACGGCCGGCGTCGGTGAGGGCGTATTCGACTTTCGGCGGAACGACCGGATAGACCGTGCGGGAGATCAATCCGTCGGCCTCCAGCGTCCGGAGCGTCCCCGACAGCACCCGCGACGAAACGTCGGGGATTTCGCGGCAGAGTTCGTTGAAACGCATCACCTCCCTCTCGCCCAGAATCACCAGCACGAGCAGGGCCCATTTGTTGCCGAACCGCGCGACGACATTGCGGATCGGGCAGATCTCGATGATCGAGTTGTTTTTGTCCATGGCTTATGCTTTACAATGGAAAGTTGCTTGCAAATACGAATATACGGAAAATTTTCGACATTTATTCGATTTCGCAACCGCTTGACAACGAACTAAAGCGAGCCGGAGGTTACTATGCGGTAAAAATGTAACTTATTGACAAGCAACTAACAATATCCTATCTTCGCGCCGTGATCAAAAACCGAAGAACGACATGAAACAGATCGAAAAAATCGCTTCGGCCGAGCATTTCACGGCCGTGAACACGGGCAAACTGAACGAATTGGGCGACTATGTGCTGGAGTTGGGGCCCGAGATCCGCATCCCGGGCAAGGTATTCGGCGGCAGCGCCGTGCAGGCTACGGGCGCCGAATTTTCGCTCCAGCACTTCGCCCCGGGAACCGAAACGGGCTTCTATCACACGCACAAGACGCACGAAGAGCTCTACTTCTTCCTCGCGGGCGAGGGCGAATTTCAGGTCGACGGGCACGTTTTCCCAGTCGGAGAGGGAAGCGTCGTGCGCGTGGCACCCGCGGGCAGACGAACCGTGCGCAACAACGGCGGGCAGCCGCTCGTGATGCTCTGCATCCAGTATCGGGGCGGCACCTTCACGCCCGACGATGCGGCGGACGGCGAGCTGCTCGGCGAAGCCGTGACCTGGTAAACGAACGGGCCGCCCTCGCCGGGCGGCCCGTTTCGCATCATTTCAGCGGGAAGCGATGCTCCTGGGTCGTGCGCCCCTCGACATCGACCATCCGGATCCGGATCTCCCGGTCGGAGACGTCGCAGCGGGCATAGGTATCGTTGGAGTTGACCACGATCGGGAAGCCGTAGCCGGTCGACTCGGCCGGATAGAACTCATAGGTGTGCGTGTGGCCGCTCAGCATCAGGTCGATGCCCGCCTCGCGCAGCACGGGAACGAAGAGCTCCTTGAGGTGGTTGTTGCCGTGCCAGTCCTCGACGGGCGGAATGTGCAGGAAGACGATCCGCGCCTTCGCCGAACGGAACGCCTCGGACCGAACGGCCTCGCGGAGCCAGGCGCACTGCCGCTCGCGGTAGGCGTCGAAATCGGCCATGCCGCGGTACTCGACGTCGTTGTCGCACTTATCCTCGCCGCAGTCGAGCGTCAGCAGGCAGACGTCGCCGTAGCGGTAGAGGTTGTAGAAGCGGCCGCTCCGCATCGGGAAGTAGTCGCGCAGCCGGTCGGCATAGAGGCCGCGCGGCTCGTGGTTGCCCCGCGTGTAGAGGATCGGCGTCTCGGAGGCCCCGAGCTCCACGGCCGCATCGATGAACCCCTCGAAGAGCTGCCGCTCGTTCTCGACCGAGCTCACCATGTCGCCGTTGCAGGCCAGGAAAGCGAAGTCGTGCAGGTCGATCCCGCTGCACAGCCGCTTGACGAAATCCGTCCGGGCATGGATGTCGTTGAGCACGACGAACGAACAGTCGGCGCCGCCGGCCGGATAGGTCTCGAAGAGGTAGGCCGGACGCGTATAGACGTCGCTCGACACGATCTCGCCGAAGGTCGCATGATCGTAGTTGACCCACGTTTCGAGCTTCTGCGAGAAGATGCGGTAACGGTACTTCGTGCCGGGTTCGAGCCCTTCGAGACGCACGGCGTGCAGCGTCTTGTTCGCCACCCGGCGTCCGTCGACCGTCTCGTACCAACGCGGATGCTCCTCGGCGTAGAAGCTGCGGCCGTCGTCGGGTCCCGTCTCGACCCACGACATGGCGGGGAGGTTCGTGGCCCAGACCACCGTCACGCCGTCGGAGGTCATGTCGCACAGCCAGGGACCGTGCGTGATTCGAAGTCGCTGGTCGTCTGCGGCCGCAGCCGGCAGAAACACCGTCAGGGCGGCGATCGCAAGCAGAATTTTTTTCATTGTCGATACAGATTGAGGTTAGAAGTTTCGAATACGCAGCTTCGCAGGCCGCAGCCCGCAGGGGTCCGGCGTCACTCCTCGTCGAAGTAGAGGTCGTCCATGAGCGAATCCAGCTCGCGGCGCTCCTTCTTCGTGGGGCGTCCCGTGCCGCGGTCGCGGACGACGAAGATCGTTTCGCGCGGCACGTTGAGCTTCTCCAGCTCCTCGCGCGGCGTGATGTCGAGGCAGTAAAGCGGCACGTTCTTGGCCGGCTGGCGGCTCGACACCGGTTCGAGCACCTTGTACGACCAGGTGACCTGCTGCTTGCGCACCGCGATGACGTCGCCCGGCTTCACGTCGCGCGAGGGCTTGGCCCAGGCGCCGTTGACCGAGACTTTGTTGTTGCGCACGGCTTCCGCCGCATCGCTCCGGGTCTTGAAGACACGCACGGCCCAGAGGTATTTGTCCAAACGAATAGGTTCCATATATCATTTGTTTTCAGGCGGTCGGATCGAAGCCTGCGGGGCTCCGCCGGGGAAGGCTGCGGCCCGCACGGATCCCGGAGCCGCCCTATTTTTCATACAAACTCTCTCCCCGGGGGCGTTCGTGCGACTGCTCGTCGTTCTGACGGCTGACGCTCAGCACCATGCCCAGGGCGATCGTAGTGAAGAGGGTCGACGAACCGCCGCGCGAGATGAGCGGCAACGTCTGCCCCGTTTCGGGTATCAGGTTCACCGTGACCATGATATGCAGCAGCGCCTGGCACGTGATGAGCAGCGCCAGACCCAGCACCAGCAGCCCCGGAAAGGCCGTGCCGCAGCGCCGGAAGATCTCGATGGCCCGGAAGAAGATCCACAGGTAGAGCATCAGCAGCACGAGCGCCAGCAGCAACCCGTACTCCTCGACGAAGAAGGCGAAGGCGTAGTCGCTCTCGGGGTGGATCATCTCCACGCGCATGGCGCTCTGGCCGGCGCCCTCGCCGAGGATGCCGCCGTTGTGGATGGCGATCATCGAACGCTCGGTGTCGGTCAGGTGCTCGATGGGTTTCTCGGTCTGCGAGCGGGTCCAGAGGTGCACCCACGTCGCGACGCGCCCCTCGGCGGTCTCGCTGCGCCCCAGGTTGAGGGTCATGATGAGCACCACGCCCGCCCCGGCACAGCCCACGATTTTGAGCAGCTCGCCGAAGCGGACGCGTCCGATGAGCATCATCACCCACGAGGCGAGGAAGACCAGCACGGCCGACGAGGTGTGGGCCGGGAAGATCACCAGACACGACACGAAGACGGGCATCAGAATCGGCCACGTCCCCTCGCGCCAGATGCGGCGCTCGACAGGCGACGTGCGCCACGTCCAGAAGCGCCACGTGGGGACGATCCGGATCCGGTCGATCTTCGACTGGCGCCCGGCGAGCTGCCGCGCGAGGAAGAGCACCGTGGCGACCTTCAGCGCCTCGGAGGGCTGGAACTGGAAGGGACCGAGCGGGATCCAGCGGGCGGCGCCGTTGGTCGTGGCGCCGATGAAGTAGACGGCGACGGTCGCCAGCACCGAGAGGTAGTAGACCGGCCGCGCGAAGAGGTTGTAGATGCGACAGTCGATCTTCTGCACGCCGACCATCACGACGAGGCTCACGACCAGAATCATCAGCTGCTGCCGCAGGAAATGGGCCGTGGAGCGGGCCGTATGGGCGTCGTAGGCCATCTTGGCCGTCGACGAGTAGACCACGAGCACCGAGATCACCGCCAGCACGGCGACGATGATCCACAGCACACGATCGCCCGTGAAGATCCGGTGCGCCGCGCTCCGACCGTCCGTTGCGTTGTCGCTTGGTGTCCGCATCGCTCAACCGATTATTTCGCGTGTTCCGCGACCCAGGCCTTGAAGAGCTCGCCGCGGTTCTCGTAGTTCTTGAAAAGGTCGAACGACGCGCAGGCCGGCGACAGCAGCACCGCATCGCCGGGCCGGGCCGCATGCTGCGCGGCGCGCATCGCCGCATCGAGCGAATCGGCGGAGATCACCTCCGGCACGACGCCCGTGAACTCGCGCACGAGTTTGGCGTTGTCCAGCCCCATGCAGACGAGCGTGTGCACCTTCTCGCGGGCGAAATCCTTCAGCGGAGCGTAGTCGTTGCCCTTGTCCGTCCCTCCGGCGATCCACACCACGGGGCGCTTCATGCTCTCCAGGGCATACCACACCGAGTCGACGTTCGTGGCCTTCGAGTCGTTGATCCACAGCACGCCGCCGTACTCGCCGGCCGGTTCGAGGCGGTGCTCGACGGGCGCGAACTCGCAGATCGAACGGCGGATCCGCTCGGGATCGACGCCCGCCGCGAGGGCCGCGAGGGCCGCCGCCATGGCGTTGTAGGCGTTATGCAGCCCCCCGATGCGCATTCGGGCCGTGTCGATCTCGACCGACGTGCGGCCGACAGCGGCCGTGAAGACCCCGTCGCAGAGGAATGCGTCGCCGGCACCGCTCGCCACGGCGTTGCGGGCCGCGAAGGGCAGCTGCTTCATGCGGAAGTCGTATTTCGGAAGCTGCTCCCAGATCGTCTCGTCGTCGCCCGAGTAGATGAAGTAGTCGCGCGAGGTCATGTTCCGCGCGATGCGCATCTTCGAGTCGACATAGTTCTGGAAGCAGTGGTCGTAGCGGTCCAGGTGGTCGGGCGTGATGTTCATGAGCACGCCGACATGGGCCCGGAAGTCGTACATGCCGTCCAGCTGGAACGAACTGAGCTCCAACACATACCAGTCGTAATCGCCCGTAGCGACCGACCAGGCGAAGCTCTCGCCGATGTTGCCGCCCAGGGCGACGTTCATCCCGGCGTCGCGCAGGATCTTGTAGATGAGCGACGTCGTGGTGGTCTTGCCGTTCGACCCCGTGATGCAGATGCAGCGGGCCTTGCCCGCGTAGCGCCCGGCGAACTCGATCTCCGAAACGACCGGGATACCCCGTTCGCGGATCGCCCGCACGACGGGCGCCGTGTCGGGGATGCCGGGCGACTTGACGACCTCCTGCGCATCGAGGATGCGCTCCATCGTGTGTCCGCCCTCCTCGTAGGGGACCTCCCACTCGTCGAGCCGCGCACGGAAGCGGTCGGCGATGCGTCCGGCATCGGTCAGAAAGACCTCGAAGCCTTTTTTCTTGGCGAGGATCGCGGAGCCGTAGCCGCTGATGCCGCCGCCCAATACGACGATTTTCTTCATATTATCGGATTTTCAACGTGACGAGCGTCATCGCCGCCAGCAGCAGCGAGATGATCCAGAAGCGGATGACGATCTTCGTCTCGAAGATCCCCTTCTTCTGATAGTGGTGGTGTACGGGCGACATGAGCAGGATGCGGCGCCCCTCGCCGTACTTGCGGCGGGTGTACTTGAACCAGCCGACCTGCATCATCACCGAGAAGCTCTCGACGAGGAAGACGCCGCAGAGCAGCGGCAGCAGCAGCTCCTTGCGGATGCAGAGCGCGAAGACGGCGATCACGCCGCCGATCGACAGCGAGCCCGTGTCGCCCATGAAGATCTGCGCCGGGAAGGTGTTGTACCACAGGAATCCGACGAGGGCGCCGGTCAGCGCCGCGGCGAAGACCACCAGCTCGCCCGCATCGGGAATATACATGATGTTGAGGTAGTCGGCGTAGACGATGTGGCCCGAGAGATAGGCCAGCACGCCGAGCACCGCGACGATCGGCACCGAAACGCCGGTCGCCAGCCCGTCGAGTCCGTCGGTGAGGTTGGCGCCGTTCGACACGGCCGTCACGACGAAGATCGCCACCAGCACGTACAGCAGCCACGCAGCCGTGTCGTGCCCGCCCGTGAGCCGGGCGTAGTCGAACTCGTTGTCCTTGATGAACGGAATGGTCGTCTTGGCGGTCTTGACGCTCTCGGAACTGAGCACCACGCGCTGGCGGACGCTCTCGACGGGCGTACCGTCGGCGTCGACGTAGACCGTCTGTACGGGCTGCGTGGTCTTCTCGCGGACGACGATATCGGGCGAGAGCCACATGGTCGTGCCGACGATGATGCCCAGG
Organism: uncultured Alistipes sp.; assembly: GCA_947178025.1. Classification (GTDB taxonomy): domain Bacteria; phylum Bacteroidota; class Bacteroidia; order Bacteroidales; family Rikenellaceae; genus Alistipes. Next base: position 8,510 of record CAMWWU010000056.1, on the reverse strand, counting down.
CCGACCTGCCCCACGATCTTGAAACGCCCCTGAAGCCCCTCCTTGCGGTGGCGGAAGACCTTGATGTAGTCGTCCAGACCGCCGATGAAGCCCAGCCAGACGGTCGAAACGAGCATCAGCTGCACGTAGATGTTGTCCAGCTTGCCGAGCAGCAGCATCGGCACCAAAATGGCCAGCAGAATGATCAGGCCGCCCATGGTCGGGGTACCCTTCTTCTGGAGCTGCCCTTCGAGCCCCAGGTCGCGGATATCCTCGCCGATCTGCTTGCGGCGCAGGAAGTCGATGACCGACCGGCCGAAGATGATGACGATGAGCAGCGAGAGGATGACGGCCATCGCCGCGCGGAACGAGATATACTGGAACATGCCCGATCCGGGCAGGTTGAAGGTCTGGTCGAGATACCGGAAAAGATGATAGAACATGGAAAAGATCGGTAATTGTCGTATTAAAAATTATGTGCGAAGCAGGTTCGGATCTGCTCTCGGTCGTCGAAATGGCGCTTCTCGTCGCCGACGATCTGATAGGTTTCGTGCCCCTTGCCGGCGAGGAGGATCACATCGCCCGGACGGGCCAGCATCGCAGCCGTGCGGATCGCCTCGGCCCGGTCGGCGATGCGCAGGTAGCGGTCGCCGGGAGCCAGCCCCGCGCACATCTCGTCGAGGATCGCCTCGGCCGGCTCGTGGCGCGGATTGTCGGAGGTGAAGATCGCCGTCGAGGCATACTTCACGGCGATGCGCGCCATCTCGGGCCGTTTGGTCCGGTCGCGGTCGCCTCCGCAGCCGCAGACGACGATCAGCTGCTGCCGCGGGGTGCGGATCTCCTCGATCGTCCGCAGCACGTTTTCGAGCGCATCGGGCGTGTGGGCGTAGTCGACGACCGCCGTCGTACCGTCCTCCGCACGCACGATCTCGAAGCGGCCGCTCACCGGCCGCAGGGTCGACGCGGCGCGCAGCACCTCCCCGCGGTCGAATCCCAGCTCCGCGGCGACGGCATAGACCGTCAGCAGATTGTAGGCGTTGAAACGCCCCACCAGACCGATCCACACCTCGCAGCCGTCGATGCGCAGCAGCATGCCGTCCAGATGCGTCTCGACCACCTTGCAGCGGTAGTCGGCCATCGACCGCAGCGAGTAGCTCCGCACGGCGGCGGCCGTATTCTGCACCATCACGCGGCCGTTGCGATCGTCGAGGTTCGTCAGGGCGAAGGCTCCGGCGGGCAGCCCGTCGAAGAAGAGTTTCTTGGCCCGGATATACTCCGCGAAGGTCTTGTGGTAGTCGAGGTGGTCGTGCGTGATGTTCGAGAAGACGCCCCCCGCGAAGTGCAGGCCCCGCGTGCGCTCCTGCACGATGGCGTGCGACGAGCACTCCATGAAGCAGTATTCGCACCCCTCGTCGACCATCTCGCGCATCATGGCGTTGAGGCGGATGGCGTCGGGCGTCGTATGCGTCGCCTCGACGCTGCGGTCGCCGATTCGGTAGACCACCGTCGAGATCAGCCCCGCCCGACAGCCCAGCGCCCGCATCAGCTCGTAGAGGAGCGTCGCGGTCGTCGTCTTGCCGTTGGTGCCGGTGATGCCGACGAGCTTCAGTTCGCGGCTCGGATGGTCGTAGAAGGCCGCGGCCAGATCGGCCATCGCCCTCTGCGAATCGGCCACCGCGACGTAGACGACCCCTTCGGCCCGCTCGGCGGGCAGCTCCTCGCAGACCACGGCTGCAGCTCCCCGCGCCACGGCCCCCGCGATGAAGGCATGACCGTCGCACTGCGTGCCCCGCACGGCGAAGAAGCAGTCGCCCGGACGCACGGTCCGCGAGTCGTAGGTCAGGCCGGCGATTTCGGTCGCCGCGTCGCCCAGAAGCTCTTCGACGGCAATATGTTTCAACAGTTCGTTCAGTCGTTTCATGTCAACCCAATGTTATCGTTACGGTCGTGCCGCGCGCGATGCGCTCGCCGGCCGCTATGCTCTGTCTTACGACGCTGCCCTGTCCCGAGAAGCGGACCCGCAGGCCCCGGCTTTCGAGCAGGAAAAGCGCATCCTTGAGCCCCATGCCCCGCACGTCGGGCATGCGCCCGTCGTCCGCGGAGAGGCTCGTCACCGTCACCTTCGAGAGGCTATCGACCTGCGCCCGGCCCCAGCCCGTGCGGGCGTCGGACTTCACGCCCCGCGCCAGCTTGCCGGCGACGCGGCGGATCTGGTCGATATCGCCCCCCTTCATGCGCTCGGGGTAGCGGCGGGGCCCCTCGCCCGAAAGGCGTCCGCACCAGTCGTCGCCGCGGTTATAGATATAGTCGACCACGCGCTTCACCACGGGACCCGCCAGCGGACCGCCGTAGTAGGCCTTGCCCGCCTGGGCCCGGGTTTCGATCGTCGTCAGCACCGTATAGCGGGGTTCGTCGGCCGGGAAGTAGGCCACCATCGAACCGAGGTAGTAGCGCCCCTCGCGGCTGCGGGCATCGGTGATCTGCGCCGTACCGGTCTTGGCTGCGACCCGCAGGCGCGTCGTATCACCGAAGAAGGCGCTCGCCGTACCCTCGGTACAGACCGCCTCGAGACAGCTCCGCACCTCGCGCAGCGTCGAACGCGAACAGATCGACGAGGCGATCGTACGCCCTTCGAAACGCTCCTCCGTATCGCCGCCGCGCGCCAGCTCCCGCACCAGCACGGGCGAGATCATCCGCCCGCCGTTGGCGATGGCGTTGTAAAAGGTGATCATCTGGATCGGCGCCATCCGCACGCGATAGCCGTAGGCCATCTTCACGAGCATCACCCCCGGGTCGGGCACCTTCCAGTCGGTCGTGATCGAGGGGGCCCGCTCGCCGAGGCGCTCCAGACCGACGGTCTCGCCCAGGTGGAGCTTTTCGTGCAGGAAGTCGCTGTACTGCTGTTTCTTGCCCGTCTTGCCGTAGAGATCCCACATCGCCCGGGCGAAGTAGACGTTCGACGACCCCGAAACGGCGCGCCGCAGAGCGATCTCGCGGTCGCCGCGATGCGAGTCGCGGATGTTCTTGGCCGGCCCCACGGTCACCGGATCGCCGTTGTTCGTGTCGTAGATCTGCCCGGGCGACATGCCCGCCTCGTCGAGCAGCGTGAGCACCGTCGCCAGCTTGAAGGTCGATCCGGGCTCCATGCTGCGGCTCAGCGCGTAGTTCTCCTGCTCGGAGTAGCTGCCGTCGGCATTGCGGCCGAGATTGGCCAGGGCCAGGATCTCGCCCGTGGCGACCTCCATGACGATCGTAGTGCCCCACGAAGCGTTCTGCGCTTCGAGCTGCCGTCGCAACGCCTTGTCGGCCACGTCCTGCAACTCCAAATCGAGCGTCGTCACCACGTCGAAGCCATCCACCGGATCCTCCTGTCCGCCGCCCGCCACACGGCCGTAGAAGCCACGGGCGATGCGCTGCCGCACGGCCTTGCCGTCGCGCCCCGCGAGCTCCTCGCGATAGGCCGATTCGATGCCGTACTCGCCCCGGTCGCCCGTCAGACCGATCGTGCGGCGCGCCAGCTCGCCCTGCGGGAAGACGCGCTCGTCGCGCTCGACGAGGCGGTAGACCATGCCCATGTTCCAGTTGAGGAGCGGATAGCGCCGCAGGACCTCCCACTCGGCGTAGTCGACCTCGCGGGGGAAGATGTTCACGGGAGTATGGTCGCGGATCGTATCGTAGATGCGGCGCGTGATGCGCTCGTCGCCGAACATCCACTGCTTCACGCGCGAAAAGAGCCCGCCGTCGGGCAGGTAGGAGGTATCGCGGGGGTTGACCAGCCGGTAGCGGCGGGCATGCTCCGTGCGGAAGCGGCGCGCGTACTCCGCAGCCGGGCGATCGCCGAAGAAGGCGGCGAGGAGCTTGGCCAGCGAGTCGGCCTGCTCGTGGAACGTCGCCAGCGAATCGAGGCCCGGCGAGGCGAAGTCGAAGGCCGCCTGATAGCGGAAGAGCGACGTGGCGAGGGGTTCGCCCCCGCGGGCCAGAATGCTGCCCCGGCGGGCCGGAATCACCTCCTCGGTGAAGATGCGGGCCGCGAGTCGGTCGGCGTTATGGGCCACCTCGGCGCTGAAGAGCTGCACCCAGACGAGCCGGGCGAGCACGACGAAGCCCGCGAGCACGAACAGCACGTAGAGCAGCCGCACACGCAGCAGAATGTCGCTTTTGATCTTCGAACGCTCCTCCTTCATCTTTTCGGGTTACTTGTCGACGACCTCGCCCGGAGCGGCGGGATCGTAGAGTTCGATGCCGCGGCGGCGCAGCTCGGCGGCGACGGCCGAGTGGGTCGTGCGGCGGAAACGCAGCTCCTGCAAACGGATCGACCGTTCGCGCAGCACCTGCACCTCCCGCGAGAGGCGCGTATACTTCATGTCCTGATGCAGTGCCATGAACATCACGGCGATATTCAGGAAGAACATCCCCGCGATGCAGCACATGTAGAGGTAGTATTTCGACACCCCCTCGCGCACGAGGATCGTGCCCGACACGAACTGCCGGAAGAGGTTCGCGCTGCGACGCCGCTCGCGCCGTTCGCGCTCCTCGGCCTCGGCGCGCTCGGCAGCCTCCAGCTCCTCGTCGGCGCGCAGGTCCTCGTCCGCCTCGCCCCGCTCCATGCGGCGCACCTCGCGGCGCACGCGGCGCGCGAAGTCGGCCTCCTGCTCGCGGCGGGCCTGCTCCTCGGGAGTTACGGGATCAAACTCGTGGTCGAACATATCTCGTTCGGTTTTTTCTTATTCATTCGTCTTCCTGACTCCGCAGCGGAGCTTCGCCGAGCGCGAGCGGGGGTTGCGCTCCAGCTCCTCCGCACCGGGCGTCACGGCCTTGCGCGTCACGACCTCGAACGGAGCCTGCGCCCGCCCGAAAAAGTCCTTCTCGACCGTGCCCGAGAAGTTGCCGCTGCGCAGGAAGTTCTTGACCAGCCGGTCTTCGAGCGAGTGGTAGGAGATCACGACCAGCCGGCCGCCGGGACGCAGCACCTTGAGGCTCTGTTCGAGCGCCATCTTCAGCGCCTCCATCTCGCCGTTGACCTCGATGCGCAACGCCTGGAAGAGCTTCGTGAGGAACTTCGCCTCCTCCTTCTTCGGCGTGCAGGGCTTCACGGCGGCCACCAGATCGGCCGTCGTCGCGATACGTGCCGCCCCGCGCGCCCGCACGATGCAGTTGGCCACCTTCCACGGCGTATCCAGCTCGCCCCAGTCGCCCAGGATGCGCGTCAGCGCCTCGGCGTCGTAACCGTTCACGACGTCGGCGGCCGTAAGCCCGCCGCGCCGGTTCATGCGCATGTCGAGGGGCGCCTCGCCCCGGAACGAGAAGCCCCGCTCCACGGCATCGAAGTGGTGCGACGAGACACCCAGGTCGGCCAGTATGCCGTCCGCCTGCCCGACGCCCCGCAGCCGGAGCGCTCCGCGCAGAAAACGGAAGTTGCTCTCCACGTAGTGGAAACGCGCGTCGTCGGGGCGGTTGGCGCGCGTATCGCTGTCCTGATCGAAGCCGTAAAGCCGCCCCTCGGGGCCCAGCGACGCGAGGATGCGGCGCGAGTGTCCGCCCCCGCCGAACGTCAGGTCGACGTAGGTGCCCGCCGGGTCGATCTCCAGCAGTCCGACCGACTCCTCCAGCAGCACGGGTGTGTGATATTGCGACATATCGTTGTTGACAAAGGTCTGTTTGGGGTCAAAGTTAGCGTTTTTTCAAAAAAGATTCCGTATATTTGTCCATATTAATTTTCGAACACCCCGCACATGCCCACAATAGATATCGGAGCCGTACTCGCGGAGAAAGCGCCGCGGCTGGCCCGCTGGATCCCCCGTCCGCTGATCGCCCGGCTGCGCCGCACGGTCCGCGAAAAGGAGATCAACCACATCCTCGAAAACTATTGGGAACTGCCGCCGCAGGAGTTCATCCGCGCCTGCTTCCGCGACTGGCAGGTCACCTATTCGGCCGAGGGGCTGGAGCGCCTCGACCCCCGGGGCCGCTACCTCTTCGTCGCCAACCACCCGTTCGGCGGCATGGACGGCATGATGCTGGCCGACAAGCTGATCGACCGCTTCGGCGACGCCCGGGTCGTGGTCAACGACCTGCTGATGCACGTCGAGCCGCTGCGCCCGCTCTGGGTGCCGGTCAACAAGCACGGCGCACAGAACGCCGCCTACGCCCGCCGCATGGAGGAGGCCTATTTCGGCGACCTGCCCCTGCTGACTTTTCCGGCTGGACTCTGCTCGCGCCGCATCGACGGCCGCGTGACCGACACGGAGTGGAAGATCAACTTCCTGAAAAAGGCCTACGCCTCGCAGCGGCAGATCGTTCCGGTCTTCGTCGAGGGGCGGCTGTCGAACTTCTTCTACCGCGTGGACCGCATCCGCAAGACGCTGGGCATCCGGTTCAACATCGAAATGCTGTGGCTGCCCGACGAGATGTTCTCGCAGGCCGGACGCCACTTCCGGATCGTCGCCGGCGAACCGATCTCCACGTCGGAACTCCAGCACCTGGGATCGCTGCGCGAACAGGTCGAATACATACGCAGAAAGACGTATTTTTTGGGTGAATCGCTCGAAAAGAGGACCGAACAACGATAAAAACGGTACTTTTGTGCCATGCGGCCGGAGCTGCCGGCCCCGAAACCAACGACAAAACGACATGCAACCCATACTTCCGCCCGTGGATCGGGCAGCGCTCAAGGCCGAGCTGACGCCCGAGCGCAAGGTACGCGACACGAACAAAGCCTCGAACGAGATCTACGTCTTCTCGGCCGCCGAATGCCCCGCGCTGATGCGCGAGGTGGGACGTCTGCGCGAAGAGGCATTCCGCAACGCCGGAGGAGGCACCGGCCACGAAGTGGACATCGACGAGGAGGACCTCGCGGGCGACGGATACTTCCAGCTGATCGTCTGGGACCCCGCCGCCGAGCAGATCGTCGGCGGATACCGCTTCATCGTCTGCACCACGTCGCACCCGCGCCACCTCTCCACCGAGCACTATTTCCGCTTCAGCGACCGCTTCCGCCGCAGGTATCTGCCCCGGACCATCGAACTCGGCCGCTCGTTCGTGCAGACCGCCTATCAGGCGCGGCAGAACCCCAAGAGCCTCTATGCGCTCGACAACCTCTGGGACGGTCTCGGGGCGCTGGTCGTACTCAACCCGAGGGCGAAGTACCTCTTCGGCAAGGTGACGATGTACACCTCCTACAAGAGCGTCGCACGCAACGCCCTGATCTGGTTCCTGCGCCGCTACTTCCCCGATCGCGAAAGGCTGGTGGAGGGCATCCATCCGCTCGACCTCGACCTGGACGATCCCTACTACGAACAGCTCTTCACGGGCGAAACCTACGTGGAGAACTACCGCATCCTGATCCAGAAGATCCGCGAGTTCAACGAGAACATTCCGCCGCTGATCAATGCCTACATGAATCTGTCGCCCACGATGAAGGTCTTCGACACGGTGTCGAACCCCGACTTCGGCGACGTCGAGGAGACGGGCATTCTGCTGACGATCCGCGACATATATCCCGAAAAGAAGGCGCGCTACACCCGCTGGAAAGGGTGGCGGGCCAACCTGAGGCACCGCCGCGAAGAGTTCGGCCGGCGCCTGCTCGAACACCTCGAACGCATCAAGCTGCGCAAGGAGCGCAACTGACGCTCCGAAGCGTCGGCAAAGCCGCGCCGGCCCACAGACCGGCGCAGACCGGCTCCGCATCGGCCGTGCAGCCGGGAACGCAACGTCCCGGCTATGTTACCGCTGCGCCTCAGCGCAGCCGGACGATCCGCGCCCGGTCGTCGGATTCGGGCAGGGGAGCGGGGCGGAAGTCGGAATACCCCAAGGCGATGACGCAAAGCGGTTCGCACCCCTCGGGCAGCGGCAGGAAGCTGCGCAGGTAGTCGGCAGCGCTTTCGCCGTCGGGCTCCGCCTTGCAGCGCGGACGTCCGGCGACATGCACCCAGCACGAGGCGAGCCCCTCGTCGACGGCCGCGAGTTGCAGCACCGTAGCCGCGATCGCCGCGTTCACCTCCCACAGATCGGTCTTCGTCGTATCTCCCAGCACCGCGACGGCCAGCGGCGCACCGGCCAGGAATCCCGCGCCGTAATCGCGCATGCCGGCCATGCGGGCCACCAAGGCGGGGTCGTCGACGAGCAGCAGGCGGGTCGACCGCGAGTTGCGGGAGGAGGGGGCCGCGAGGGCCGCATCGAGCAGTCGCTCGACTACATCGGCCGGAACCGGCCGATCGTCGTATTTTCGGATGCTGCGCCGACGGGCCAGCACTTCCTTGAATTCCATAGTTTTTTCGTTTTCGGTTTCGTTCTTGCAAAAATAATGAAAATAAGTTACCTTTGAAATCCAAAGACCGAAAACCATGGACTATCGCTTCACCATCGCCCTGATCTACGACTTCGACGGCACGCTCGCCCCGGGCAACATGCAGGAGTACGACTTCATCCCCGCCGTGGGCAAGAGCAACAAGGAGTTCTGGTCGGAGGCCAACACGCTGGCCGAGGAGCAGGATGCCGACATGGTGCTGACCTATATGGCGCGCATGATCCAGAGC